>JBOHGX010000264.1:0-13741 GCA_050700255.1 Pseudonocardiaceae bacterium
ACGGCACCTCCTCGCGGACGAGGCGCCTGGCCCGGCGGGCCCGCAGCGCGCGCAACAGGTCGACGATGCGATGCAGCTCGTCAGCCTCGAATGCGAGGATCCACTCGTAGTCGCTCAGCGCGAACGAGGCGACCGTGTTGGCCCGCACATCGGGATAGTCACGGGCCTGCATACCGTGCTCGGCGAGCAGCTCACGGCGCTCGGTGTCGGGCAGCAGGTACCACTCGTAGGAGCGCACGAACGGGTAGACACAGACGTAGCGGCGGGGCTGCTCCCCGGCCAGAAACGCCGGCACGTGGCTCTTGTTGAACTCCGCCGGGCGATGCAATGCCACCGTCGACCACACCGGCACGCTGGCCCGACCCAAGGTGGTGGCGCGGCGCAGGTCGGCGTAGCCGGCCTGCAGTGCCTCGATCTCCTCGGCGTGCCACCAGATCATCCAGTCGGCGTCGGCGCGCAATCCAGCCAGGTCGTAGACCCCGCGCACCGCCACACCTTTGCCCTCCAGCGCCTCAAGGTAGTGCTGCGCCTCGCGCCCGGGCTCCGCGCGGTCGGCGGGCAACCGACCGGGCTCGACCCGGAAGACCGACCACATGGTGTAGCGAATGGTGGAGTTCAGCATGGCGTAGTCCAGGCGGGTCATGAGCCCATCGTCCCACCACTCGCGGCGGCTGCTTGGCGACCGCTCAGGTAATCGGCGATGCGCCGGGCAGCAGTGTCAGCGGTAGCGATGCACGCCGGCACGCCAATCCCATGCAGGGTGGCGCCGGCCACCGCCAAGCCGGCCGACCCGGCCACTTCCCGTTCGAGCGCGGCGACGGCGTCGAGGTGTCCGGGCGCGTACTGCGGCAGCCCACCGCCCCAGCGCACCACCACGGTGGCCACCGGGGCGGCAGTGATCCCGGTGAGCGCCGCAAGATCGGCACGCACCGCACCGACCAGCTGCGCGTCGTCACATTGCAGCATCCGGGCCTCCCCGTGCCGGCCTAGCGACGCCCGGATCAGCAGCACCTCATGCGACGAAGCGTGCGCCCACTTGCGCCCGGAGTAGGTGAACGCCTTGACCGACAGTGACTCTTTTTGGGGCTCATTGGATGCCACCAGTACGCCGGACGCATCCGGGAGGGCCTGCGCAGCGGCCAGTGGCAGCGCCAGCCCGACCACTGCACAAGAGGCGACCTCAACTCGGCCCGCCGCGGCCGAGGCCAGCGGCAGCGGGCCAGCGAGCAGCCGCCGTAAGGCGGGGGCTGGCACGGCGAGGATCACAGCGTCAACATCGAGGTGCTTGGGCCGACTCGCCTCAGGGACCCGACCGCCCAGCTCCAGCCGCCAGCCGACGGAGGTACGGGCCAGCCCGCGCGCCAGCAGCCCGAGCCGCGGCTGCACCGCCGCGGCGGCCACCAGCGCGTCCACCAGGCCACCGAGCCCGCCCAGCAGGGTGCCGAAGACCGGCTCCGTGCCTGAGAGCCCGACACGGCGTACATGAGAGCCCGACACACCGTGCAGGGGGGGCAACGCAGCAGCGGCCGCAGCGAGCAGTGATCCCGCGCCACGGTCCAGCGCGGCAGCCACCGCGGGCAACGTGGCACGTAACCCCAGCGCGTCTGCGCGCCCCGCATACACCCCACCCAGTAACGGGTCGACCAGCCGGTCGACCAGCTCGTCACCGGCCCGCTCACGCAGCAGCATCCCGACCGCGGCGTCCTGCCCGGGTTCCCAGCACAGCGGCACCGTGGGTTCCGCGGCCACCCGCTGCGTTCCCTGCGCAGACAGCAGGCCGGCGACATCAGCAGCGGCGCCCGGCAGCCCCAGCAGGGTGCGGGTGGGCAGGGGCAGGGTGCGCTCACCGGCCCGCACCGTGGGGACCACCCCGGTGGGATGAGCCAGTTGCCCGTCGAGACCTAACTCCTCGATCAGCCTGACCGCCTCCGGCCGGCGCATCAGGAACGCCTCCGCGCCCACGTCCAGCGCCACGCCGGCGAGTTCCACGGTCCGCAGCGCTCCCCCGAGCCGCCGCGAGCCCTCGACAAGCATGATCTGGGCGGTCGGACCGAGCAGCGTGCGCAACCGGTACGCCGCGGTCAGACCAGAGATTCCCGCTCCGACCACGGCGATCCGCGGAGGCCCCGCGCCGCTCACAGCGAGTGCGCCAGCTCCACGATGCGGGTCAGCACGTCCGGATCGGTTCCCGGCAGGACACCGTGACCGAGGTTGAGCACGTGTGCGTCAGCCGCACGCCCCTCGGCGACCACCCGGTGCACCTCACGCTCGACAACCGGCCACCCGGCCAGCAGCACTGCCGGGTCGAGATTGCCCTGGAGCACGACCGGACCGTGCGGGCGGGCGGCCCGCACTCGTTGCACGGCAACGTCGAGGGGGATCCGCCAATCCACTCCGACGACGTCCGCGCCGGCTTGAGCCATCGCACCGAGCAGCTCTGCAGTGCCCACCCCGAAATGAATCCGCGGCAGACCGGTATCGGCCAGGCCGGCCAGCACCCGCGCCGAGTGCGGGAGCACGAACTGCCGGTAGTCCCGCTGCGACAGCGCACCCGCCCAGGAGTCGAACAGCTGCACCGCATCCACCCCGGCGGCTACCTGCACCCGAAGGAAAGTGAGGGTCAGCTGGGCGAGCCGATCCAGCAACGCGTGCCAGACCTCGGGCTCGGAATGCATGAGGGCCTTGGTGCGCTCGTGGTGGCGGCTCGGTCCACCCTCGACGAGATAGGAGGCCAGCGTGAACGGTGCCCCGGCAAACCCGATCAGCGGAATCTGTCCCAGCTCGTTGACCAGCAACCGCACCGCGGCGGCAACCGGCTCGACTGCCTGAGGATCCAGGGCGGGCAACGCCGCGACATCCGAGGCACTGCGCACCGGACTGTCCACCACCGGACCGGTGCCGGCCACGATGTCCAGCCCAACGCCGGCTGCGTGCAGCGGCACCACGATGTCGCTGAACAGGATGGCGGCGTCCACCCCGTGGCGCCGTACCGGCTGCAGCGTGATCTCGCACGCCAGCTCAGGAGTCATACAGGCCTGCAGCATCGGCAGACCGGCCCGCACCGTGCGGTACTCGGGCAGTGACCGCCCGGCCTGTCTCATGAACCACACCGGCGGGTGGTCGGGGCGCTCGCCCCGCGCTGCGGCCAACAATGGCACATCGGCTAGCACCCGGCGCGCGGTGGCCGGTCCGGTGGTCGTGGTCATCTCAGCGACCATCGTCGCACGGATCGGGCATGGTTGAGACCCTGGGTTCAGACGGGCTCGGCCCCGGCCCGGCGTGGCGCGCTGATCGCCCGGCCCACTCGTGCGACGGTGTGCTCGGGGAATGAGCCCCACCGTCCCGGCGGAGGTCTGCGTGTACCGGCGCGATGCCGAAGATCGGCAAGTCAGTATCGAGATGGCCTGGTGTCCAGCATGCCGGGCCGAGTGCACGGTTGAGATCATCGCGCTGGCTGGCGATCCCGCGCCGGTCGCCATCTGTGTGGACTGCGGTCTTGGAGTGGAGACCTGGTGGTTGCCCGGGTTGCTCACGACGACCTCCGAGATAGAAGGGGCCGGCCACGGTGTCCGGGCATCGTGACCGTGGTATGCCTGATCTGGCGGATACCCCGGAGATCTTCCGCAGGGCGGTGCTCTCGCTCAACGCAGTGCGGCCACGCCCTGAGATGCGCTTCGAGCCGATCCCAGCCCCGCAGCGGCTGGCGCCATGGGCCTACGCCTGGGGTCTTGAGCTTCCCGGCGCCGGCCACGCGTCGGCGACCGGACGGCTCGTACTCCTTCATGACCCGGACGGTCCAGAGGCCTGGGAGAGCGCCTTGCGGCTGGTTGGCTTCATCCGCGCGGAGCTAGACCCCGAGTTCGCCGGTGACCCGTTGTTGCCGGCCGTGGGCTGGTCCTGGCTCGTGGACGCGCTGTCCACTGTCGGCGCGAAGCACACCGCTCTCGGTGGCACGGTGACCCAGACCTCGTCAGCCCGGTTCGGCACCATCACCGGGCCCGAGCGAGCGGACGACATCGAACTGCGGGCGTCGTGGACCCCAATAGGTGAAAGTCTCGCGGCGCACGGCGAGGCGTTCTGTGAACTGATGGCGGCAGCCGCCGGGCTCCCACCGGTCGGAGTTGTGGCCCTCGGCAAGCGCCTCGACTGATCAAGGCTGCGACCTGACTCCCCCAGCGACCTGGTGTTTATCGCATTAACTAAGAGGAGTCGTTCAACCCGGCGCTGGCGTTACTGGTCCGGCGTTGTGTCCCCTGATCGGGCGACCGTCGATGGCGGCTTTGCGATCAAATCGGCAAGAACGTTCGCTCGCAGCTCCCCGTTAGGCCGCTCGGACGGCTACTCTCCCCCGTACGACACCATCCCCGGTCGAGTGGCGGCGCGGTTACTCGACGGGGTCCCGGTGTGCGGTCGGGGGCACGACCGACTCCAGGGAGGTAGCGACGTGGCTGCTGTCGGATACGGCGCGACCGTCAGGTCGGCGCCATCCGGCGCCGTGCCGGCGTCATTGGTCCCGCATCCGCGGGAGGAACTGTTCACCGTGCTGGTGGTCGACGACCATCCGTTACTGCGTGAAGCGATCGCTTCACGGTTAGTGACAATGGGCGCGGTCACAGTGCATGAGGCCGCATCGGTGGCTGAGGCGAGGACACGCGCTCTCGCCTCGGGTCCCTGCGACCTCGCGATACTCGATCTGACCCTGCCCGACGGTAGCGGGCTGGACCTGATCGGCGAGCTGCGCGGCCAAGGCTGGCCGCGCGTCGTCGTGCTCGCATCATCGGATGACCCGCATGCCGTCCGCACCGCATTCCAGACCGGTGCGCAGGCGTACCTACTCAAGTCGGCGTCCCCTTCGGTGGTCACTGACGGCGTGCGCCGAGTGCTCGATGGCGGGGTCTACGCAGACCCGACGGTGGCACCGATGCTGGCGTCCGGCACGCGAGTACCGGGAACCGACAACACCCCGCGCGAGCTGTCCGCCCGGGAAGTCGAGGTGCTTCAACTGGTCGCCGACGGCCAGTCCAACAAGGAGATCGGTGAGGCTCTGAAACTGTCCGCGCTCACGGTGAAAAGTCACCTGTCTCGTATCGGGCGCAAGCTCGGCACCGGTGACCGCGCGCAGATGGTCGCTCTAGCGATGCGTGCAGGGGTCATCCGCTGACCGAGACCACCCCGGTTCCCTTGCTGGCGCCGGCCGCCGGGGTGCCGCCGGTCGTCGCCTCGACGGCGGCTTTGGACGCTGCGGTGGCTGTACTCGGTGCCGGTACCGGCCCGGTCGCCGTGGACACCGAACGCGCCTCGGGTTACCGCTATTGGCAGCGCGCCTACCTGATCCAGCTCCGCAGAGAGGGCGCGGGCACCGCACTCATCGACCCGATCGGTCTCGATGACCTGTCCGGACTCGCCGAAGTGCTGAACCCACTGGAATGGGTGCTACACGCCGCTTCCCAGGACCTGCCGTGCCTGGCGGAGCTGGGGCTGCGGCCCCACGCGATCTTCGACACCGAGCTGGCGGCGCGGCTGGCTGGACTTGAGCGGGTCGGTCTGGCGGCACTGGTCGAAGAACTGCTCGGATATCACCTGCAGAAAGGACACGGCGCTGCTGACTGGTCACGCCGGCCGCTGCCGCCGGAGTGGCTGACCTACGCCGCGCTCGACGTCGAACTGCTGCTACCTCTGCGATCTGTCATCGCCGCCGAATTGGATGCCCAGGGCAAGTCAGGTTGGGCTGCCGAGGAATTCGAGGCGGTACGGACCGCTGGCCCACCCGCACCGCGCCCCGACCCGTGGCGCCGGACTTCGGGAATGCACCGCATCCACCGGCCGCGCGACCTGGCCGCGGTACGTGAGCTATGGCTGGCCCGCGAGCAGCTGGCCCGGCAGCGCGACATAGCGCCCGGTCGGGTGCTGCCCGATGCCGCGATCATCGATGCGGCGCTCGCCGATCCGCCCGACGTTGCGGCGCTGCTGTCCCGCCCGGTGTTCGGCGGTCGTTCGCAGCGCCGGCAGGTCAAGACATGGCTGACCGCGTTACAGACCGCGCGGGCGTTGCCAGCCGGGGAGCTACCACCCATACATGCCCACAGCGGGAGCCCGCCCCCGGTAAACCGCTGGCCGGACCGGGATCCGGCCGCAGCGGTCCGGCTTGTCGCAGTACGTGCGGCACTGACTGAGATCGCCGAGCATTACCGGCTGCCGTTGCAGAACCTGTTGCAGCCCGACTTTGTGCGCCGACTGTGCTGGGAACCTCCTGAGCCGCTGGATGCCGCTGAGCCGTTGAATGTCGCTGCGGTGGACCGGGAACTTGCCGCCGGTGGGGCACGGCGGTGGCAGCGCGAACTGACCGCGCACCCCCTCGCCACGGCACTCAAGGCAGCCGCCGGGTAGCCCTTCAAGGACTACCAACCCCGGTCGCGGCTGCTGTCAATGACTACCAACCTCGGGCCGCGAGCGCCGTCGATAGTGCGACCTGGCTACCGGGCCGCGCGGAGATACCGAGCGGAAAGCTTCGTGAGCTCGTCGACGAGCTCCGGAGCGGCCATCCGGCCGCGGGTGACGTAAGTGGCGATGTCGGGTTCGGGTAGCTGCCGGGGGACGAACCGGGGGCCGGTTGGGATACGAGGCGTGAGCCGGTCAACGCGGAAGCTGCGCCAGTCGCAGCGATTGAGGTCGAAGGCGACCAGATACCAACGCTGGCCAGCGTGTACCAGCCGGTGCGGCTCGACCGTGCGGACGCTTGAGATATCCCGCCGGTCGACGTAGTCCAACCGCAACAGGACGTGGTCGCGGCACGCGGCGGCGATCGCGGTCAGCGCCTCCGGACGCACTACTTTGGCGCCGCTCGGCAGCGCGACCATCGCGGCCTGCAGAGTGTGGACACGATGGCGCAAACGCGCCGGCATGACCTGTTCAAGCTTGGCCAACGCCCGCACCGAGCTCTCCTCGATCCCCGCGACGGTACCGCCGCCGGCCGTACCCAGCCCGACTGCGACTGCGACCACTTCGTCGTCGTCGAGCAACTGCGGAGGCAGCACCGCGCCGGCGCGCAGGCGGTAACCGCCGGCCACACCGGGTGTCGAGGCCACGGTGTAGCCCAGGCTCCGGAGCCGGCTGATGTCGGTGCGCACGGTGCGGGTGCTGACACCGAGCCGGCCGGCCAGCTGAGTACCGGACCAGTTCCGGTTGGTCTGCAACAGAGAGAGCAGCCGGAGCAACCGCACTGACGTATCCACCATGGTGTCCACTCTGCGCGCTTCGCGGAGGGAACTCTTCCGCGATAGCTGAGACGGTGCCCGGCATGGTTTACAACATCGATGCTCCGGCCCCGCCGGCACACGGCGGTCCGTTAGCTGGGCAGGCCGCGGTGGTCACCGGCGGATCGCGGGGCATCGGGCGGGCTATCGTCCGTCGGCTCGCCGGCGATGGGGCCACCGTGGTGTTCACCTACAACTCCCACCAGGCCGCGGCCGAGCAACTGGTCGACGAGGTCGGCGGAGCCGGCGGACGGGCGCACGCGGTTGCTCTGGATCTCCGCGATCTCGCCAGGTTGGAGGCGCTGTCCAGCACCGCCGACGAGGTCTTCTCCCGGGCTGGCCTGGCCGGTCTGGACATCTTGGTGAACAACGCTGGCGTGCTGGCAACCGGATCGATCGCCGAGGTCACCGAAGTCGACTACGACCGGATCATGGCCACCAACGCCAAGGGCGTGTTCTTTGCCATCCAGCACGCGGCCCGACGCCTGCGCGACGGTGGCCGCATCATCAACATCTCCACCGTGAGCACCATCTGGCCCAGCCCAGGCGAGGCGATATACGCGGCGAGCAAGGCTGCCCTGGAACAGTTCACCCGGGTAGCGTCCCGCGAACTCGGTTCCCGTGGGATCACTGTCAATACCGTCTCCCCCGGACCCACCGGCACCGACCTGCTGCGCGGCGCCTCCTCCGTGGACACACTCCAGGGCGTTGCGACCCTGACCCCGCTCGGTCGGCTCGGGCAACCTGCCGATATCGCAGACCTGATCGCGCTGCTCGTGCGCGCCGACAGCCGATGGGTCACCGGACAGAACATCCGAGCTGACGGCGGTCTCACCTGATCGGTGCAGGCACACAGCCGACGCCACACGCCACCGCTCGATGACCACCATGACATCCGTATGGTGCACAACCGTGGCCCTAGAGCGTCCATCCATCGCCCGTACCGCGCGTAGTCGCTCCAGCTCGTCGCTAGGTCGGCTAGCGTACGGGCGACGGAAGTCACCGGCACACCGTCGTACCTCTCGACCCCCCGCAGTCTATTGAGCGGGTATGGAAGTGCAGGTCCGGCGATTGCGACGACGCTGCTTTCGCGTCACCGTCACGTACTCGGTGCGGTGTTGTTCCGGCACCGCGATCTGGTGCACCCGAGCTGCGGTCTGGTGGCTGGGGACCGCTCCGACCGCACCCGAACTAAGCAACGCCGCCCGCGCCAACACGGGCGGGGTCGCTTCGACCCGTCTGGGTAGATAAATCCACGTTGGATCCTGCGCAACCGGCCGGACCGCAACGCCGTCAACAGGTCATCGGGATCAACGGCGATGAGCACTCGATTGCGCAGCAGCGGCCGGTCTGGCTCCAGCAGGGGGATCCACAACCGTCACCGTGGACGGCCAGGGTTGGTAGCGGTTATGGGCACCACAAGGCCGGGTTGGTAGGCCTTGAAGGGCCACTAACCGGCTGGTAGGTGCACCGTCACTGCTAGCCCACCGCCGGCGACTGGTTCAGCATGCACGGTGCCACCGTGTGCGGTGACCACGGCGTGCACGATCGACAGGCCTAGGCCCGCCCCGTCGTGGGACGTGCGAGCCACCCCGCCGCGGTGAAAGGGCTCGAACAGCGCAGCCACGTTCCCCGGCGCAACCACCTCTCCTGAGCTGTTGACCTGCAGCGTCGCGCGCTGTCCTGCGCCATCCGTGCAGATCTCCACCCAGCCACCGGCGACGTTATGGCGCACCGCGTTTTCCACCAGGTTGCCGACCACTCGCTCCAGCAACGGGGGATCACCGACGGTCCACGCCGGAGCCATCCGCGTGGTCACCCGCAAGCCGCGGCTGTGGGCCTCCGACGCGACGATCCGCAGCGCGGCCGAGGCCAGGGTGGCGAGGTCGGCCGGCTCCCGCGCCCGCAGCGTGCTGCCCTCGGTCCTGGCCAACACCAACAGCCCGTCCACCAACTGCTGGGCGCGCAGCGTTGCATCCCGAATCACCGTCGCCATGCGGCGCAGTTCGGCCTCGTCTGCGGCGGGATCCGCCAGCGTGACCTCCACCTCGGTGCGCAGGACCGCCAGCGGGGTGCGCAGTTCATGGCTGGCGTTCGCGACGAATCGGCGTTGGGCCTCGAAGGCGGCCTGCAGCCGGTCGAGCATCGCGTCGAAGGTGTCGGCGAGTTCGGCCACCTCGTCTCGCGGCCCGGGCAGTCGCAGCCGCTCATCCAGCGATTCGGCGGATAACCGGCGCGCGGTGGCGGTCACGTCATGTAGCGGCCGCAACACCTGACCGGTGATCACCCAGGCCAGCAGCACGGTGGCGGTCACCGCGAGCAGGAAGGCCACCGACCCGACCTCCAGCACGCGTTGCCTGGCAGCCTCCTGCAGCGCCGCCCCGAGCTGGTCGGCGCCCACCGGCACGCCATCGACCTCCACGGTGCTGCCCGGCGGCAGGTCCGGTACCGCGGCTACCACCCCGCCGACCAGCAACCAGCCCAGCCACAACAGCAGCGCGCTCACCGCCGCCGAGAGCCCGGTGGCGAGCAAGGTGAGCCGAGCACGCAGGCCCGGCCCGCGGCGGGGTCTCACTGGCGCTCAGCCGGGCACCGGGTTGGCGGTGGGTACGCGGTAGCCGGAGCCGACCACGGTCTCGATGATGCCCGGCTCGCCGAGCTTCTTCCGCAACGTCATCACGGTCACTCGGACCGTGGTCGTGAATGGGTCAGCGTGCTCGTCCCACACCCGCTCCAGCAGCTCCTCGCTGCTGACCACCCCTCCCCCGGCCGAGAGCAGCACCTCCAGCACCCCGAACTCCTTACGAGTGAGGTCAATCGGCGTGCCGGACCGGCTGACGGTGCGCCGGGACGGGTCGAGCAGCACGTCGGCGGCGCTGAGTACCGGTGGCACCGCGGGGGTGGCCCGGCGACCCAGCGCACGCAGCCGGGCCACCAACTCGGCGAACGCGAACGGTTTGGCCATGTAGTCATCGGCACCCAGGGACAGCCCGGCCACCCGGTCAGACACCGTGCCGCTGGCGGTGAGCATCAATACCCGAGTCAGTGCACCGGATCCGGTGATCTCGGCGCACAGCTGGTCACCCGACATCCCGGGCAGGTCACGGTCCAGGACCACGACGTCATACCGGGTCACCGCAGCCTTCTCATGGCCACTGTCGCCGTCGTAGGCGACGTCCACAGCCATGCCCTCACGCCGCAAGCCACGAGCGACCGCGTCGGCCAGTGGCTGCTCGTCTTCCACGATCAGAATGCGCACCCCTCAACGGTGCCACACCCCCCTGACGCCGCGGCGACGGCTCACCGCAGCACCGGCGCCGGCTACAGCGCCCGGGGGGCCTTGACCGCGGTGGGTTCACCCATCGACCCGATCAATCCGGCCGCCCACCCGGTCACCGCTCTGGCGACGTCCTGAGCGGTCAGACCGAGATCTGCGAGCACCTCGTCGCGGGAGCCGTGCTCGAGGAACCGCTGCGGGATACCGAGATCACGAAGTGGCACGTCGAGCTCGGCATCGCGCAGCGCGGCGGCCAACGCCCACCCGAAACCGCCGTGCCGCCCACCATCCTCCAAGCTGACGATCAGCCGGTGCTGCGCCGCCATCCGCAGCAATACCCCGGGTACCGGCAGTACCCAGCGGGGATCGACGACGGTGACCCCGATCCCCTGATCGGCGAGCCGTTGGGCGGCAGCCACCGCAAGCGCGGCGAATACGCCGACGCCCACCAGCAGGACGTCATGCCCGTCCGCCGGTCCGGGCCGGGCCAGCACGTCCACCCCGTCGACACGGTCCAAAGCCGGCACCGACTCGATCACTGCGCCCTTGGGAAAACGCACCGCGGTCGGCCCGTCGGCCACCGCGATCGCCTCGGCCAGCTCTTCTCGCAACGTGCCGGCGTCCCGGGGGGCGGCCACCCGGATCCCCGGCACGATGCCCAGTACCGACAGGTCCCACATGCCGTTGTGGCTGGCACCGTCATCACCGGTGACACCGGCCCGGTCCAGGGTGATGGTGACCGGAGCACCGAGCAATGCCACATCCATCAACAGCTGGTCGAACGCCCGGTTGAGGAATGTGGAATACAGCGCCACCACCGGGCGCAACCCGCCCAGGGCCAGCCCCGCCGCCGACGTGACCGCGTGCTGCTCGGCGATGCCGACGTCATAGCATCGGTCCGGGAAACGCTTGGCGAAGGCAGCCAGGCCGGTCGGGCCCGGCATCGCTGCGGTGATCGCGACCAGATCCTCGCGCTCACCGGCCAATCTGATCAGCTCCTCGGTGAATACGCTGGTCCAGGAGATACCGGCGGGCGCGATGGGCACCCCGGTCTCCGGATCCATCACCTTCACCTGATGCATCAGCTCGGCGGCATCCTTCTCCGCGGGCGGGTAGCCGTTGCCCTTGCGGGTCACCGCATGCACGATCACCGGCCCACCGAAGTCCTTGGCTCGGCGCAAGGCGGACTCCATGGCCTGCATGTCATGCCCGTCGACCGGACCCAGATACTTCAGCCCCAGGTCCTCGAAGAGGATCTGGGGCGTCAGGGCGTCCTTGAGACCCCGCTTGGCCGCGTGCAGACCGGCATAGATCGCCCGGCCCACCACTGGAGTGCGCTGCAGGGCCTGCTTACCGGTGCGCAGCACCCGCTCGTAGCCCGGCTGCAGCCGCAGCGTGGACAGGTGATCGGCCAGTCCCCCGATGGTCGGTGAATAGGAGCGGCCGTTGTCGTTGACCACGATGACCACCGGCCGGTCCTGGCCGGCGGCGATGTTGTTCAGCGCCTCCCAACACATCCCGCCGGTCAGCGCGCCGTCACCGACGACCACGACAACGTGCCTGCCCGCCGGGTGGGTGGGGCTGTCACAGTGGGTGGGGCTGTCACAGTGGGTAATGTCACAGTGGGTAATGTCACAGTGGATGCTCGCACCGTGGGCGAATGCTTTTGCCAGCCCGTCGGCATAAGACAACGCGGCCGATGCGTGACTGGATTCGACCCAGTCATGCTCGCTCTCCGCGCGGCAGGGGTAGCCGGACAAGCCACCCCGCTTGCGCAATCGGTCGAAACCCTCGATCCGACCAGTGAGGATCTTGTGCACGTACGCCTGGTGGCCGGTGTCGAAGAGCACCGGGTCGTGCGGAGAGTCGAACACTCGATGCACCGCGAGGGTGAGTTCCACCGCGCCGAGGTTGGAGCCCAGATGCCCTCCGGTGCGGGAGACCTTGTCGACGAGGAAGGTGCGGATCTCGGAGGCCAACTGGGTCAGCGCGTCCGCATCGAGGTCCTTGACGTCCTGCGGGCTGCGCACCGACTGCAATAGCGTCACCGATCCCCCAATCTACGGACGGCCCAGTCTACGGAGAAGACGTCAGCGGGCCAGCGCAGCCACGCATTCGACGTGGTGAGTCCTCGGGAACGCGTCCAGTGCCCGAACCTCCAGCAGCCGGTAACCGCACTGGAGATAAGCCGCGGCTACGGTGCTCCCGGAAACCGGCTCGCCCGGCGTCGTCCACCGCCAGCAGGGTCCGGGTCCGCCAGCCCAACGTGCCACCGGGCAGCTCCTGCACCGTCACCGCGACATCCAGGCCGGCGATCCGGCGCAGCTGCTCGGCCACCACGTGCCCTTTGAGCTGGCGCTGCAGCCGTGGGTCGGCATGTTGGAAGTCGCAGCCGCCACAACCGCCGGGTCCCGAGGCCGGACACGGCGGCGGCACCCGGCCGACCACCGGTTCGAGTACTGCCACCGCGTCGGCCCGGCAGAACGATCCACCGCGATCCTCGGTGACCACCGCCCGGACCCGCTCCCCGGCAGCGCGTGCCGGACGAACACCACTCGACCCTCGTGGCGGGCCACGCAGAACCCACCATGGCCCACCGGTCCGACGGTGAGCTCTAATTCGAGGGGAGTCACGGCCGGTCGACCTGCCGTGGTTGCGGCTTGGTTGCCATGTCGCCGGCCGCCGTATCCTTGGCTGCCCCGCCGTCGGCTGCTACATCGTCTGCTGCGACACCGTCGACTGGTGTGGCGTTTCCTGAGGTGCCGATGGGACCGGTGTCCAAGCCCCAGCGCACCGCTCCCGGTGCCAGCTGCTCACGCTGGGCGACCCGGGCCGAGGAGCGCAGCTGCCAGGGCACGCTGGTCACCATCACCCCGGGCTCGAACAGCAGCCGGCCCTTGATCCGCAGCGCGCTCTGGTTGTGCAGGATCTGCTCCCACCAGTGGCCCACAACGTATTCCGGGATGAACACCGTGACCACGCTACGGGGGTTGACCGAGCGCGCCCGCTTGACGTAGTCGATCACCGGCTTGGTGATCTCCCGGTAGGGCGACTCGACCACCTTGAGCGGAACCGGAAGCTCCCGGGCTTCCCACTCCGCGACCAGGCCTCGGGTGCTCGCGTCGTCGACGTTGACGGTGACCGCCTCGAGCACGTCGGGACGGGTGGCGCGGGCGTAGGCCAGCGCCCGCAGGGTCGGCAGGTGCACGGT
>JBOHGX010000265.1:0-6132 GCA_050700255.1 Pseudonocardiaceae bacterium
CTCCAGGCACGGGCCCTCCTCGTTTTGCAGCTGGAACAGCTCCAGCAGCCGGATGTTCTCCGCGGAGGAGGCCATCACCCGCAGCCGGCCCTGCGCATCGGCCAAC
Organism: Pseudonocardiaceae bacterium; assembly: GCA_050700255.1. Classification (GTDB taxonomy): domain Bacteria; phylum Actinomycetota; class Actinomycetes; order Mycobacteriales; family Pseudonocardiaceae. Next base: position 107 of record JBOHGX010000265.1, read on the forward strand.
ATCAGCCCGGTCGCGGATACCTCGAGTAGCTCCACACAGCGATCCACCAACAGGTGCAGGAACTCGACCAGGTCGAACTCGTCGACCAACGTGTCGGCGAGCTCGACGAAGGTTCGGGCCAATCGGTCATCGGTCATCTGCGTCACCTCCGACGAACCCAGCGAGAACCACCACGATAGGGGCTGTTCATGCGGAGTCCTCAGGCTCGAATCGTACTCGGCGGGCGACCACATCGGCCGCCAGTTCCGACAGCGGCCGCTGCCCGGCGAACGCCCGTGCCCGCAGCCTGCTGAACGCCTCGGCGATCCCGACACCGAGCTGCACCGAGATCATTCCGGTGGCCTGGTGGATTTCGGGTCGGCCCTCGGAGAACCCATCAAGGGCCGGGTAACCGTCCTGGGACTCGACGCCGGCCTGCTCGTCGAGCACCAGCCGCAGCGCGAACTCGGCGAAGACCCACGCCTGGGCCAGGTCCTCGCCCGGCAGTGCCCCCGGGCGATCCGAGGACAGTACGAACACCCCGCCGCGGATGGCGCCGATCCGCAACGGCAGCGCGAACACCGCCCGGGCCCCGGCCTCCACCGCCGCCGGGGCGAACAACGGCCAGCGCGGCTGCTGCCCGACCGAGTCCAGCTCACCCACCAGCACCGCGCGGCCACCGGCCAATACCTCCACCGACGGGCCCTCACCCACGGTGAGCTGCAATTCCTCCAGCTCCCGGCTCAAACCTCCGGTGGCGCAGAGCACCTCGGAGACCATCAGGCCACCCCGGATCGACACTGCCACCCCGGTGACCGGCAACCGAGCCGCAGCTGCCTGACACAGCGAACGCAACGACACCGGGACACCGAGTGCCTCAGCTTGGGCGCTCACCACACCCCACACCCGCTCGGCCCGGGTGGCCTCCGTCACTGACCACCCCCCTGTTTCGCTTGCCGACCCGATAGCACCCCGGCCAGCGCCTGCGCCAGGTTCCCATAGATCGCGAACTCACCCGCCAGCCCGGTCAGCCGCAGCGGACGCCACACCGGCCGGGAGCAGACCACCAAACGCAACTCGACACCGCAGCGCTCGGCGCGCTCGCGAACCTCGACGAGCACACCCAGACCGGCGGCACCGAAGAACTCCACCCGGGTCAGATCAATCACCAGCACCCTAGGGGTGCGGCCGTGAAGTTGTTCGATCAGATCGCGATGCCACGCCGGGCAGGTGAGCAGGTCCAGCTCCCTCGCCGGCACGACCACCACCACACCATCGGCACCGGGACAAGCGCTGCTACTCACCAGTGACACGCCGCTGGGGTCAGCTCCCCGATGTGCGCGCTCCTGACTCATCGCCATGTGATCTCCCCGGGCAGACAACCGACACTTCTCAGCCACCGGGGTCCAGGGCGGCACCACGCCCCACCCCCGCATCAAGCCGGGCAGTGCGCGAAGGGTCAGCGCTGGTAGTGAGCTTACCGGGGGCGCCGACCCGTGGGGAAGCCCGCACCGCACGCCGCCCGCGCCGAGTACCGCCGACCCGACCCCGGGGGGACAACCCTTCGCCTGTGGTGGGCGCCTCGGCCGCCGGTCCGGGGCTGAACCCATCACGGGCTGCTGCACCCCGCGACCGCGGATCTGGCGCTGAGGCGCTCGCGATCAACCCGCACTTCTCCCCGCTGTACGTGCCCCGAGCTCGCGCCGCCCTGACCGACCTGCGGAGCACCGGGTGAGGTGAGGCGCTCACCTGGCCGTCCTGCTCGGCAGTGTCCTCGCTTCGCTGCTCTTGGGGTCAGGGACCGCAACCGCGCATCCGCTCGGCAACTTCACCGTCAACCACTGCAGCGGGCTAATGCTGCGCCCGGACCGTGTCGAGCTGCACGCGGTGGTCGACAGCGCCGAGATCCCCACCCTGCAGCAGCAGCCCTGGGTCGACACCGACTCCGACGGTGGCGTCTCCGCTGCTGAGGGCCGGGCCTGGGCGGCGGGCGAGTGCGACGAGCTGGCAGGCGCAGTCTCGGCCACGGTCGACGGCGAGGCGCTGCGCTGGGCGGTTCGCTCGGCGCAGGTCACGTACCCCCAGGCGGACCGGATCCCACTCCGTTCGCCGGTGGGCTCGCGGTGCTGTTGTCCCTCGCGCTGGGCGCGGCACACGCGCTGCTACCCGGCCACGGCAAGACGCTCATTGCGGCGTATCTCGCCGGGCGGCGGGGCACGAGGCGCGATGCCCTCCTGGTCGGGACCAGCGTGACGGTCACGCACACCGCGGCGGTCCTGGTCGTCGGGCTCCTGCTGTACGCCTTCGCGTCCCTCCTCGGTGAGGACGTCGTCGGCTGGTTGGCGGCGGTCAGCGGCCTGCTGGTGTCAGCGATCGGTGTCACGCTGCTGCGGTCTGCCCTGGTCGCCCGGCGTGCCGTGGCCGTGGGCATGGGCCGTCGGAGCCTCTGGCGGCCGGATGGACCGGCCCACGCTGCGCGGGATGGGAGTAGCAGCAGGGATGGTGCCCAGCCCGTCGGCGCTGGTCGTGCTCCTTGCCGCGATCGGGTTCAGCAAGACGTGGTTCGGGGTGCTGCTCGTGTTCGGCTACGGCATCGGCATGGCTGGCACGCTCACCGCGGTTGGACTGCTACTCGTCCATGGGCGGGACCGACTCCAGCGAAGAATCGACCAGGTGAGAGCCGGGCCATGGGCGACCCGCGTGGTATCCCGCATTCCAGAGTTCACTGCTGGGCTGGTGCTCGTCGTCGGGCTTGGTCTGGCAGCCCGAGGTCTCGCCGGCATCTACTGAGTTCGCGAGGGAGATCGATTGTGGGCCGCCGATTTAACTTCCTGGTTTACGCCGCATTCACGCTGATGGCCATCGCCGGCTGCGGAAGTGACGACGGCGGGCCGCTGTTCAACGCTGAGGGCGGTCGCGACATCGCCTGCATGACGCACCAACCCGAACCGCCGGGGAGCCGATACACCGACCCGGAGCGCCGCGACACCGGCGAGGTCCTCGAGGCGCGCGTCATCGCGTCTGTCGTTTATTCACGAGCTGCTACGGGCGCTTTCCATTCGTGAGTGAGGAGGGAGTACAGGATGGAGTCGCGCCACGCGCCGTTGGTGAATACGTGATCGCGTAGTCGACCTTCCTGGGTGAAGCCGAGCCGGATGACGATGGCGATGGACGCGGCATTGTCGGGCCCGATGGCGGCGGAGATGCGGTGCAGCCCGAGTGTGGTGAACCCGTAACCGATGAGGGTGCGGGCGGCGTCGAGGGCGTACCCGTGGCCCCAGTGCGGCGCGGCGATGGCAAAACCCAGCTTGGCGGCCTGCACGCCGGACAGCCCCAGTCGCACGAATCCGATCAGGCGATCATCGGTGTGCGTGGTGACGGCGAGGTAGTACTCGGTCCGCGGGATGTGTTTCGCGCGTTCGATGGCGCCGGTGATCACCTCGGCTTGCTGCTCGCGGGTTCGGGAGTCGAACGACAGCCAGCGGGTCACCCGCTCATCGCCGAGGACGGCGTCGGAATTGTCGAGATCGTCAGGCCGGAACTCGCGCAGCCGTACCTTGGTTCCGATCAGCCGCACCCCATATTGCGAGGTATCGGTCATCGTTGGAGCGCCAGCCGCTCGGAGGTGAAGCCTTCGATGGCGCCCGCCAACTCGGTAGCGTCCCGGCCCGGATCCTTCACACCACGCAGCGCGGTCCGCACATGCTCTACCGAAGTCACGATTCCGTGAATCCGCTTCGACGGCGGGAGTACGAGCACCGGCGCGAGCGCTTCCACGGCGCCGTCGATCTCACGTAGTAACACGCGCGCGACGGCGAGGGCGCTTCGCGCGCCGGACTCGTCGCCGAAGGCCCGGTCCTGGTCGGGTGCTCGGGCATAGGCGTCCAGTGCTTCCAGGGCGAGGCGTTCTGTGTGATTCGCCTCGACTTGACCGCCCCACGCGAGTGCATCAGCGGCGTAGTACAGCTGGCGTGGTCGGCTGAATGTGCACAGCCCACCGAGGCTGTCCAACTCGTCTGGTTCCACTCGCTCCCGCGCCTCGGTGGCCCGCTCCAGGGCGGTGTGAGCGTCGTCAAGCCGGTTGAGCGCGGCCAGTGATCGCGCCTCGCCACTGGCAAGCCACACGCTGGCGGTGCCTCTGCTGCGGGCTGCGGCCTCGGCACCGAGCTGCGCATAGCGCACCGAGTCCTCCAGCCGCCCTGACCAGTAAGTGATCAAGGCTTGCAGGCCGCGAATCCAGGCGCGCAGCCCGTCGTGGCCTGCATTGTCCGCGCAGGCATAGCCCGTCCGCGCCTGCGTCAGCGCGTCATGCGGAGCGCCGAGATCGTGCGATGCCTTGGCCATCAGCCCGCAGGCGATCCCGGCGATCAGGTACAGGTCCCGGGTTTGCGCCGGGCGTTGGCGTCCCTCCAGCAACCCGAAGGCACGATCCTGGGTGTCCACCAGATCACCGAGCAGGGTGGGCAGCGGTTGCTGCTGATAGGCACTGACGAGACGGCGCACGTCGTCGATCAACTGATCGAGCGTCTCGGCGCCGATGTTCGAGGCCTCGATACGGGTGAGAAAGTCCCTAGCCTGGTCGGCGCTCATGGCGATCACCTGCCCTTCCCAGTCTATCCGCGCGCCCCGCTCCGCCGCTGACCCGACATGACGGGAGCGCGACGAGTTCCCGGACATCGCGTTGCCGGTTCTCCCGTCGGCCACGCCGAGACGGCCAACTGTGCCGATGCCCTGATTCCGCCACCCATTCACCGGAGTGTAGGCAATTGACTCTGCACGCGGCTTACTGATCCTTGCAGTGCATTCGGAGTTTGGCGCGTTGCTCGTTACCTTTCCTTCCGGGAAGTCGTGGGCCCGGATGAGCATGGCAGGCTGCTGATAATAGATTGAGGCCAGTATCGGGCGCTGGATGGAGATTGCAGGCCCCCAGGAGAGGTTGCTGGTGATACCTGTCGTCGTCTGCGGTGGGTTTGGTGCTGGCACTGGAGCTGGCGGTCTGGCGGGTACCGGTCCTGCTCGTCGAACGTCACCGGTCGCCGTCGCCTTTTCCCCGTGGGCGGGCGATCAGCACCCGGTCGATGGAGATCCTGCGCCAGCTTGGACTGGAGCGGGACGTCACCCAGATCAGCCTGCCGCGCACAGACACTGTGCACTTCTTCGCCGGTGCCTCGCTGACCGCACCGGACTTCGGCCGGGTCGGCAGCCCACCTTCCCGCGGCGGGCCGGCGGTGAGCCCGACCGCGACCCTCGCCTGGCCGCAGGATCGGTTCGAGGCGTTGTTGCGCACGCACGTCGCCGACCACCCGCTGGTCGATGCACGGTTCGGAACCGAGTTGCAGGACGCACAGCAGCGCGCCGATCACGTCGAGGTCCGGCTGCGCACTAGCTAGCACGCTGGTGGCGGCTGGTGGTGGTTACACTTATTTGCCCGAATTGCCGGGAACTTCGGGTTTTCCGCTGTCGACTGTTTCTCTAGAGCTGGAGGTGGCTGGCCACGGTCGTCCGGGAGGCGCAGCCCCGATACACGATCGGTTGGGGTGGGCGGGATGGCGCTGGGCGTGCTGTGGCTCGATGTGCCGCTCGCCGTGGCCTGCCTGCTGGCCGCCGTGCACCACGTCTGGCTGCTGGTGGTCCGCCAGGTTCCGTTCGTGCCGGCGGCGTCGCACGCGGTGATGGGGGTCGGGATGGCGGCGATGTTCGTGCCCGCGTTGGACCCGGTGCCGCGGCCGGTCTGGGCGGCGATCTTCCTCCTGGTCGGGGCGTGGTTTGGCGCCGCCGCGCTGCGCACCGGCTCGCTGCTGGGCGATGCTGGCCACCTCGCCGTTGGCGCTGTGGCGATGCTGTTCATGCTGGTCCGGCACGCGCACGGAGCCACAGGGCCGGATGGTCCGGTCGATCCCGGGCATGCCGACCATGCCGGGGCCGCCGCGGGCGTGCCACCGACGCCCGCATCGCCTACATCGACCAGTACACCGCCGAACCGATCGGCGAGTACGGCTTCGACCAGTACGGCTGGGCGGGCAAGGCGACCAGCTTCGGCATCGCAC
>JBOHGX010000266.1:0-2076 GCA_050700255.1 Pseudonocardiaceae bacterium
GCTCGAGCTCAAGGCGCAAGCCACGCAACAGAAGGCGCTCCAGCTCGACAACGGGCGCACGCCAGGGAACATCACGAACGCCCGGCACGGCGAGCTGGTGCGCGATCGTCGCAGGTGACAGGTAGGAAACGCCCTGCTCGGCGAGCAACGCTGCGATGAGGTGCCCGTTCTGCTCGGCCTCGGAGGAGACCAGCGCGGCCAGCACGCCGGTCGGCAGGCCGAGATTGAGCCCGACGCCGAGCACATGGCGGGCCCGGATGCCCGGTCCGGTGAGGATCAGCATCCGATGCTCGGGCAACGCCGCACGCAGCTCTTCGACGACCGGCAGCACCGCGTCGCGGCCTTTATCCATGATCGAGCGTCCGCCGATCACGACGACGTTCAGCCATGGCAGCAGCGGGATCACGGGACGGTCGATGGGCCGGATGAGTTCGCGATCGAGCAGGGTCTGGCGCATGAGCGGGGACGGCACGTCCTTGGCCGCGAAGGAGGATTCGGTCTGTGAGGCAGTGTTGGTCATGACGTTCTCCTGGGTTGCGTTGCCGGCGGGCGGGGGTCGACGCTCATGCCGCGGTGATGATCGTGCCGACGTGCTCACCGGCGAGCGCGCGCCTGAGCAGTCCCGGCCGTAGCCCGTTGATGACCTGTACCGACTTCACGTGCCGGGCCCGGCGCATGAGCTCCAAGACCGGGCGCTCGATGACGAGATCCGGCAGGTCTTGCGCGATCAGCTCGTCGACGGTGATCTCCGGGATCAGCTCGGCACTCGGATCGGTCTTCGGATTGGCGGTGTAGAGCCCGTCCTCATCTTTGACGAAGATCATGTTGCGGCAGCCGTAGACTTCGGCGACCAGATAACACCCGGCATCCGTGCGGTACGGCGGAATCACGCCCTCGCCAGGAACGCGTTGCCACATGTCATACGGTGGCATTCCCGAAAAAATTGCGGCGCCGCATTCGGCGAGATACAGCGGTAGTGCACCGAACGCCGAGCCGCCCACCACCGGCACGCCGTGGCGGGCCATGAGATACCCGAGGATCTGGGCGTTCTGATCGGCGACCGCGGCGCCGACATCAGTCAGCACACCGGTGGGCAGCCCGAGCTCAGCTGCTAGGGAATACAGGTGTCGAGCCCGGGTGCCGGCACCGGTGCCGATGAGGATCTGATGGCTCCGCTTGACGGCCACCAACTCCTCCACCAGCGGATAGACCGCCGCTCTGCCACGATCGATCAAGCTCTGCCCGCCGATTTTCACCACGCTCACCTCAGGCAGGATGGCGTAATCGGCCGCCGTATCGCTTGCCTGCATGAGTTCCGTGTCGTTCAGCGACCGACTCATCAGCAATGATTCCAACGAAGCTCTACTCACGGTATCTGTCATGTGATCCCTCCCCGTTCCGCCATGAGGCGCCGAGGTGCATTTGGCTGCTTCGGCGTTCCCACTATGCTCTCACCGGTCGATGTGCGTCCGAACCCCCACCCACATGTCACCAGCGACGCTGCCGGTACGGGCTGCTGAACACGACTGATTACCGACCTTAGACCCCGACTACCTCACCTTGGGAGCCCATCGGACAATCATTGCCCCGTCGCGCGTAAGCCGCCGTGCGAATTCAACCGCACGAGCGTGGGTGCGTCACGGCCTTATCCGCTGCAGCGGCATGACCGAGCGCATAGTGATCTGCCTCACACCCGCGTGGTGCACCTTCCCATTGCAGTATCAACCAGACTGAATGTGACGAATCGCCCAGCAGTAGGCATACTCGGAATAGATATTTGGGACAATCGGTTAGAAACACCGTCGCGCGCTGGGGAGCCAGGGCCATCATTGCTTCGACGACCGATCTTCGGCGGGCGGCTCTCGGGACCGACTGGCCGGCGCCTCACCATTCGTGTCATTCGCAGAGCGGTCGCCGACCCCCATCGGTCCGGGATGCAGTCGAACTAGCCCAGTGAGGCGAGCCTCGGACCGCCGAGACGCGGATCACTTTGATCGGTAGCGCGGCGAATCTGACGTGGTCGGGCCACGGTCTGATGCCGGCGTCGGAGATCACGCCCGTTGGCTGACCGGCTGC
>JBOHGX010000267.1:0-6565 GCA_050700255.1 Pseudonocardiaceae bacterium
CGACGGGGTCTGACGACGACCGGCCCCCCGTCGCGGAGTCGCCCGCGCGCATCCGCCGGTCGGATTGTCCGGCTACCAGAAAGCGCAGAGATGGCACCGAAGCAGATGAGGACTCCCAAAGCGGCTGATATCGACCTCAGCGACGCTGAGGCCAGTACGTTCACCGCAGGCAGTACCAGCCGCATCCAAGCTCCTGTCGCCGTAGGTCCGCCCGACCAGCCCCGATGGAGCCTCCAGCGCGGCAGCGTAATGCCTGCCTACCGCTACCGGCCCTTCGCCCAGACTGTGGAATCGGTATCACTGCCGGATCGCACTTGGCCCGACATCACGATCAGTCGGGCACCGCAGTGGTGTGCGGTTGATCTGCGGGACGGCAACCAGGCCTTGATCGACCCGATGAGCCCGGCACGCAAGCGGCGCATGTTCGAGCTGCTGGTGCGGATGGGATACAAGGAGATCGAGGTCGGGTTCCCTTCGGCCAGCCAAACCGATTTCGACTTCGTCCGCGAGATCATCACTGAGGGTGCAGTGCCCGAGGATGTGCGCATCCAGGTGCTGTCACAGTGCCGGCCGGAACTGATCGAGCGCACCTTCGAGGCACTGGAGGGCGCGCACAAGGCGATCGTGCACATCTACAACTCGACGTCGATCCTGCAGCGCCGGGTGGTGTTTCGGGAGGAGCGCGAGGGGATCAAGAAGATGGCCACCTCAGCGGCCGAGATGCTTGTGGAGTACGCGGGCAAGTACTCCGACACCGACTTCCGCTTTCAGTACTCGCCGGAATCCTACACCGGTACCGAACTGCCCTACGCCGCCGAAGTGTGCAACGCGGTCACCGAGATCTGGCAGCCCACGGCGGACGCACCGGTAATCGTGAACCTGCCGGCCACCGTCGAGATGGCTACGCCCAATGTCTACGCCGACTCCATCGAGTGGATGCATCGCAACCTGGAACGGCGCAGTGCGGTGGTCCTCTCGCTGCATCCGCACAATGACCGTGGCACCGCGGTTGCCGCCGCCGAGCTGGGTTATCAGGCAGGTGCGCAACGAATCGAAGGCTGCCTGTTCGGCAACGGGGAACGCACCGGCAACGTGTGCCTGGTGACGCTTGCGATGAACCTGTTCAGCCAGGGCATCGACCCCCAGATCGATTTCTCCGACATCGACGAGATACGCCGCACGGTCGAGTACTGCAACCAGCTGCCGGTTTCCGAGCGGCATCCCTACGGCGGCGACTTGGTTTACACGGCGTTTTCCGGCAGCCACCAGGACGCGATCAACAAGGGATTGCGAGCGATGCAGGCCGACGCGGCTCGAGCCGGCGTCAGGGTGGATGAGCATCGCTGGGAGGTGCCGTACCTGCCCATCGACCCCAAAGACGTCGGGCGCACCTATGAGGCAGTGATCCGGGTCAACTCGCAGTCCGGCAAGGGCGGCGTCGCCTACGTAATGAAGGCCGAGCACCAGCTGGAGCTGCCGCGACGGCTGCAAATCGAGTTCTCTCGCGTCATCCAGCAGCACACCGACACCGGAGGTGGCGAGGTCTCGCCGCAGCAGATTCGAGACCTCTTCGCCGAGCACTACCTAGACCGGACAACCCCCCTGCGGGTCCTTCGGCACCAGCTGTCAGACGACGGCGAGGGCCACGACGAGATCCAGGCCAGCGTGCTCGTGGAGGGTGAGGAACACCAGATCACCGGCTCGGGCAACGGTCCCATCGCGGCCTTCGTCGATGCGCTGGCCACGCTAGGATTCGACGTTCGGGTGCTCGACTACTCCGAGCACGCTATGTCGGCCGGCGATAATGCCGCGGCCGCGGCGTACCTCGAGTGCTCCGTCAGCGAGCAGGTCCTGTGGGGTGTCGGCGTCTCCGGGTCGATCGTCACAGCGTCGCTGAACGCCGTCGTGTCGGCAGTGAACCGCGCGCTGCGCTAACCCGATCATGGGCATTTATCCGGTGCCCCCGCACGCATCGGTAAATGCTCACGGGTGGCCTGCGTGGCCTATTTGGTAAGTCAGCGCAGGCCTTCAACCGTCACCGGAGGAGAACAGGCCGAGTATACTCTCCACCAGAAGAGCGAGCGTGACGACGGCGACGAACGCCCCACCCCCGCTTATGACGGCGGTCGCAAGGTTCGCTCCACCGACCACCGTCAGGATTCCTGTGACCAGGGCCGCGACGACTCCGATCAGCATCGCGACCAGGACGAGCAGAGCCCGATAGCCCATAATCGCCGCCGTCCCTTCTTTTCTGGTTCGTAATGGTGGAACCGGTTCGCCATGTCGTTCACCTTTCACTTCATGCGGATGAAATTCGAAATTTGGAGAAAGCTAGCTTTACCAACCCGATGCACCTAAGTGCGTCCCAATACTGGAAGGAGGAGCGCTCGTGCTCTCCCTTCAGAGCACGCGCAAGCTCCCTAACCTTGCAAGAGACGATAGGCTGTCACAAGGTTCATAGCCGCGATCTCAGAAGTCGAACTCGCCGTTCTTCACGCCTGAGACAAAGTCGGCCCACTCTCGCCCATCGAACGAGAGTGGCTCTCGGGTGCGGTCCTTGCTGTCCCGCACGACGGCGCCGCCATTGGGCAGAGGCGCCACCTCCACACATCCCCCATTGGTGCACCGACTGCTTGTCCGGTATGCCAGCGTGGGGTGGAACGCAACGGTCACGGGAGTTTCCTTCCTCCTAGTCGTCCAGTAGGAATTTGCTGATGAGCGTGACAGACTGCTCAGCACTCAGACACAGGTCAACCAGCGCGTCGAAGATCCGTTCGTAGACCTCCACATCGTGCTCCTTCTCCAGGTAGAGGTCACCCAGATGGCTCTCGACGTACACGAGATCGTTATCGTCGGAGTCCGGGAAAGCTAGCACCACGAAGGAACCGCCCACCGAACGGTGTGCCCCGATGCTGAACGGAAGCACTCGAATGGTGATGTTGGAACGCTGCGCGTCAGCGAGCAGCCGTTTCAGCTGCCCCCTCATCACCTGCTCGCCCCCGACCGACCGGTGCAGCACCGCTTCGTCGAGCACCATGTGGACGTTCAGCGGGTCGTCGTCGGCGTAAAGTCGAGCTTGCCGTCGCATACGGAGCTCGACGAGGCGGTCGGTGGCCTGCCGGTCCGCAGTAGACACTGTGCTCAGAACGGCACGGGCGTAGTCCTCGGTTTGTAGCAAGCCGTGTACGAGGGTGGCCTCGAAGCCGCGCACCTCACTGGCGTCCTGTTCCAGCGCGACGTACCGGCTCAGGTTGTCAGGTAGTAGTGGATCATCAGGGTCCGGGGCAAGCACGTCAGAGTAGACGTGCCACCAGCCCTGGCGCTGGCCATCCCGGACCCACCGCATCAGCCGGTCCCGCTTGGCCTGGTCAGTAACCTCGTAGCAGTCCAGCAGATCGCGGACATCGCGACTCTTGGGGATGCCCTGACCAGTCTCCAGCCTGCTGACCTTGGAGATCGAGCACTCGAGTTCCTTGGCGACGTCTTCGATGGTGAGTCCGGCGTGCTCGCGCAGCGTGCGAAGTTCGGCGCCAAGCCTGCGCCGGGGCACCACCGGACCGCGTGCTGGGGACATCGCGCGCCTCCGCCTCCTGCCGTCAATTCCCGTTGAGCAGGATGTCCAACCGCCCAGCGACCCCAAAGCCGACACGCTACTCCTCTTCAGTGAATCGCATCAAGCAACACCACTATGCAATTGCATGATGGGTTTGCTTGCTGCACTCTACAACTAGCTTGAAGAAGTTCCCAGGGACCGGGCGGATTGCCACAGCGTCCGCGCCTCAGCGCACCGACTGCCGACTCGAGGGAGGCGGAGATGAACGGCACGAAGGGGGCCTCGGCCACCTCGGCCCCCGCCCATCCCGAGATCAGCACACGACCCGCCATGGTCCGGGCGACCCCCGGTCCGTGGGCAGGAACCCGCAGCACCGATGAGGAAAGGGGCAGATGATCATGTCGACATCTCACCGGAGCGCGACTACACGCTTCTCGGAAGCACGGAAGGCTGGCCGTGCGCAGGGAGCGAAATGTCGTGGCGGAACTTACCGCAGAGCACGGTGACCATCCAGGTCCTCGGCGGGGTGCTTCTCGTCTGCCTAGGGCTGCTGCTCGGAGCGTCCTGGACCATCCAGGCCCTCCAACCCAAGCTTCGCCGGCAAGCCCAGGAGCGGCGCATGCTGAATGAGGAGTGGTCGGCGGTTCGCACCCTGCGGCAACGGGACGAGTGCCGCCGTTGCGCTAGCCCCATGGTCGAATGGGACTGGTACTACATCGACGGCTGAGTGTTGTGGTCGCCTCATGGATGCTTGTCGCTGCTTGCAAGGCCTGCGGCAGCGCTACAAGCATCCATGTGGTGATGTATGAGAAGTAAGAAGTCAGACGGCGCGGCGTCCGGACATGGCCCGGCCGAGGGTGAGCTCATCGGCGAACTCCAGGTCACCGCCCATCGGTAGGCCGGAGGCGAGCCGGGTCACCGTCAGGCCGGGAAAGTCCCGCAGCATCCGCGCCAGGTAGGTAGCAGTGGCCTCACCCTCGGTGTTCGGATCCGTCGCAATGATCACTTCAGTCACGTCGTCGGCACCTATCCGGGTCAGCAGCTCCCGGATCCGCAGCTGGTCGGGGCCGATGCCGGACAGGGGATCGAGCGCGCCACCCAGCACGTGATAGCGGCCGGTGAACTCACGAGTGCGCTCCACCGCGAGCACATCCTTGGGTTCCTCGACCACACAGATCACCGTGGGATCGCGACGGGGATCAGCGCAGATCCGGCACGTCTCCTTCTCCGAGACCGTGCCGCAGACAGCGCAGAAGACCACCCCGTCCTTGACCCGCTGCAGCGCATCCTGCAGCCGGGTTACGTCCGCCGGGTCGGCAGCCAGCAGGTAGAAGGCCATCCGTTGCGCGCTTTTCGGTCCGACACCGGGCAACCGCCCCAACTCGTCGATGAGGTCCTGGACGACGCCCTCGTACACAGTCATCATTCCGCCTCCGCGGGACGAAGCGCGTCGGCGGGCATCATTCCGCCTCCGCGGGACGAAGCACGCCGGAGGGTTATTACACCCCAGGCAGGCCCAGACCCCCGCCAGGCCCACCGAGCGCGCTGGCCAGCGGACCCATCTTCTGCTGGGTGAGGTCCTGCAAGGCGTGGTGGGCGTCAGCCATTGCTCCCACCAGGAGGTCCTGCAGGGTCTCCACGTCGTCGGGGTCAACCACCTTGGGGTCGATGGTCACGCTGAGAACCTCGCCGGAGCCGGCCAGTGTGACCAAGACCAGATCACCACCGGCCTGACCGGTGACCTCGGCCTCGGCGAGTTCTGCCTGCGCACTCATCAGCTGCTGCTGCATCTGCTGAGCCTGCTGCAGAATCATGTTCATATCGGGTGCTCCACCGGGTTGCACTGCGGCTCCTCTCGTCGATTCGGGCCTTGCGGCGCAAGCGCGCGACCCGTGTGGCCCAGAGTAGTGACGTCACAGGGTAGCCACGTCTGCGCCGGAGAAACCGTGCGGTCGGGCCCTGTTTGGCCGTAGCGTAAAGGGCGTGCAGCTCACCGGGGCGCAGCGCAGCCATCGCGATGCTGTGCAGCGGCTGCGGGCCAGTTACCGGGCGATTCCAGCGGGATCGCCGGTACGGCTGGCCAAACGAACATCGAACCTGTTCCGGTCGCGCGCCGCGACAGGCAGTCCGGGCCTGGACGTCTCCGGCCTTACCGGGGTACTGCACGTCGACCCGGCCACTCGCACCGCTGACGTCGCAGGAATGTGCAGCTACGAAAACCTCGTCGCCGCCACCCTGCCGCACGGGCTGACCCCGCTGGTCGTGCCGCAACTCAAGACGATCACTCTGGGCGGTGCCGTCAGTGGGCTGGGCATCGAGGCGACCTCATTTCGCAACGGCTTGCCGCACGAGTCCGTCCTGGAGCTGGACGTGCTCACGGGCGCCGGTGAGATCGTCACCGCAACCCAGGGTGATGACCTGTTCGCCGGCTTTCCCAACTCCTACGGCACGCTGGGTTACGCCACCCGGCTGCGCATCGAGCTGGAACCGGTGCACTCGCACGTCGCACTGCGGCATGTCCGGTTCGACGACCTTGATCAGCTGTGCACCGGGGTGGCGCAGATCATGACGACCCGGGCATGGGACGGTGCGGACGTCGATTACCTCGACGGTGTGATGTTCTCTCCCACCGAGTCCTACCTGACACTTGGCCGGCGCATCGAGCATCGGGGACCGGCCAGCGATTACACCGGGGCGCAGATCTACTACCGCTCGATCCGGCAACGTGATGACGACGTGCTGAGCACGCACGACCACCTGTGGCGCTGGGACACCGACTGGTTCTGGTGCTCGGGTGCCTTCGGTGTCCAGCACCCGGTGATCCGGCGGCTCTGGCCGGCTCGGTTACGCCGCAGACCGGCCGGCAGTAAATGCCGGTGGAGGTCACGCCGGTAAAAAAGCTGCCGTCAAAGCGGGCGTCCCGCGCCTTCAGGGCGAGGAAGCAGTCGTTGTCGGCAAGGGGGGCGTTTGCGCTGGTCATGGGGAAATGATACGCCGGGCCGGCCTTTGAAC
>JBOHGX010000268.1:0-7608 GCA_050700255.1 Pseudonocardiaceae bacterium
GCACCGGAAGATCAAACCGCACACCAGCCGATCACAGCGTGATCGACACGCACATGTCGCCGACCGCCGCATCAACACGCCGACGGCAGCGCGTCAGACCAGGTCAGTCCACGGGCTGAATGATTACAACCATTGAGGTAGATCCGGTCGAAGCACTCAAGATCCAGACCGACATGCCCATCAAGGACGTCATTCACGGTCACGACACGGGTCGCCATCGCACACCCCAGGGCACTGGCAGCTCAACCCCGCCACCCTGCCCTCACCCAGCCGCCACGTCACCCACCAACCCAGCCACCGCCTCGGCGGTCCGAGGCGAAGCGTCTTTAGAGAGTAGCGGTGACCCTGCACGGTGCCGATCTTTTTTACGAGATCGCGCGGCTGTTCGATCGACTGGTGAATTTCGCTGGCAAAGCTACGTTAGCTTTCACCAATCACGGCCGCTCGTTGGCCTGCACGTTCACGCGCCGTGGCGGCGAGTCGTTCAGGCTGCCGAATCATCCATACCCGAGCACCGATGCCTCGAGCGGACGTGGTGGCACCGGTCGCATCGCGACGTGGCCGACGGCGTTTCGCCAGGCATCTCGGCCGGCGTGGCACAGCACGCTGACCGCGTCGTCGACAAAGCCCTCGCGGTCGAGCTGCTCGACCAACGCAGCGCTGATCGCATCGAGATCAGGCCGGAACGGGTCCACGTTCGCGCTGTCCAGGTAGCCGTCAGCCCCGCGACGCATACCGGTCTGTGCAAGCAGCCCGTCGAGCCGTTCATCGAATCGGCGCTGGAAGCCCTCATCGCTGCGGATGATTCCCACTGCCTCGGCTCTGCACAGGTTCTCGAGATAATCGTCGTGCAATGCATACCATGCGGTCAACGCGGTCGGACGCACGTTGTCAAGGCTGAAGGCGAACTCCCGGGGCACGAGCTTGCCATCCTGCTCCTGGTAGACGGTGTAGCGCGAAATGGTTGAGCGCACCCAGTTCATCCCACAGATGAGCAAACCTCCGGGCCGCAGTACCCCGCTAGCCCACTGCAGCGTGCGCTCACGAAATCCCTGGTCAAAGAACATGAGCACGTTCATGCACCGGATCACGTCAACACCGCCCTCGATTTCGAACGAGCCGATCTCGCCTGGGATCAGCATCAAGTTGTCGCTCTCGTAGCGGCGGAGTGGGTTGCGCACCAATCGCACCCCGTCTTGCTCTACTTCAGCCAGCTCGCCGGTGTCGTTGTCGGCCAGTAGCGGCAGCAGGCGATGCAGCAGACGGTGGTAGCGTGCTTGCATCGCGGCGGGGTCTGGGTCTGAATCCAGGAGGCGGGTTTGGTAGTAGCTCAGGTGTTCCTCGTCGCTGAAGCAGGCGTAGTCTCCTTGGTTTTCATAGAGTAGGTATCGTGGATCTAATAAGGGGTCGACACCGATGACCCGCCATCCAATGAGCGCGGCTGCGCTGTCGACGACCGTGGAGGGCGGGAAGCCACAGCCAAGCTCAATAAGCACCGGCTCGCTCGTGGGTTGATGCCACGGGTTGGTGGCAACGTAATCATCGAGCTTGCAATGCCGACCCACCATGGTGACTGGTGGTATTACGCCACCCCACGCACTCGGCAACACCTTCGGCACCACGGACCCGAACGACCATGCGGTGAGAGCCGACAAGTCTGCGGGGTCGAATCGAGCAACCCGCATCAGCCGAAACGCGCGGTCGGCGACCGCTTGCGCGTCGGCACCGGCCTCGTTCAAAGGGTCGAGGGCGGCAACAGCTCCCGGTGATAGGCGGTTGTCGAAGTATGCGGCGTTCCACCTATCCACGATGCTACCCATGCGATCAACGCCTCCATCCCCTCAGCAGGCAAAATCAGACTAACCGAATCAGTGCAGCGAACACCGCTGAATACCAGGTGATCACTCACGTCGGGCCCTTCCCTTACCCGGTGGCGCCGTGCGATTTCGACTCCGTTCAGGCTGTCAGGATCATCGTCGAGCCGTCAAGTGGCTACCGGCAGGCTGACGCCTGTTCGGGCTACACTATGCACGGCTAACCATGAACAACAGCTCAGTTTGGGGGCTGAGGACACGGTCGGGAGCTTCGGGCTGACACCCGAGCTCCGCACCACGTTACTGGCCGGCGGGCGGCTATCTTGCGTCAAGAGGCAAAGGGCTGTGGTCATGAGCAAATGTGGGCGGCCGACATAGAGTTCGACGTCGCCTTGCCGGGTCCAGCAGAGTCGGGTGAAGAATCGCTCGTTGGCGACATGCACGTGCGTGAGCATCGACACACCACCTCGCTGGCCGGCGGCGGATACCGCGAAGCGCACCAGCGGAGCACCCAATCCGGCGGCGCGGAACTCCGGCAGCACGTCGAGCCGGTCACCCTGCCAGGCGCCCTCGGCCGGGTCGAGCGGGTAAAGCCGCACAGTTCGGCTGGAATCCCACAGCACCAACCCAACACGTGGAACACATCCTCGCGGGTATCGTAGGCGTCCACATCGGATTCGGCGAACAGTTGCTGCTCACGGACGAATATCTGGTGCCGGATCCGGTGGTGGCTGGCCGGCTCATCCGATCCTGTCACCAGCCGGCAGGACAGCAAGCCAGCTGGCGGCCGGAGTCGCCTCACGCGGCGCCCTCCGGGCGGCGATCGATCTGCAGCAGCGGCTGCACCGTGTTGAGCGCCGAGCAGGCCAGGCTGCCCGCACCGGCGACCAGCCACACTTGCCTCAACCTCGGCGAGGAGGAGTACACCAAGCGCCGGCCACACCCGATGATCGACCCACAGGCGCGCATTGAGCTGCTGCGCGAGCGGACGCCGCCCTGGACGTCCCGGTGATCATCCTGGACGTCGGGCTCGGCTACGGCGCGCACGATGACCCCGCCGCCGAGCTGGCGTCACTGGGCGCCGAGATCACCGCAGATGGTGGGCCAGTGGTCGTCGTTTACGTGCTGGGCACCGGGGGTGACCCGCAGGGTTTCGACGCACAGTGCCGGGCCTTCGTCGGCGCCGGATGTGTGGTCACCGAGACCGCTGCCCGGGCCTTGCTGGCTTGGGCTTGGGCCGCTCGACCCGCGAGACGATCAACGCATGCGCCAGGTCCCAATCTCGGCACGCCGGACCCAGGATCTGCGGGAACCCCAACTGCCGGGCCTGAGCGTGCACCAGGGCGACATGCCTGTGCGGGGCGCGACCGGGTTACCTGCAGTGCCGCCTTAGCATCCACCAGCGCCTTGCCTTCAGGACCGCCTCGATCGCGTCGACCGCCGCCACCGGAAGGACTGACAAGGTTCGCCAGAGTCTGCCTACCGACCGTGCCGTCGGGCTTGCGGAACGACCGAGGCAACAGGTGCGACACAATACTCCCGGGTTCATGCCCGGCCTGCGCTCGATGGTCCATCCGCTACGGGATTTTGTTCGGTACCGGATCGTTGAACAGTCGCTGCAACGCCGCCAATTCCGAGCTGTATTCCTCATACCCGGAATTGAATCCGGATTGCACATAGTACATGGCGTGCTTTTCATGCACTTCACGTAGCCGAACCATCTTCTCTAGTAGCGAAACGGCGAATCCCTCGACCTCCACGTCTCGCTGAAATCTGGAGATGGCGAGACAGACGCAGAGCCCCTCGACCAACTTCTCCAGATCCCATGCTGGATAGAGCATACCGTACCGTGAATGCGCGCCGAACCGGAACGCTTCACGCAGGTACCATTGCCTCACGGTCACAATGCGTGTCGCGCGTGTATCTTTGAACAACGCAGTGTTCTGGGAGAGTTGCAGGCGGACGTTCTCAAGAACGCGTCGGGAATACACAGTGTCGATCCGCAGTCTACTGCTCGCGTCGGCCGGCAGTCCTGGCAACACCCGCTGCCGCTGGACCGTCGAACCGAGTTGCCAGCAAGCGGCAACAGAATCCGGCACTCCGTCAATTCCCGACGACTCGGCCGCCGCCGCATAGTCGTGCAGGATCCGACAAAGGTAGTATTCCGAAAATCTCCCGATTTCCCAGCCGTATTCAGGCAACCATTGCTCGATGTCGTCGAGAGAGGTAATCACTGGATGCCCGGCCGCGTAGCGGAACGTGTTGAGGATGTTCGCCTGGAGATCCGTTTCCGGTACAGGCCACTCTGGAGTTCCGGTGAGGAAATCAGAAGGACCCAGTTCGCGGGTCCGGTCGAGCAGGGCGGCCGCCTCGCGCCGCAAGTCACGCCGCGCCACGTCGAAATCAAGGGCGAAATGGTCCACCAGCGTCGGTGCCACGTCGAAATACGCGTCCGGGCTGGGATGGACGCACACATACGCGGCGTCGTATTCCCGCATTTCGATACCGTCGACCGAGGTCAGCCGTGTTACGATTGCGGCGGCGATGGTTCTGTGCGCCTCGACGGTCGGATGGCAGTAGTCGACGAAATCGGCGGGTGTCAGCAGCTCCGCCAAATCGATGACATCGATGTTCGCCTGCGATGACAGCGATGTTATCTGCTGCCGGTACTCGGTCTTCACGCGGTAGAGATTGCTGTCGCCTTCGACGGCACGCATCGCATACCGGCGCGCCTCCTCGTGTTGTCCACGACGGGCGAGAATACGGCTCAGATTGTAGGCGGCAACCGAACCGGACGCGCCCGCCTCTGTACTTAGCCGCTTCAGGATGGCGATGGGTTCGTCCTCGATTTTCTGCTGGTCGAGGAGAACGGCGAGATTGTTCAGCGCCATGGCCGAGACGGGAACCTGCTGGACTGCTAGTTTCCGGTATCCGTCAACGGCCGCCGCGAGGTCTCCGCGCTCGTGCTTACGCATGGCTTCGATCAGCGCTTGAGCGGATGCCTCGCGTCCAGTCAACCTGTCCGCCAGGCACGCGTCGAGCCCGACGATCTTGTAGAAGGAGGCGTTGTTCCCCATCATGGCAGCTGGAAACCGTTCGTTCGCGATCGGATTGATCATGATTACACGCGTCCCGCGTCGCCGCGCTTCGCGCGCGATCGATTCGAGGTTCTTGTGGAAGTCGTGCGGTGTCGTTGCGATGGAGAGCTGCTCGTCCCTGTCGTCGAACACAATCTGGTCCTTCGGCTGAATGCGAACGACCAGCCGACGTCGACGCCGGTTCGGCAGCCATCTGCCGGTGTCGCGCCACGAGCTGTATGCGCCCTTGTACCGCGATCGAGACCCTTCGGTGTTGCCCAGATAGACGATGACGAAGTCCCAGCGACGGCGCGCCAGCACCCGTCGGTAGTATCGTGCCGCATCCGCACTCGTGAAAATCGGGACGGCGTGGTTCTCGATTCGGTGCTCTTCGCGCAGCAGCGTGTGCAGAAGAGATGGGTATACAGCCTGCGGAGCGCCAATACCCGCACTGCACGAGTCACCAAGGACGAGAACTCGCACGGCAAACCTCCACTACCACTCGTGACCTTGCGGATGTTCTTGACGTAGTACAGGTCTTCGAGATCGCCGCCGGATACTCCAGGATCGGCGTAGTTGAAGCCGGTGGCTCGTACCAGGGTGTAGTGGCGCATCTCGCCTCACTGGTCACCGTGATCACTTTGAGCGCTAGGGTTCCTGCGGTGTTGTAGTGCAAGTGCACGTCGATGCCAGCGTCGAGGTAGGCCTGTTTGCCAGCAGGAACAGCCGTTCGAAGTCGGGGATCTCCTTGGCGTGCACGTAGGGATACCGCAGGGGCTATAGGCGACGTCCCCATACTCGGTGTAGACGACGACCTCGGCTCCCGGATCTGCCGCCTCCACACACCGCCAGCAGTGCCCAGACCAGCGGCACCCGCCACCGATGATCACCGTGGCATCGATAACCCTTGCTTTCAGTGTTTACCATTGCAGCTCCCCCAAACGGCTAAATTACACACAATAAGTGATGCGCATTTATTATACTAAACGCAATGTGACTGTCAAGGAAATCACCCATGGCGAGGTCGGCGACCATAGGCGCGAGCGGTAGCCGTGTCCGAAAAGAGCTGCTGCCCGATGGCGCCGGTTCCGCCTCGGAGTAGGAACCGATTGTCGGGGCCATCGCCCAAGGTGCGCGAGCTGCGGCAGCAGCTCGCGCACTCGCTACAACAGCTCGTCAGCGGGCCTGCGTGTCGGCCACTGCGAACACAAGGTCGAACGCAGCGACATGGTACCGACGATCACCATGTCGCTGAAGCTGGCCGCCGGGCTGGGCCGTCCCCTTGGGTATTTCGTGGACGCCATGCCCGGCCAGGGGCAGCCCGCTGGGCCGCATCCCGCACGGCTGCACCGAGATTGGGGTCCATCGTTACCGAGAAGCGATCCACCTACGAGCATTAGGATGGTATCGCACATTGCTGCATGCGCGGCGCTGTCACGGGCCCAGGCGGGCGGCTAGGGCAGCCAGCGCCTCGGTGAAGCACGCCAGCGGCGCGGTGGCCGCCCCGGCGCCGATCTGCCCGACGCCCGAGGATGAGTGCAGGATGCCGCTGTTGAACTGCGGGGTGATTCCCAGCTCCACCACGCGGCGCACGTCTATTCCGACCGGGGTGCCGGTGAAGTCCAGCGGCGGCAATATGAAGCGACTGCTGGTGCCGGCGCAGATCTGCCGGAACGCCTCGGTCACCCGCCTCGCATCGGCCATCGAGCCGCCGAAGAACGGTGCCAGGGCCGGTGAGCCAGCGGCCGCCGGACCACCCAGACCGACCAGCTCCAGCACGGCGGAGTCGCCGATGTGCAAAGCAGCGTCCTCGAGCCCGAAGCCGGCGAAGTACAGCGCATCGGTGATGGGCGGGGCGGCGGTGATGTGCCATTGCGGCGAACCGGCGAGTTTGATCCCGGACGTGGTTCCGTTGCCAGACATGGACGTGACGATGCTCGACCCGCTCACCTGCTCAGCCCACAGGGTAAGCGCCTTAGCCGCGGCCATCCCCAGCGTCAGGAAGAAGAAGTGATTGTCGGACAGGAAGCGGGCCATCGCACAGCGGTGGCGCTCGGGTAACTCGGCGAGCTGCGGCAGCCAGCTGCGGAACAGCAGGTTGGTCGCGGCCTGGGTGCGGATATGCACGTCATCGCCCATTGAGACGCCCTGCGCTGCCAGGTTCAGGATGTCCAGCGGACCAGCAGAGCTCAGGATCTGGGCCAGCGCCGGGCCGACGACGTCGCGCAAGAACCGCAGCCGCTCGATTGCCGCATCGGTGTCCCGGCCGAGCCACGCCACGTCGCCATGACTCTGGCTGACCGGCGCGTAGCTGCAGGTGCCGCCCACGCCATCGGCCACCACGAAAACCGGCGAGCTCGGCCCGATCGCGGTGGCCATGGGCACCACGGCCTGACGATGGTTGGCCGGCTCCAGCGCCACGTCCCCCCCAGCCAGCAGCCGCTGCGCCTCCTCAACGTCGGTGGCCCAACTCTCGGTGACCACGGCCGCTCGCATCGACCGGCGCAGCGGATCGCACACCTGCTCGAAATCGATCGCCGGCCCACCGTGCAGCAGGGTGCGACCCATCACGCCGGGCACGACCTGCGCCACCGTTGATACCTCGACTAGCTGCGGCACGCCGGAGTCCAGCCGCCGCACCACCTCGTCATTAGCCGTGTCCACAGTGGATCCCTGGTCGCCGTAAAGCCGGCTGAGTGCGGCCACCACTGCCGGGT
>JBOHGX010000269.1:0-3539 GCA_050700255.1 Pseudonocardiaceae bacterium
GGTCGAAGGTGTCCGACAAGCTCGCCGTGATCGAGGCGTTGCTGCCAAAGGTGGATGCCCTGCTGGTCGGTGGCGGGATGGGCTTCACCTTCTTGGCTGCCCTTGGTCACCCAGTCGGTAAGTCCCTGCTGGAGAAGGACATGGTGGACGTGTGCGCCCGGCTGCTGGAAGCCTCCGGTGACGCGATCCGGCTGCCCCGTGACGTGGTGGTCGCCGACGAGTTCGCGGCGCAGGCGCAGACCCGCACGGTGCCCGCGGAAGATATCCCGGACGGCTGGATGGGCTTGGACATCGGCCCCGAGACGGTTCGCGACTTCGCCGCGGCGCTGACCGGAGCGGCCACAGTGTTCTGGAACGGCCCGATGGGCGTGTTCGAGCTCGCTCCGTTCGCAGCGGGCACGCGAGGCGTCGCGGAGACCATTGCAGATTCGGGGGCGTTCAGCGTCGTCGGTGGCGGCGACTCGGCGGCCGCCGTGCGGCTGCTGGGCTTGCCAGAGGCCGGGTTCTCGCACATCTCCACCGGCGGTGGCGCGTCTCTGGAGTTCCTTGAGGGCAAGGGATTGCCCGGCGTCGCGGTACTGGAGGGATGAGGGTGCCCAGGCAGCCGTTGATCGCCGGCAATTGGACGATGAACCTCAACCACCTCGAAGCCATCGCCTTGGTGCAGAAGCTCGCCTTCGCCCTGCCGGAGAAGTACTTCGCCAAGGTCGAGGTGGCGGTGCTGGTGCCGTTCACCGCGTTGCGCAGTGTGCAGGCCCTCGTCGAGGGGGACAAGCTGCTGGTGGGTTACGGCGCGCAGGACCTGTCTGCCAAGGACGCCGGGGCCTACACCGGTGACGTGTCCGGGCCGATGCTGTCCAAGTTGGACTGCAGCTACGTCGTTGTGGGGCATTCCGAGCGACGCGAACACCACGGTGAGGACGATGGGGTCGTGGCCAGCAAGGTGCGGGCTGCACTGCGCAACGGGCTGACCCCGATCCTGTGTGTGGGCGAAGGCCTCGAAGTCCGAGAGGCCGGTGGACAGCTGGCGCACGGCACCGAGCAGTTGATCGCCGCGCTCAAGGGTCTGTCGGCGGAGCAGGTCCGCACCATCGTGGTGGCCTACGAGCCCATCTGGGCGATCGGTACCGGCCGGGTCGCCACTCCGGCTGACGCGCAAGAGGTGTGTGGTGCGCTGCGGCAGGCGCTGGTGGACAAGTACGGCGCCGCGGTCGCTGACGATGTTCGGGTGCTCTACGGCGGATCGGTCAAATCGAGTAACGTCGCCGACCTGGTCGTTGAACCCGACATCGACGGTGCCCTAGTGGGGGGCGCCAGCCTGGACGCCGACGAGTTCGCGAAGCTTTGTGCCCTGGCCGCAGGAGGCCCTCTACCGTGACCCCAGGCGGTGACGAGGAGGTCGCGCCGCGCGCCTGCACTGGACGGAGTAATCTTGCGAATCAGCCGTTGTCCTACGAGGGTGTGATGAAGTTCTTCCTGCAGATAGTGCTCCTGGTTACCAGCATGGCGCTGATCTTGCTGATCTTGCTGCACCGGAGCCGCGGCGGAGGGCTGTCGAGTCTTTTCGGCGGCGGCGTCCAATCGAGCCTGTCCGGGTCGAGCGTCGTGGAGAAGAACCTTGATCGGCTGACGTTGTTCGTCAGTGCGGTGTGGGTGATCTCCATCGTGGGTATCGGACTTCTGATCAAGATCGGCTGAACGGGCCCGGGTTGCCGGGCGGTTCCGCGAGGTGAGGCGATCAATGGCAAGTGGTAATGCGATCCGCGGTACGCGCGTCGGAGCAGGTCCGATGGGCGAGTCCGAGCGGGGAGAGACTGCTCCCCGCCGACGGGTTTCCTACTGGTGCGCGAATGGGCACGAGTCTCGGCCTTCGTTCGCGGTCGAGGCCGAGGAACCCGAGGTATGGGACTGCCCGCGCTGTGGTTTTCCGGCTGGACGCAACGAGCAGCGACCACCGGATGCGCCGCGAAACGAGCCGTACAAGACTCACCTGGCCTACGTGAAGGAGCGCCGCTCCGACGCCGACGGTGAGGCCATCCTCGCCGAGGCGCTGGCCAGACTGAAGGAAGTGCGCGGCAGCTGACGTTTGGCGCCCTTCAAGTACTGCCAACCCGGCTGCTGACCGTCTTTAACGACGGCCAACATCCCTGGGCGCGTGTTGCATCAGGGCTGTGATCGGATTCGAGGCCCGGGACAACTCGAACTGGCCCGGGGAGTGGCTACCCGACGTGGTGATAGCGCGGCGCGGCGGCGGATTCGACCTCGTCAGCTCATGTGCCAGGAGAGACGACACACCGAGCACGGGAGACTGACACACCGGGCGGGAGGGCGCGACACGCCGAGGGGTGGGGAGGCCTCAGCGGGTGAGGAGCTCGGGGGGGAGCTTGGCGGCGGCAGCACGGTCGAGCAACCACAGGGTGCGGCGGCGGCCCGTCGCGCCGGCAGCAGGCAACTGGACCTCTCCCGCGCCGCTCAGCGCCATCGTCACCGCGGCGGCCTTCTCCGGATCTGAGACGATCAGCCACACCTCGGTGGCACACCGGATGGCCGGCAAGGTCAAGGTGATCCGGGTGGGTGGTGGCTTGGGACTGCCCCGCACGCCGATGACCGCTCGTTCGGTCTCATAGACCGCGGGCGAGCCGGGGAACACCGAGGCGACGTGGCCGTCCTCTCCGACGCCGAGACAACAGATGTCGAACGACGGCGCTGGGCCACGATCCTCTGGCCGCAGGCTGTGCACCAGCAGGTCTTCATAGGCGCCGGCGGCGGCATCCGGATCATCTCCCCACGGTCCGTCCGAGGCCCCCATAGGGTGGACCCGGGCGGGATCCACCCCGACATGGTCGAGTAGCGCCTCGCGAGCCTGAGTCTCGTTGCGGCCTGGATGACCATGGGGCAGGAACCGCTCGTCGCCCCAAAAGATATCCAGTCGCCGCCAGTCCACTGCCGCGGCTGACTGGGTGCTCGCCAGCCGGCGCAGCGCCGCGATCATGATGCCTCCGCCGGTCAGCACCAGTGACGCGGACCCCGAGGCGCTCTGAATGTCCACGATCCGGGTGATCAGCCGGGCAGTGGCCGCCGCGGCGAGCACCTCCGCGCTGGCATGCACCACCACATCGGGGCGGCTCATCGGTCGGTCCGGGTTTCGGCCAGGGTGTCTTCTGATCGGCTCTTCTTCGCTGGCGCAGTGCGACGGTGGGTGGTGCCGGCCCGACCGTCCACCTCCGTCAACGCCGCGAGCGCGGCCTGGTAGATCTCGTCCGGATCCAACCTGCGCAGTTCCTCGGCGAGGCAGTCACGGACCGGGCGGCGGGTCAACGGCACGCGGCGCTCCGGCTGACCCGGTTGACACAAGGTGCCCACCTTCCCGTCGGGCCGATTCAACTCCACCGGGCCGCCACGGCGCTGCAGCACCGCCGAACTGATCCCTCCGCCGGGACCGCTGACGCGGCGCCGGACCGGGGCCTGCAGGCGCGACCGCAGCCAGCCGGCGAGCAGATCGGTGGACGGGTTGTCCGCACCGCCGGTGACGGTGACCG
>JBOHGX010000270.1:0-4813 GCA_050700255.1 Pseudonocardiaceae bacterium
CTCGACCATGGCATGGTCGTCCTCCCACATGCGCGCAGAGCTTGCCAGCACCGCCCGTGCATCCGCCTGACCGCGAGGTCGTCTGCATCGCGCGGGCTCGGCGTGGATTAGTGTCGGTGGTCGTCCATGCTGCCGGAGATCCCACCGCCCTGACCCACCCCGGACAGGTCGACCTGACCCGAGTACCGAACGCCGTGTGCGGCCAGCTCTACACCGCGTGCATCAACCTGATCGACGCCACCACCGGCATCGCGTCCCTCTCCGCTCTTTCCAACAGTGGCCCCGTGCTCGGGGAGAAGGCGGCCGTTTTCTGATAGATCCAGTACAAGTGCTCATAGAGGTCTTTGCTCCACAAGGTAGCTTTCTTGCAGGCATCACAGAACGATCACATCTCCGACGACGAAGCGCCGCAACGACCTTCGGACCGTAGGCCTTCTGCTCACCTGCGAATGGCAGAGCTATGTCTACGCAAAGTCACCGGCGCCGACATCTGAGTTCACCGACAGCGAGCGGTTTCCGGCTTGCCTCCACGGACGTTCACGCAGATCTGCGCAGGTCACGCGGGGTTCACGTCGATGTGGAACTCCAGTCCGAGCCGATGAGCGAGTCGCGCCACGTGGTCAGCGTGGGCGACTGATCACCGCTGGGGTGCCGCACTTCCCATACTGACACTTCCCTCAGCTCGTGATCGAGTGTAAACTCCCAGTAAACCCCCGATTTTGCTGGGTTCGTCGGCCCAATCAAGCGGTTGCGAACCCAATAGTGAAAACGGTCGCGTTCCGAGGATCGAGTACGCGAATATCCTCGCAGGGGTTGGAGGCTGAAATTGACCGGCTGGTGGGTGGGCCTGATCATCGGGTTGGTGGTCGTGGTCGTCGTAGTGGTCATTGTCAGCGTGCTGCTGGTGCTTGCATCCCGGATCAACTCGGGGGCGCGCGCAGCGGCTCGTGAGCTCGAGGGGACACGGTCGACCACGCAGCCGCTCGTGGAGCTCCGCCGCACTAACGACACGCTTCAGAGCATCCTCCGGGGGGCTCGGGCCGCTCGAGAAGCATTGGGAGGATAACCATGGCCTTAGCTCTCGCCCCCGAGGCGATCACGTTCTGGCAGGTCATGCTGGTTCTCGGCGCTGTCGTGCTAGTTGCCGTGATCGCGCTTCTCAGCCTGCTGCTGCGCTTCGTCGGCTCCATCGAAGCCAGCGTGCATGCAGTGGGTGACGTAGCGCAGGGGGTCGCCGGTAACACGGCCAACATCAAGGTCGCGCTTGCCGTCGCAGACAGCCTGGATGAAATCGCGGACGAGGCACGTCGCCACGCTCAACTTCTGGGGGTGGGGACGCCATGAGCACGGGACTGCTGGTGGCCCTCACCGTCGTCGAGATCCTGGCCCTGGTGGTCGTGTTGGCGCTGTTCGTTATAGCGATCACTCGTCGGCTGCGCTCCCTTGCCAACGCCCTCGGGCAGGTGAGTGGGGGCGTCATCAGGTCGATCCAAGGGGACGTGTTTCTGGTGGGTGCCGGCGCCGCGATCCTGAACCGGAAGCTGAACGCTATCGCCGGCGCGCTGCCCGCAATCGCGGAGAAGGCCGAGTCGCTGCCTTCGCAGCAGACGCAGGCCCAGACCGCGCAGCAGCCGCAGGCCCAGAACTCCAGCGGCGGCTGGCGACCCGCAATAGGTCAAGACCCCGTGATAGGGCAAAGGTAAGGCGAGGAGGCGACGATGGTGCTGTGGTGGATCGGCAACGCGCTGTTCATCCTCGTGGTCGTACCCGTCGTGGTGGTGCTCCTGCAGCGCCTGGCGAGTTCCGCCCGCGACGTCGGGAGGCGCATCGACACCATTCACGGTCAGGCCGGAGGCATCGTCATGGCAGTCGACGATGTGAAGGCGCTGATACCCACCCGCGATGCCGTGAAACAGGTGGGGGCTGGCCTCACCCGCTATGTGAAGGCGGTTGACCGCCTCCTGTGAGGAGCGAATTATCATGCCGGCAGCCGCTGTATTCACGATTATCGTCGCAGTGCTCACCGTGCTGGTGCTCGCTGCCTATCTGATTAGTATTGCGGGCGTTCTCCGGCGCATCGACGCCAGGCTCCGCTCAGTCACCGCCGACCTCCATTCGGTTACCGAGCGGACCGAGCCAATCGGGTCGATCGTCGGGGAGATCAACAATGACCTTGCCGGAGTGGACAACGCATTGGAGGCGGTGCTCGCAAAGCGCCGTCGCTAACCCGTGGAAGCGGAGTTATCGGTAGTCGTCGAGGTTTGCCTCGAGGCCGGGCTCGCGGATCTCTTCGATGAATCGCCAGATGTCGGGTCGCGAGCCGTCGAGGTCGGTGAACCCATATTCGGCTGCGAGTTGACCGGAGTTGACCGACTTCTGATTCCATCTGCTCCGTTCGGGATCCGATGCCAATGCGACGACGGCGCGCCCGACGAATCGAGGTGACTCAGACAACGCGAAGTCCGGGGGTGCGGAGGTGTAGTTACAGTATCGACGGCGGTCGGATTCAGACCGTCGCGCCAGTTCTCTTCGGAGACGCCGAAGTTGTCGAGCATCATCTCTGAGCGCAGCCATCCCGGGGTGACGGCGACTGCGGTCGCTCCATGCGATTCCAGCTCGTGCTCCTGGGAAAAGGCCAGCCGGTTCACGGAGATCTTGGCAAGGTCGTAGAACACAGAGATCCGGTATCGCGATGCGTTGTAGTCGGCGGTGCCGTCGGTCACCTCGACGAGCAGACCACCCGGCTCGTCAATGAGGAGGGGGAGAAGGTGATGGGACGTGATGAGGTGGGTGTCCATGGCGAGCCGGAGGATTCGGAGACCCTTGCCGAGGTCGTGTTCCCAAATGGGGGTGTTCCACTCAGCCGGACCACCTCTGAGTACTTCAGCGCCCCAGATGTCGTTTATGAGCACGTCGATGTGGCCGTGGTCATTGCGGATCTGCTCAGCCAGGTTTTTCACCTGGTCGGGTTCGAGATGGTCGACCGCGACTGCGATACCGGTGCCGCCGAGTTGCGTGACGAGGTCGGCGGTCTCTTCGATCGTCTCGGCACGGTTGTAGTCGGACCGGATTGTCCTTGCATCGCTACTGCGACCTGTGCAAATGACCGTTGCACCAGCTTCGCTCAAGGCGGCAGCGATTCCACGCCCAGCACCTCGGGTCGCACCTGCCACGACGGCCACCCGGCCGCGCAGCGCATCTCGATCGGGCGACCAATCCACAGCCCAAGTCTGCCGGCTCGTCGACACTGCCGACGGCCATCGCTGACCTCTTGAGGTCGACGCTTGGCGAAGCGCCGTCGTCAGGGGTGCGGTGGAGCTTCTGGACGGACGCGTGCCCTGCGGTGATCACCCGCGGTGGCCGCAGCCATTTCAGACCACGCATAGGCCTCAGCCGGGATTGCTGGGGTGCGCGGCGCGGGAGGGGTCGCTGCGGAGCCAGGGGGCTTGGGCCGGCTGGCCGGCCGCTTGGGGTTGCTGGCCCGGATGGTGTGAGGTGCGGGCACCGCGGCGGCCGCCGGCGGGGCGGGATCGCCGGCTGGTGTGCCCGGCGCGTCGGCGGGTGCCGAATGGATGGCTTCGGTGGAGCCTTCCGGGTGTGGGCTGTCGCCGTGGCCGCTGCCGGCGCTGGGTGCCGGGATAGCCGCTTCAGGGGCCGGGGAGAGCGGATTCCCGGCGCCGGCCGGGGGGATGGGGGCGCTGCGGGGAGCCGTGAACGGCACAGACGCCGCGCCTCCGGCGAAGATGACAACGAGGATGCCCGCTGCCGCGAACCGCTTGAACCGCCGTGATGTAGCCCGACGCCGCTGGGCGTCGGCAGGTTCGACGTCCAGCGGGATGGCGGTCAGGAATGGCCGTCGTAGGACCTCGGTGCGGGTCGGCTCGGGAAGGTCGGATCTGGCGAGTTCGCCGGCCTCGGTCGTTATCGGGACTAGCGTGCCCGTTGCGACATCACCGCCGGTGGCATCTGGCGATGACTTACCGATCAACAACGTCGCATCGACGTCTTTTGGACTGACACCGGCGGATCGCAGCGCCCCGCGCAGCGCCTCGAATGCCTCGGTTACCTCCGGGGGAACCAGATCCTCGCACTCGTCCCGGCTCGGTGGCACGGCTGGCAACACGACCGGGAGCGTCACGTCGGTGTCAACCGGGAGAGCCCTGGTCGTACCGGCATTCTCGTCCTCGGTGAGTAGCTCGGCGAGCTGATCTAGCGACACTTGAAGGGCGTGGGCCACGTGTGGTCGTATCGACGGGAGCGGCTCGGTGTCTCCGGCTTCCCAACGGACGACGGTGGAGCGTTCTACTCCCAGGCGTTGCGCGAGTGCCTCCTGCGTCAATCCGACAGCCTTGCGGCGCTGGGCTAGCCCCTGCCGTCTAAGCACCATGTCCTCACCTCTCACTGAGCGCTTTCCGCAGTTGAAGCACCGTGTGCGGCATTGGTGCATCAGTGATGCGGCTGTCGTGCTCTGGTCGTTGCCCGTTACTCACGGTTGTCTTCATATTACGGCTCGACACCTTACGCACCGCAACGGAGGCGCCGCCGCGATGGCCAGCCAAGGGACCGTCATCAGTCGTCGTTGCTGCGACTGAACCTCAGGTCATGCTGGACCTGGTGCGTCTCGCCGCGACGAGTGTGATCAACGCACACGTCAACGTTGTCGGCTTGTGCTCAGTGTGTGAGCACGCGCGGCCGTGCGAGCTCGTCGCATCAGCCGAACACAACCTCGCGGTGATAGGGGTTGCCGCCTGAGCTGGGCCGGTCCGGCGATAGAGCCTCCTCACACTCGTCGCGCCGGCCCTCTACCCTGCAC
>JBOHGX010000271.1:0-10060 GCA_050700255.1 Pseudonocardiaceae bacterium
CTCTTATGCGGCCTACAACCCCAACCTGGCTCCCGGCAACGACACCACACCGGACAAGGGATTGCTGGGCTCGTGGCTGCCGACCTGGCCGGCAATCCCGTCCTGGCTGTACTGGGTGAACCAGGGCGTGCACGTCACCCTTGGCTTGGTGCTCTTCCCGAGCGTGCTGGCCAAGCTGTGGTCGGTCCTACCCACGCTGTTCGAATGGCCGCCGGTCCGCTCGGTGACTCATTTGGTGGAGCGGGTCTCGCTGCTGTTGCTCGTCGGCGGCGCGGTGTTCGAACTGGTCACCGGTGTGATGAATATCCAGTACTTCTACGCCTGGCCGTTCAGTTTCTATCAGGCGCACTACTACGGGGCGTGGGTGTTCATGTCCGCGTTCGTCGTGCATGTAGCGCTGCGAATGCGCCGGATGGTCACCGCGCTGCGCGCCCGCAGCCTGCGCGCCGAGCTGCGCACCCCGCTGTCGGCGACCAGCGCGGAACAACCCGATCCCGACCACCTGGTATCTCCCGATCCCGCCCCGCCGACCATCTCGCGGCGTGGGGCGCTGGGCATGGTCGCGGCCAGCTCGCTTGCGCTGGTGGGACTCAGCGTCGGTCAGACCATCGGAGGGCCGGCCCGGTCGACGGCGCTGCTGGCACCGCGCGGGCAGGACCTAGGCGACAGTCCCGCCGACTTCCAGGTCAACAAGACCGCCGTCGCGGCCGGGATCGGTCCGGTGGATGAGAGCTGGCGGCTGGAGCTCACCGGCCCGGCAAGCCTGGCCGCGATGTCCCTGGCCGCGATGTCCCCGGCCGCGATGTCCCCGGCCGCGATGTCACTGTCTCGTGCGCAGCTGCTCGCCCTGCCGCAGCACACCGCGCGGCTGTCGATCGCCTGCGTGGAGGGCTGGTCAACCGGCGTGCAGACCTGGGTCGGAGTGCGGTTGGGCGATCTCACTGCGCTGGCAGGCGCGCCGTCCGACGCCCGGCTGTTCGTCGAATCGCTGCAACGCGGCGGTGGTTTCGGTTCGGCGATGCTGTCCGCGGGACAGGTCGCAGCGCGCGACGCCCTGCTTGCGTTGCGGGTCAACGGCGCGGATCTGACACCGGACCACGGTTTCCCGGCTCGGGTGGTGGTGCCGGCCCTGCCCGGAGTGCACAACACCAAGTGGGTGACCCGGATGACGTTCCTGCCCGCTTCGGCGTCACCGCCATGACTCGCCCAGGGGTTGCGCTGCTGGCGTTGCTGGCCAGCTTCGTGGTGGCCGGCTACGCCGGGTTCCGGATGCTGTCCGGTAATCCGATCGGTGTCGGTGCCTGGTTCGTGGGCAGTGCCGTCGTCCACGACCTGGTGCTCTTCCCGCTCTATGCCGCAGTGGACGCTGCCCTGGTCACGGTGCTGCGCCGGCACCCCGCGCTGGCCACCGTGGCCGGCGTGCCATGGCTGAACCACCTGCGGGTTCCCGCAGTGGTCGCCGGGATGTTGCTGCTGGTGTGGTCCCCGCTGATCCTGCGGGTGTCGGCGCCTACCTACCTGGACGCTTCCGGTCTATCGCCGCAGCCGTTCCTGCCGCGTTGGCTGGCTGTGACCGCGGTTCTCTTCGCGATTTCCGCGGTTGTTCTGGCGGTGCGCGTCGCTAAAACCCGCTACCCGATGCAGCGAGGTGTGTCGTGAGCGGTGCCGTTCTCGTTGTCGACGACGACGTGATGGTGCGTGACGTCGTCGGTCGCTACCTGGGCCGCGCCGGATATCACGTGACGGTGGCCGGGGACGGGGAGCAGGCCCTGCTCGCGGCCCAGACCGCACCGCCCGACCTGGTGGTTCTCGACCTCATGCTGCCGGGCCTGTCCGGTCTGGAGGTGTGCCGGCGGTTGCGGGCCGCGGGCCCGGTGCCGGTCGTCATGCTCACCGCCCTGGGCGAGGAGGAGAACCGCATCGCCGGCCTGGAGCTGGGTGCGGATGACTACATCACCAAACCGTTCAGCCCTCGAGAGCTGGTGCTCCGGGTCGCCTCGGTGCTGCGCCGGTCCCAGTCTGCGCAACCGGTGAAGGCGCTGCCGCCGGTCACCGACGGCGGGCTGCTGGTCGACCTGGCGGCACGCCGAGCCGTGCTGGACGGGCAGGAGCTGGGGCTCACCACGCGCGAGTTCGACCTGCTGGCCTTTTTGATCCGGCACCCCGGTCGGGCCTTCACCCGCAGCGAGCTGCTCGAGCAGGTCTGGGGCTGGACCTTCGGTGATCAGTCCACGGTGACCGTCCACGTGCGCCGGTTGCGCGAGAAGGTGGAGACTGACCCCACCGCCCCCGAGCGGATCGCGACAGTGTGGGGCGTGGGCTACCGCTATGACAGCAAGGGGTGACCGCGGTGCTCGATGAGCTGCGCCACGTCGGCCCGGTCGCGTTGCTGTGCACCCTGCCGGTGGCGCTGCTCGGCGCGCTGCTGCTGCACTACATGCGCCGGTACTCGATCACGGCCGCGGTCACGGTGTTGGTGCTGGTGCCGGTGGCCGCCACCCTGGCCGGGATTCTGGGCGTCAACGGGTGGATGTTCACGCCGGTGCTGACCACCCAGCTCGCGGTGGGTGCCGCGGTGGCCGCGGTGAGCGTGCCGGCTGGACTGCTGCTCGGCCGCGCCATCGCGCGAGACGTGACCTGGCAGCGGGAGGTCAACGCGAAGGACCGGGCGGCTGAGTCCGCCCGACGTGACCTGGTCGCCTGGATCAGCCACGACCTGCGCACCCCGCTGGCCGGTATCCGGGCGATGACCGAGGCACTGGCCGACAGCGTCGTGACCGACCCGGATGAGGTCGCCCAGTATGCGCAGCGAATCGGGCAGCAGACGCAACGGTTGAGCGGCATGGTCGACGACTTGTTCCAGCTGTCCCGGATCAGCTCCGGGGCGTTGCGCTTGACGCTGTCCGCGATTCCGCTGGGCGAGGTGGTCTCCGAAGCCTTGGCGGCCGAAGCCGTCACCGCCGCCCGCAAGGGCGTTCGGCTGCAGGCCGACGCCGGCAGCGAGTGGCCGGTGGTGCACGGCAGCGACCCGGAGCTGGCCCGGGTGGTCCGCAACCTGCTGTCCAACGCGATCCGGCACACCCCTCCCGATGGCACCGTGGTGGTCGCGGCGGGAGCCCGTGACGGGCAGGCTTGGTTACGCGTCGACGACGCCTGCGGCGGCATCCCCGAGCATGAGTTGGACCGGGTCTTCGATGTCGCCTACCGCGGCAATACCGCCCGCACCCCGGCGCTGGCCGACGAGTCCGGTGCCGGTCTGGGCCTGGCCATCGCGCAAGGCCTTGTCGAGGCCCATTCCGGTCGCATCCAAGCCCGCAATCACGGACCGGGCTGCCGCTTCGAGATCCTGCTCCCGCTGGCTCCCCACCCCGAGTGACGCGTTGCGCATTCAGCGGGCGTAGCGGGATTATTCCATGCTCCAAAACCCCGCTACGCCCGCTGAATGCGGAAAGAACCCAGGTTTCGCTGATCTGGCACCGGGTAAGACTGGTGTCATGAACCCGCTAAAGCGATGCGGTCGGCCATCGCGTCTCTTGGAGAGAACTGATGAGCCTACGAAGAAGGGTCTGGCAGCTGCCGTTGCGGCTGGCCGCCGGAGGTTTCGTTCTCAACTCGGGCCTGTCCAAATGGGGTAGTGACGAGGCGACCGCCACGAACTTGGCGGGGTTCGCCGCGGGGTCGTACCCGTTGCTGGCCAAGTTCGACCCGCAGCTGTTCGTCCGAGCACTATCTGCCGGTGAGATCGCCCTCGGAGCCGCGCTGCTGGTTCCGTTCGTGCCTGCCGGCGTGGCCGGAGCTGGTCTGGTCGCATTCTCGGCCGGCCTGGTCGGGCTTTACCTCCGTACGCCGGGCATGCGCAATGAGGGAAGTCTGCGACCCACCGAGCAGGGCATCCCGCTGGCCAAGGACAGCTGGTTGGTGGCCATCGGGTTGTCTCTGGTCCTCGATGAACTGCTCAATCGACGCAAGTGACGATCACCCTCGGCACAACACCTCACCATTGAGCACGGTGAACCACCCTTCGTCGTGCTCAGCCCACCGGCGCCACCCGTCCGCGATGTCTTCGAGGTCTTCGCGGGTGGCAAGGTGTCGGTCCAGGGCCTGGTCGGCGAGCGCAGAGCTGGCGACCCCGCTCCGCCCACAGGCCGCCCCACCACGCGCGTTCCTCCGGTGTGGCGAAGCACCACGCCGCGGCGGAGCAGGTGATCTCACCGAACCCGGCTGCTCGTGCCCAGGAGAGCAGGCGCCGTCCGGCGTCCGGCTCGGTTCGGTTGCTGTACGCGACGCGCCGGTACAGGTCGAGCCAGCGGTCCAGCCGGTCTTGCGGCGGGTACCAGGCCATCGCCGCGAAGTCGGCGTCCCTGGCCGCGACAGCCCCAACATGGAGACATATCGGGGTAAAGCGGCCCCGTTTACCCCGATATGTCTCCATGTCGGCAGGGAGAGGGCACGCTAGCGTGAGCCGGTGAGTGATGCGCCGTATCTCTGTGTGGCCCATGTGGCGCGGGGGCTGTTTCGTGCCCTGGATCTGCGGATCGACGTCGCCGGGCAAGAGCACATCCCGGCCACCGGCGGCGGTGTGGTGGTGATGAACCACACCGGCTACCTCGACTTCGCGCTCGCCGGTCTGCCGTTCTGGCGTGAGCGCGGACGGCTGGTGCGTTTCATGGCCAAGCAGGAGGTGTTCACCAACCGGGTGACCGGACCGTTGATGCGTGCCATGCACCACATCCCGGTCGACCGCGCAGCGGGGGCGACCTCGTTCCGAGCAGCGGTCGAGGCGCTGCGGGCGGGCGAGTTGGTGGGGATATTCCCGGAGGCGACGATCAGCCGCAGCTTCTGCCTGAAGGAGTTCAAGTCCGGCGCCACGCGGATGGCGCGTGCCGCGGGCGTTCCACTGATCCCGGTGGCGCTGTGGGGTAGCCAGCGGGTGTGGACCAAGGGTCGCAAGCCGGCCATTCGCGCAGCGCGGCATATCCCGATCGGCATCACCATCGGGCCACCGTTGCGGCCCGGGCGCGGGGCCGCACCCGACATCGAGCTGATCGACGCGATCGACGACCTGCTCGACGTCACCCGGGCCCGCTATCCCGACGCGCCCGGCAACGACCCCTGGTGGGTGCCGGCGCATCTCGGGGGAACTGCCCCGACACCGGAAAGGGCCGCGGCACTGGACGCCGAGGAGCAGTTGGACCGCGCCCGCCGCCGGGACGCCCGAGGGTGACTACTGCTGGGTTGCCGCCCGCGCCTGCGCCTGCGCGCGGCGCTCCTCGAATCGGCTGGCCTGCCCGTCGAGCTGGGTGAGGAAGTCGGCGAGCTCGACACACGCCTTCTCGCCCTCCGCGTCGAGGCTGTTCAGGTCGAACACCCCCCACTGGCGCAGCAGCGGCCAGATCACCTCGTCGTGGTGGATGCGCAGATCGTAGATGCCGGCCTTGGCGATCAGCGCGGCCTTGCGGGCGAATCCGGGGATGACGATGCCCGGCATCTGGAAATTGGTGACCTCGTCGGTGATCGCGCGCAGAGTCGGGCCGGGGGACACCTCCAGGGCAGCTCTGACGAGGTTGCGGTAGAAGACCATGTGCAGGTTCTCGTCGGTGGACACTCTGGTGAGGAGCCGTTCGGCGATGGGGTCCTCGGCGTAGCGGCCGGTGTTGCGATGTGAAATACGAGTGGCGAGTTCTTGGAAAGAGACGTAGGCGAGGATGCGTAGCAGTGGAGCGTCTTGGGTGTTGTAGCCGGTTTGCATGACCTGCATCCGGGCTCGTTCCAGCTCGACCGGGTCGACCCCGCGGGTCACCAGGAGGTAGTCGCGGATGCAGTACGCGTGCCGACCTTCCTCGGCAGTCCAGCGGTGCACCCAGGTACCCCAGGCGCCGTCGCGTCCGAAGGAGCGCTCGATCTCGCGGTGATAGCTGGGCAGGTTGTCCTCGGTGAGAAGGTTGACCTCCAGCGCGGTCCGGGCGATCGGCGACAGCCGTGACTGCTCCGGGTCCCAGGCCTGTCCGCCGAGGTCGGCGTAGTCCCGGCCCAGGCTCCACGGCACGTACTCGTGCGGCATCCACTCCTTGGCGGCGGCCAGATGCCGGTTGAGGTTCTCGGCGACCACCGGCTCAAGGTCGTGGAGTAACCGGACGCTGTCCGAGGTCGTCGTCATGGCGGTCCTCAGCTGCTGATAGAGACGGGCCTGCTGAAGCAACCGTAGCGTTTACGGCGCGCCTACCGGTGAAGCGTTAGATCCCGCCTTCGGAGGAACCCCGGTAATCAGGCACCCTGGACGGGTGCCGCGTCCGGATGCCCCCGAGCCGTTGGCGGCGCTGCTGGGTGGTGGCCGAGCAGCGCTGGACGCCACCGCACCCGCCGTCGCCTTCGTCGTGGTCTGGTTGGCCTCGGGCCGCTCCCTGGGGTGGGGGGCGAGTGCCGCGCTGGTCACTGGGGCCGCGGTTGCAGCGGTGCGCTCGCGCCGCGGTGACCGCCCGCTGGCCGCCCTGCTGGGCGTGCTGGGCGTCTCGGTGGCGGCGCTGATCGCGTTGTACACCGGTCGAGCTGCTGACTACTTTCTCGCCCAGTTGCTGTCCAACGTCGTCAGCGCACTGGTCTGGGCGGTCAGTGTGCTGGTCCGTTGGCCGCTACTCGGGGTGATCGTGGGCGGGGTGCTGGGCCAGCGCACATCCTGGCGTCGAGATCCGGCCCTGCTGCGGGCGTACTGCCTGGCGTCCTGGGTGTGGGTGGGGCAGTACCTAATCCGGGTTGCGGTGTTCACGCCGCTGTGGGTGACCGGCGCCGTGGTGGCCCTCGGGGCCGCTCGAGTGGCACTGAGCTGGCCGCTTGTCGCGGCCTGCGTGGCGGTGAGCGGAGCGGTCCTGATCCGGGTGCTGCCCGCGAATCACCCTGGGCTGCGCACGGTGCGCCGGTCCTGAGCTGGCGCCGCCATCGCTACGCGTAGTGAGAAGAACACTCACCGTATGAGTGACCATGGCCCGTCGAATGGGCTCTTCAACAGGATGTGACTGATCCGTAGCGTGGGGTGACTGTCGGGGGAGTCATGTGCTCCGTGTGCTCTTAAGGAGAGGACTCGATCCGTGCTTCCCCGAAGCCGTGCTCGCTCGCTGGCTGCCGCCGCCTTGGGCTTGCTGCTCAGCATGGGTGTCGCGCTGCCTGCTTCCGCGTCACCGGCGATCCCGGAACCGCTCAGCCGACAACCGGTCGGCCCAGAATCGGTCGTCGCAGCGCAGCGGCTGGCCAAGGAAGCTACCGCGAGCGGTATCGAGTCGACGCTGCGGGCCGCGCTGGGCACTTCGTTCGCCGGTGCGTGGTTCGAGCCCGGCGATAGTGATCTCATCGTCGCTACCACCGACCCTGCCGCGGCGCAGCGGGTCCGCGCTGCCGGCGCCCAGCCGCGGGTGGTGTCTCGAGACCTGCTGACACTTGACCGGGTCATGGCGGTACTGAACTCGCGAGCCGGCAGCGTTCCCGACACGGTGACCGGCTGGCACGTCGACCCGGCCAGTAACTCCGTTGTGGTGTCGACCACCGACGAGGCGGCCGCCAAGACCTTGACGGCGGGTCAGGATGCGGTGCGGATCGAGCACGTCGATGCCCTCCCGGTGCCACTCGCCGACCTGCGCGGCGGCGACAAGATCACCACTAGCGAGGGTGGGCGCTGCTCGGTCGGTTTCAACGCCATCTCAGGCAATACCCGCTACATCATCACCGCCGGGCACTGCACCAAGTTGGGCGGTACCTGGGCCGGACCGGATGGCACTCCTATCGGTCCGGTCGCCAAATCATCGTTTCCCGGGTACGACTTCGGCATTGTCGAGGTGGCATCGGGATCCTGGCAACAAACCCGCGACGTCTACACCAATAGCGGCTACCTCACCGTGACGGGTACCGAGCCGGTCGCGATGGGCTCCTCGGTCTGCCGGTCCGGCGCCACCAGCGGCTATCACTGCGGCCGCGTGGAAGCCATCAACGAGACCGTGAACTACGGCAGCGGTGACGTCGTCCGTGGACTCACCAGGACCGACATCTGCGCGGAAGCCGGCGACTCCGGCGGTCCCTTCGTCAGCGGTTCGCAGGCTCAAGGCACGCTCTCCGGCGGCTCCGGCGGTTGCCTGCTCGGCGGGCAGAGCTACTTCCAGCCGGTCCGCGTGGTGCTGTCCACCTATGGGCTGACGTTGCTCACGGGGCAGCCGTCCAGGGACAACAGCTAACGCCGCCACGCGTGCAGTCGCTGCGCGAAAGCGGCCGCGGCCGCCTGCGGGTCCGCAGCGTCGGTGATCGCGCGCACCACCACAACCCGGTCAGCACCGGCGGCGAGCACCTCGTCGAGCCGCTGCGTGGTCTCGATACCGCCGATGGCGAACCAGGGACGGCTCGACCGTGCCCCGGTTTTGGTTACCGTGTTTTCACTCGTGCTGCGCACCAGCTCCAATCCGGCGGCGGGGCGACCGGGCTTGGTGGGGGTGGGCCAGCACGGACCGATGCAGAAGTAATCCACACCGACCTGCCGGATGGCTTCGGTGGCCTGCGCGGGATCATGAGTGGACCGGCCGATCACCACGTCGTGGCCGAGCACCCGGCGTGCCCAGCCAACCGGTAGGTCGTCCTGGCCCAGATGCAGCACGTGCGCACCGGCGGCGAGGGCGACATCGGCCCGATCGTTCACCGCGAGCAGCGCACCGTGCCGCTGGCACGCCCGCGCGAGGACTTCCAGCGCAGCGAGCTCGTGGCGGGCCTCCAGTGCCTTGTCCCTCAGCTGCAGGATGTCCACCCCGCCGGCCAACGCCGCGTCGGCGAACTCGGCAAGATCGCCGCGCTCGGTCCGGGCGTCAGTGCACAGGTACAGCCGCGCAGCGGCCAGCCGGGCCCGGATCCGTACACCGTCCATGCCGGCACCGTATCGAGGTAGGCTGAAAACCGGTCCGCACGGGAGCCCGGGGCGACACCGGGCTGAGAGGGGGTCATGGCGACCCCGACCGTCGAACCTGATCCGGGTCATGCCGGCGCAGGGAGCGTGGTGAGCAGTGGCCTTGTCCGGGGGTCTTTCCACTACCGTGGCTGTCGTCGGCGGCGGTGTCATCGGGTTGAGTTGCGCCTGGCGGGCCGCGACCGCGGGGTTCGCAGTGACCGTCCACGACCCGGCGCCGGGATCGGGCGCTTCGGGTATCGCCGGCGGGATGCTCGCCCCGGTCACTGAAGCGGTGCCCGCCGAGCAGGAGGTGCTCGCGCTCGGGGCGGCTTCGCTGCGCCGCTGGCCGGACTTCGCCGCCGAGCTCGCTACCGCTGGCGCCGACCCGGGTTTACAGACCCGAGGCACCCTCGCGGTCGCGCTGGATCCTGGGGATCGCGCCGAACTGGACCGGCTCGCCGAGCAGCTGTCCGGGATGGGACGGCAGGTGGAGGTGCTCTCGGGTCGGGAGGCGCGCCGCGCTGAGCCGTCGCTGGGTCCGCAGGTGCGCCGCGCGTTATCAGTGCCCGGTGACCTGTCCGTGGACAACCGGGCGTTGCTGAACGCGCTGCTGGTGGCGTGCCGCAGTGCCGGTGTGGAGTTTGACGGCCGGCGCTGTACGGCGCTGCCGGCAGCCGATGTGGTGGTGCTCGCCGCGGGCGCGCACAGTGCCGAACTGCACCCCGCGCTGGCCCGTGTGATCCGACCAGTGAAGGGCGAGATCCTGCGGCTGCGGTCCCGGCCGGGCACGTTGCCGCCGCCCTCGCGGACCGTTCGCGCGATCGTCAGTGGACGGCACAGTTACCTGGTGCCCCGCAACGGCGGGTGGCTGGTCCTGGGAGCCACCCAGCGTGAAGTCGGTTTCGACACCGACGTCACCGCCGGTGCGGTGCGCGAGCTGCTCGCCGACGCCGAACGGGTGCTGCCCGCGATCGCGGAGTACACGCTGCACGAGACGGCGGCGGGACTGCGCCCCGGTAGCCCGGACAACCTGCCGGTGATCGGGGAGCTGGAGCCCGGGGTGCTCGCCGCGACTGGGCATCACCGCAACGGGATCCTGTTGGCCCCGCTGACCGCCGACGCCGTTCTGGCGCTGCTGCGGGGGGA
>JBOHGX010000272.1:0-2767 GCA_050700255.1 Pseudonocardiaceae bacterium
CTCGACCATGGCATGGTCGTCCTCCCACATGCGCGCAGAGCTTGCCAGCACCGCCCGTGCATCCGCCTGACCGCGAGGTCGTCTGCATCGCGCGGGCTCGGCGTGGATTAGTGTCGGTGGTCGTCCACTCGGTGATCGCCCGGGAGAGGGCGGACGACTCGTGCTCGGTCGAGGCGTCGAACCAGGTGTCGAGGGCTGCGTGCACGTCGTCGCGCCACAACCGGTCGCGGTGCTCGGTGTACGCGGTGGTCACGCCGCGCGCGCGAGCGGCTCGGATGATGTCGCGATTTAGCTGGAGACCCGCGTTGTCCGGGTCGGCGTCGATGAGGCGGTCCAGCGTGGCCAGTGTCTCGTCGGTGAGGAGTGTCGCTGGGTGCTCCTCGAGAAACCTCTCTGCCTCGTCCAGGGTGCAGGTATACCAGGCGCGGATGAGGGCGCGGCGGTCGTTGTCGTATCGGAGGTGGTGCAGCCATCGTGGCTTCTCGCCGTCGGTGTCGTCCCAGGCGCGGTCGAAACGATCGGGATCCGCATGCCGCATCGTCTGCAGCAAGGTGCGCGCCTCGGCCTGGCGGGGTGGATCGGTGTGGAGCGGGTCGAGGGCACGGCGGGTGTCGATGATCGCGGCCGCGATGTCGCCGCGCTCGGCGTGCCACCAAGCCCGGCCGAGCCGGATCACACCCGTGGCCCACGGGTGGTCTTGGTGCTCGTCGGCAAGCTGCGCGAAGAGAGGTTCGACCTCGGCGCTGCGGTCGAGCGCGGTTAGGCTCCTCGGCCAACTCGGTCAACCCGGACACCAGGCGAGGCAGTTCGTCGCGCAGGTCCGCTGCGGTAAGCGCGCGGCGGACCCGCACGACCTCCTCGACCGTCGCGAGTGACTGAGTCGTCCGGGCGGCCAGCCGGGGTGAGCCGCGCTGCCAGGGTGCGAAGCGAGCGGGCGAGACCCGGCGCGTGCCGATCGAACCGACGATCGGCGAGCTTCGCCGGATCTCCACCGCTTCCTGTACCGCTTTCAGCGCCTCTTCGGGGCGCTCGATCGCGGCCAGGTCGACTGCCATGTTCTGTAGCGCAGTTGCCAGCTCCGGGTCGAACACATCGGGTTGGTCGCGGGCGAGAGCGCGCCGGATCCGAACGGCTTCGGTCGTTGTCGAGAGGGCCTCGGCGACCGGAGCTCCTGTCGCGTTGAGGTCGATCGACAGGTTGTTCAGCGAGGTTGCCAGGTCGGGCAGGAAGCGGCCGGGGTCGGTGGCGGCAAGTGCCCGACGGATCCTGAGGGCCTCCTGGATCGTGGTCAACGCCTCGCCTCGCCGTCCCACGGCGCCCAGGCGCACCGACAGGTTGTTCAGTGAATCGGCGAGGTCGGCCTCGAACTGGTCGGGATCTTCCCGGGCGAGTCGTCGGCGGATGCGGACCGCCTCCTCGACGGCATCGAGCGCCTCGTCGGTTCGTCCCACCCTGGCCAAATCGACCGCCTGGTTGTGCAGGGCAAGTGCCAGGTCGGCAGCGTCCGTGCCGGTGCGGGTGCCGATGAGCGGGGTTCGTCCTCACGGTGATCATCGACCCGGTCGACTGGGCCGGGATCACCGCGTGGAAAGCGCGGGGAGCAGACCTGCGTAGCTATCTGGGAGAGGCGGTGAGCGATGACTGATAGAGCTGTCCGTGCTCGCCGGGACGGCATCCGTGCCGAGTACCTGGACGAAGAAGCCGAGGCATCCGACGCTGAGGCGCTGGACAATGACCAAGCAGTCCTCTCCGTGCGGGTGCCTGCCGCCCTTGCTGAGACACTGAGGGCACGAGCGGCCGACGAGCAGGTTCCGACGTCGGCTCTGATCCGGCGGATTTTGGCGCGCGCCGTGCGTGAAGGCACACAACCCATGCTTACCGTAGAGCAAGTGGAAGAGATCGCGAGGCGGGTCATAGGCGAGTCGGCCTGAACTGTCGAATACACCATGTCGCTGATCGTCGCTATCGGCTTGCGGATCGATTGCAAGACGTGTGATGCTCGTCGAGCTTTCCCTATCATCCCGATCAGCTATCCGGTCAACCCTAGAATGGGTAGATCGGCACATGACTCTCGTGGGGCTGCGACTTCTTAGCCACGGATCACCGGGGACGGCTCGTCGGGACATGGTTGTCGCCGCGATCCGGCACGTCGCCCGCAGCTGTGGGGTCAGGCGAGCCGAAACCGGGCGGATGCCGAGCACAGCGAGTTCATTACCCAGCAGCAACTCGAGCGGTCCAAGCGTGCGGTCAAGGCCTGGGCGGTGCAGTCGATCGGGCAGAGGCTCAGCCGTTCTCTCGGTTGGCTGCCCACTCCGGCCCGCTCTGGGTTTGGGTTCCAGATCACCTACCGGTCGACACTGTTCTACCCGCCGCCGCTGCCAAGCGCCTCGCCGATACCGCTGACCTGTTCGTTGCCGCCGGGTACGCCGACCTGCTCCGCCAGGCCATTGCTGACACGCAGTCTCTATGCGTGGCCGTTGTACCCTGACCGCCACCCCGTGAGTCCGGTGTGACCGGCTGGCTGTCTCCGTAGCCTTTGCTACATCCGGCACGGCGTTGACCTGGCGGCTATACCGGGGCGTTAGGTCGGGCGTCAACTTCTACTGTTTCGGCCCGTACAGGCTGCCGAAGATCAGGCAGGACAGCCACCGGGTTCGTGTCCCTAGGGATATGAACCCCCATGTGTCCGAGGGGGGACTTGAACCCCCACCCCCTAGTCGGGGACTAGCACCTCAAGCTAGCGCGTCTGCCATTCCGCCACTCGGAC
>JBOHGX010000273.1:0-15720 GCA_050700255.1 Pseudonocardiaceae bacterium
ATCAGACGACTCCTCGACCTCATTCACCACGGCGAACGCGCCATCACCCACGGACTGCACTGGTCCACCTGGCGCCGCCACCACCAAGCCCAAGCCCGCCGAGCCCACGTCCGACGACACCTCCGCCTACAGACACTAATGATCTAGCGCTGTAGTACTAGGTGACGAGTTCGCGAAGATGCCCCACCGGCTCGTCGAGCAGCTCCAGATCCAGATCGGCGATGATCTAGTCCCGGTCGGGGACTTTCGCCGGATCCCGGGTCCGCACAAGCATCTGGCCTTCGTCCCCCAATGGGACTTCCTCGACCTACTGGCCGATGCTGGGCGCGCCGAGCCGACATTCACGCTCCGGATGAACACCCAAGCGACCGGGCTGCTCTCCGAGGGCGGTGCGGTCGTCGGCGTGCAGTACCAGTCGGCCGACGGACGCAGTGGACAGCTGCGGGCAGACCTCACCGTGGCATGCGACGGGCGGGGCTCGGTACTCCGGGACGCTGCCGAGCTGCACGTCCGATCCTTCGGAGTGCCGATGGACGTGTGGTGGTTCCGGCTG
This sequence comes from Pseudonocardiaceae bacterium, assembly GCA_050700255.1. Taxonomy (GTDB): domain Bacteria; phylum Actinomycetota; class Actinomycetes; order Mycobacteriales; family Pseudonocardiaceae. Next base: position 554 of record JBOHGX010000273.1, read on the forward strand.
CCGCGCCGCGACAACGATCCGCAAGGTGGAGTGGCCCGCTTCGGATCCGGTCAGGGCATGGTCCTCATCGACCGCGGGGACTACTTCCAGTGCGCCTATCTGATCCGTAAGGGTTCCGATGCCACATTGCGGGGCGAGGGGATAGCGGCGTTCCGGCACCGGGTGGCGGCGATGATCCCGTGGCTGGCCGACCGGATGGACGCCGTGCGCTCCTTCGACGATGTGGCGCTGCTGGACGTCCGGCTGGACCGGCTGCGTCGCTGGTCGACCCATGGGCTGCTGTGCTTGGGGGACGCCGCGCACGCGATGTCACCGGTCGGCGGGGTGGGTATCAACCTCGCCATCCAGGACGCCGTGGCAAGCGGCCCGCCTGCTGGCCGAGCCGTTGCGCCGTGGTGCGCTTACCCGCCGCCATCTCGACCACGTCCAGTTGCGGCGATGGGCGCCTGCGGCGTTGACCCAGGCGGTGCAGCGCGTCATCCACGCGCGCCTGCTCGGGCCGGCGCTGGCCGGTGACATCACCCAGGTCGGGGCCGAATCGGGCCGGCCCACGCTACCGATCCGGCTGCTGCAGCGCCTCCCCCAGCTGCAAGCCGTACCCGCCACAGCAGTGGGCATCGGGCTGCTCCCCGAGCACGCCCCAGCCTTCGCCCGTGGTAGCTCTTCAAGGACTACCAACCCTCGTTCTGAGAGTCGCTAACCGCCACCAACCGCTCCACGAGCTGCTGGCCCCCGTGGTCCAAAGAGCGGACCCGAAGATCTTCGCTACACAGAGCGATCGATGACGGGTGGTATCAGCGGCGGGCGATTCCGTCTCTAACCCATGGCGCCGGTCTGCGCGCCGCATATGGGAGAAGGAGAAAACCAGTGGATCCCATCTTGTACTGGAACGAAGTCGTCAACGAGGCCGACCGCACAACGCACACCACCGGCGCGCCGGAGGAGGCCGGTAGTCGGGGCCCGTGTGGTAGCTCACGCGCCTACGCGATCGTGCACCTGGCCATGCACGACGCCTACTTCGGCATCTACGGGAAATACGACCCGTACCTGGACGGCCTGCCGACGCCCGAGCCGGGCGCCGACGCCGACTCGGCGATCGCCGCTGCCGCGCACACCACGCTCAGCGCGCTCTACCCGGCGCAGAAGGCGTTCTTCGACAGCCGGCTCGCCGCGGCAGACCTGCCCGGGGGTCAGCCCCGCTCGGACGGGCATGACTTCGGCTTGGCGGTCGCCGCAGCCATCCTCGCCCTCCGTCAGAACGGCCCCGATTTCAGCGACAACGGCTACACCCACTCGATCGCTCCCATTCACCACCGGAAGGACCCGGACAACCCGGGCCAGCCCTTCTACGCCCCGTTCTACGGTGCCCGATCGCACTGCTTCGCCGTGAATACGCGCCATCACCTCGATAAGTCCCCGCTGCTCGGTAGCGCAGAGTACAATCAGGCCCTCGAGCAGGTGCGCAGCAAGGGCATCGCGCCACAACTCATCGGGACGCTGCCGGCCAACCTTCTGCCCTCCCGCACCCCCACCGAGACCATCATCGGGATCTTCTGGGGCTACGACGGGGCCAAGGAACTCGGCACACCGCCTCGGCTGTACAACCAGATCGTTCGCAAGATTGCGGACGCGCAGGGCAACGACGTCACTGCGAATGCCCGGCTGTTCGCAGTGATCAATGCGGCGATGGGCGATGCGGGCATCCTGGCCTGGGACGACAAGTACTTCTACGACGTGTGGCGCCCGGTGCTGGGGATTCGGGAGCACGACCCCTCCATGGGTCCGATCGGAGTGGGCGGCGACGTGTTGGATGTGGACGCCGACCCCGGCTGGCTCCCGCTCGGTGCGCAGAATACCAACAACGTGGGCGAGAAGAACTTCACTCCGCCGTTCCCGGCCTACCCATCGGGTCACGCAACCTTCGGCGCGGCGGTCTTCCAGTCCGTCAGATGTTTCTACAACAAAGGCGAGTACTGCCCGGACGACCTCATGGCGGACCTCGAGTTCGTCTCCGATGAGCTCAACGGGACTAGCGTCGACAACACCGGAACAGTCCGGCCGCGTCACGTACGGAACTTCCCCGGCGGCCTGTGGCAGATGATCGAGGAGAACGGCCGCAGCCGGGTCTTCCTCGGCGTGCACTGGGTATTCGACGCCTTCGCTGTCAACGAGAACGACGAGATCGACCTCACACAGAACATCGGCGGAGTCCGGCTCGGCATCGACATCGCCAACGACATCGCAGAACACGGGCTCACGGCGTCCAACGCCGCAGGCTCCCGTCTGCCCTGAACCATTCGATCGCGGCCGCCGTCGGAGTGATACAACCTGACCGGCGGCAGGCTGCTCATATCGGCCGGCGGCGCGGCGCCGCGGAGTCGAGAAGCTGGTCGAGAGCCTGGCCGATCAGACCGAACGGCAATACCGCCTCCACCTGGTCCCCACGTCCGACACCGACCATAAACTGCGGTTTCGCCACGGTGATCACATGCTCGAGCATGGTGGTTTTACCCAACTCAGCCGGCGCGACGACGTATAGCGCCCCGCCCCGACCCTTGCCGGCGTCCTCGAGGAGCCGCTCCAACGCACCCAGCACATCATCCCGTTCAGCCATTCCAGTCATAGTCCGCCCGTGTTGTCCGGTCGTGGCAATGACCATGCTCCTTCCGTGGTTCATTTACGGATCTGGCGGAGCCGTGTGTTTGTGGCCATCCATCACGGGCCCGATTCCTCTCTGTTGCGCCATGGCCGATGCTTCGTCCATCACAGCCACGGCATCCCGACGTCCTTGCCCGTCCGGCGGCTCCGTCCGGCGGGTGCGAAAACAGCGACCGCAGCAAGGAGGACGAGCAACGCCCGGTAAGTACGTCAGGCTCAACCCCGATCGTGTTAACTTTGGGGTCGCCGTCGCGCATCCATGAGGTGTCGTTGAGTGGGGCACTTGGATGAATGCAAGCAGACTCGACCGCAGTCGGTGCCTCGATCAGAGGGCGAGTCGGCGGAAGCCGCTGAGAGCCGATGCCTTGGATCGGCGTAAGGCCGAGTTCGTAATGGCCCGGCGGAGGTTCTGAACGAAGGCGTGCCAGCGTTGGCTGCCCCGTCCAATTGCCGCGAGGACGAGGACGAAACGGACTGCTCGCCCGATTCGAAATGCGACATGGATGCTTGTGGTAGTCCCAGCAGGCGCCTCAACAACCACAAGCATCCATGTCGCAGCGGGCGGCTGCGGTAGTGGCCTGGGTTGGTAGCCGAAAAAAGCAGCCGCGAGGGGGGTTGGCGGTACTTGAAGAGCTCACCTCAGCGTGACCGGGTTGATCAGCGTGCCGACGCCTTCGACGGTGACCGAGACGCTGCGTCCTGCGCGCAGTGGGCCGACGCCGGCGGGGGTGCCGGTGAGGATCACGTCACCGGGTAGCAGGGTCATCACCCGAGACACCCACTCGACCAACGCGGGTACCGCGTGCAGCAGCATCGAAGTGCGCGAGTCCTGCACCACTGCACCGTCCAGCTCGGTACGCACGGCCAGGTCACCGGGGTCGACAGTGGTGTCAATCCACGGGCCCAGTGGGCAGAACGTGTCGTGACTCTTGCCCCGGGTCCACTGCCCGTCGCTGCGTTGGTGATCTCGGGCAGTGACGTCGTTGGCCGCCGTGCAGCCGAGCAGCACCTCCGCCGCTTGAATCGCGGGGACGTCGCGGCACGGCAGACCGATCACCACTGCTAGCTCACCCTCATAGTCCACTTGCTGGGAATCGGCGGGCAATTTGATCGGCACGTTGGGCCCGACCACCGTCGTATTGGGCTTCAGGAACATGATCGGGTGGACCGGAGACTCGTGGCCCATTTCCTGGGCATGCGCGGCATAGTTCCGGCCGATCCCGATGATCTTCGTAGGCAAGATCGGAGCGAGCAGCCGGACGTCGGGCAGCGGCCAGCGACGGCCGGTGAAGTTCACCGGCCCGAACGGGTGGTCAGCAATCTCCACCGCCAGCTCCTCGCCGTCGGGACCCGTCTCCAGGGCGGCGAAGGCCACCCCTTGCGAATGAGCGATCCTCCCGACGCGCACGAGCTGCGACGCTACCGGGCAGCCACGCCATCGTGGCGCAGCGCCGCGTAGGTCAGCGCGTCCAGCAGCGCCAGCCAGGACGCCTCCACCACGTTGCCGTGCACACCGACCGTGGTCCAGGACCCGGTGCCGTCGTTGGTGTCCACCAGCACCCGGGTCACTGCGTCGGTGCCATGCGTGCCCGGCAGGATACGAACCTTGTAGTCCGACAGCTCCACGGTCTTCAACCAGGGCACATGGGGATTCAGAGCCTGGCGCAACGCGGCGTCCAGCGCGTTGACGGGCCCGTTGCCCTCCGCGGTGGCGATCACCCGCTCGCCGGCTACGTGTACTTTCACCGTCGCCTGCGCGACCACCTCGCCGTCGGCCTGATGGTCCACCACCACCCGGTAGGACTCCAGTTGGCACGGCGGTGCCGGTGGTACGTCGTTGACCTCCTGGCGCAACAGCAACTCGAACGAAGCATCGGCAGCCTCGAAGGACCAGCCCCGGGACTCGAGCTCCTTGACCCGCGCGGTGACCACGCCGATCTCGGCCGAGCGGCCGGCCAAGTCCATTCCGAGCTCGGCACCCTTGAGCTCGATGCTGGCCCGGCCGGCCATCTCGGTGACGAGCACGCGCTGTGAGTTGCCGACCGCCGCGGGGTCCAGGTGGTTGTACAGCTCCGGATCCACCTTGATCGCACTCGCATGCAGCCCCGCCTTGTGGGCGAAGGCCGACCTACCGACATAGGCCTGGTGGGTGTCGGGAGCGAGGTTGGCGATCTCGGCCAGTGCGTGCGAAATGCGGGTCAGCTCGGCCATCCCGGCATCCGGGAGGACCGGCATCCCCAGCTTGGTGACGAGGTTGCCGGTGACGGCGAACAGGTCCGCGTTACCGGTCCGCTCGCCGTAGCCGTTGGCGGTGCACTGCACGTGGCTGGCCCCGGCCTGCACCGCCGCGACGGAGTTGGCGACCGCGCAGGCGGTGTCGTCCTGGCAATGGATCCCGACCCGGAAACCCGTCCGGGCAACCACTTCAGCGACGGTTTCCGCGAGCTGCAGCGGCAACTGGCCGCCGTTGGTGTCGCACAGCACCGCGACGGCGGCGCCGGCGGTGACACCGGCCTCGAGCACCCGCAGCGCGCAGTCCGCGTCGAAGGCGTAGCCGTCGAAGAAGTGCTCGGCGTCAAGGAACACCCGCCGGCCCTCGGCGACGAGCAGCGCCACGGTGTCTCGCACCATCGCGCAGGCCTCGGCGACGTCGGTTCGCAACGCTCGCTCCACGTGCCGGCGGTCGGACTTGGCCACCAGCGTGATCGCCGGGGCCTGGGAGGCGAGCAGGGCCTGCACTTGCGGATCGGCGCCAGCGGCCAGGCCCGCCCGTCGGGTGGACCCGAAGGCCACCAACACGGCGTGGGTCAGCGCCAGCTCACCAGCTGCGGCACGGGCGAAGAACTCGGTGTCCTTGGGCAATGCACCGGGCCAGCCGCCTTCGATGAAGCCCACCCCGAGGGTGTCCAGCAGCCGGGCGACGGCCAGCTTGTCGGCCACCGAGTAGGAGATGCCCTCCCGCTGGGCGCCATCGCGCAGGGTGGTGTCGTATAGGTGGAAGTCGTCGCCGAGCGGGGTGCCGGCGGGGGTGATGCGGGACATCGGCAAGCGCTCCTGAGTCAGAACCGGGCAACAAAAAAGACCCCCCGCGGGTGCGAGAGGTCTGCGCGTCGGGTGATGGTGCCGTTACCCGACGCGCTCAGCAATGATGTTCACACTGTGGCAGGCCACGGGCGCAGTGTTGCACACCGGGCACGGCGGCGCGACATTGGCTTAGCAATGGTCGGTCATGGCAGAAGCACGACCTTGCCACCGGCGTGACTCGTCGCCAGGAGCTCTGCAGCGGCAGCGAATCCTGGTCATCGCCGAGCGCGCCGCTATAAAGCAGATAATCGATCGGGTTCACCCCTGCCGCCCGGACCCGGATCGTCACCTCACCCGGCAGCGGCTTCGGCACCGGTTGCTCGACAACGGACAGAACCTCCGGACCACCGAACGCGGTGGCCACAATCGCCGTAGCCATCGACATGCTGGCCTTCCGTGCATTGTGGTCGACCTACTTGGTAGCAAGGCCAACAGTAGCATAAAGCAACTGTTTAATATGGCTACTATATCCACATGAGCGCTCCCAGAAGGCGGCCACCGTCGCTGCTCGCCCACCCCTCGTACCTGGCTTCGCAGGTGGCCAAGTTCGGGCGTCGCCACCTGGAGGTCATCATGGGCAAGCACGGCTTGGTGCTGATACACCACGCCGTCCTCAGCGCCTTGGACGACTTCGGCGCCATGTCCCAGCAGCAGTTGGCCGACTCGCTCGACCTTGACAAGAGCCATCTCGTCGGCTCGATTGATCACCTTGAGGGCCGCGGCCTCGTCAAACGGACACGGGATCCGCTTGACCGCCGCCGCAATCACGTCGCGCTCACTCCGGCAGGTAAAACGCTGATCGACGAGTTGAAGCCCATCGCACGACAGTCACAGCATGGGTTTCTCGATGCGCTATCGACCGCGGAGCAGGAGACGCTCATATCGCTCCTGCGGCGCGTCCTGGCCTCTAACGACGCCAGTCGAGGGCGCAGCGGGAACGGCGCCGCGTGATGGCTTGGAATATGCGGGCGGCGACCCAGTCAACGAGCCATATCACACGGCGCGGAGCCAATCCGCGCTGAGGCGTCGGGCCAGTTCGAGGGACGCGTGCGCCCGGACGGGCGATGCTAAACACACTTCCACAGCAGCCAGCAGGCACACCCACTGCAGCACGTCGTCGGCTGGCAGGCCGAGCGCGGCCGAGACGGCGGTCGCCCTGCCCTGTGCGTCCGCGACCGGAGGTTCCGTGACGGTCCATTGCGCGGCGTCGTATTCCGGATACCCGCTGCAGGGATTCGGGTCGATAGCGATGAGTCCTCGATCGTCTGACCTGAGGACGTTCTTGCTCATCAGATCTCCGTGGCACAATACGGGCCGTCCTTGAGGCCTCTCAGCAACAGCGACGGCATGGCGCCGCGCTCGCGAGATCTGCGCCGCGGACAGCAGCCCATGGCGGTTTTCCTTCGCTCGGTCAAAGCGCAGTCGCACCGCGTCTGCAAATGACGGCATACCTGGGGGAACCGCAGGGCGCGATAGCTTCCCCAATAAATCGGCAAGATCCGCTGCAGTCATGCCGCTGGCAGTCGTGCCAGGCCACACACGTTCGAGCAGCAATGCGTGGGCGTCGTCGGACGCAGCCAGCAAGCGAACAGCGCCCCGCCCACCCCATGCCCGTAATGCCGCCGCCTCTTGCCGAGACCAGCGCGACCACGGCGCCGCGAGCTTGAGCACCGCGGGACCGTCCTTGCGCTGGACCGACAACACGACGCTGACCGAACCACCGTCGAGCGGTGCGCCCAGAGCGAGGTCCCACCGTTGCGCCCACGACCGCGCTACGTCTGGAGCTTGGTCCAGCCAAGCTCTGGCCTGCTGTCCGTGATGATCGAGCCAGCGTTGCGCGGTCCCCATCGCCACTAGCTCGGTATCGGAGCGCTTGGCTCGAAGACTGCCCGGCACCCCGCCACTATCCCCGACGTGCTCTCCAGTCGATGGGGGACAGCAGGCTATAGGCCTGCGCGTTCGACTCGCTGGCTCGACGAGACCAGGGCTGCCAACCGATCGCCGATGGCGTGGGTACCGCCTGGGTGAGTGTGATCCCGGGTGGCCAGGTCGAAGGCCACTGCAGCCTCGACCCGGCGAGACGGCTCGTCCATCCCGAGATGAGCGAGCATCAGCCCGATCGACAGCACCGCCGCGGTCGGGTCAGCAATGCCCTGGCCGGCAATGTCGGGGGCAGAGCCGTGTACCGGCTCGAACATGCTGGGGTTGCGGCGGGTCACGTCGAGGTTCCCGCTGGCGGCAAGGCCGATCCCACCCGTGACAGCCGCCGCGAGGTCGGTGAGGATGTCACCGAACAGGTTGTCGGTGACGATCACGTCGAACCGGCCGGGGTCGGTGACCAGGTGGATAGTGGCCGCATCGACGTGCTGGTAGGACACCGTCACGTTGGGATGCTGCAGCGACACCTCCTCCACGATGCGCGACCACAGCGATCCGGCGTGCGAAAGCACGTTCGTCTTATGCACCAGCGTCAGGTGTCTGCGCGGGCGTGCCGCCGCACGGGCGAACGCGTCACGCACGACTCGCTCCACGCCGAAGGCCGTGTTCAGGCTGACCTCGGTGGCGATCTCGTGCGGGGTGTCCTTGCGCAGCAGCCCGCCGTTGCCGGCATACGGGCCTTCGGTGCCCTCGCGCACCACGATCATGTCGATGCTGCCCGGGTCCGCGATGGGGCTACGCACCCCGGGATAAAGCCGGGCCGGTCGCAGGTTCACGTGGTGGTCCAGCTCGAAACGCAGCCGCAGCAGCAGCCCACGCTCGAGGATCCCGCTGGGCACCGAGGGGTCCCCTACTGCGCCGAGCAGAATGCCGTCGTGCTGGCGTAGCTCGTTGAGCACCGACTCAGGAAGTAGTTCCCCGGTGGAGTGCCAGCGCGCGGCACCGAGATCGTAGGGCGTGGTCTCGGCGTCGGGGGCGACCTCGTTCAGGACCTTGAGCGCCTCACCGATCACCTCCGGACCGATCCCGTCGCCAGGGATCACCGCGAGCCGCATGAACCACCACCTCCAGTGCCCGGGCCCCTGCCGCGGGACCCTCTGCCGCGGGCAGGTTACCCGCAGCGACGTCGAGCACCGCACGATGGATACGCGAATGGCCTAAAGACCGGGCGAGCCACCCTGCCGAATATCATGGCTCGGCCGGGCGAAGCCCGCCACGCGCGCGGTCAGGAGATTCCACCGGTACGGGAGGCGCTGCGGGCACCGGAAGCGGCACGGCAGGACCCTGCCTACCAACCAACGCAGAGCCAGGCGCCGACACCGGCACCAGCTGCACCCGATTCCCACTGGAGTTGGCCGGGTGCAACACCAGCAGCTGGGCCGCACGTTGAGCCGTCGCGGCGATGGTGTCCCGATTGACCATCATCGCGGTTCCCGGGCGGGCCAGATAGCTCAACGCGGGATCCCCGGTCCCCTGGGCCCACAGTCCCGGCCGCACGGCGTCGAACAACGCCGGACCCGTGCTGTCGATCACCTCGCCGACGCTGACCGGACTGGTGTAGTAGCTCGCGACTGCCGTGGTGTAGCTGATCGGCGCCGTTGCCGCCAACGGGTCGATCCCCAGCGCGGTCAACGACACCGGCAGCACGATGACGTTGCTGTCGAAGACGCCGGAGTCCACGTCCCCGAACTGCCCGTTGACCGGCAGCACCTGTACCGGTGGGGATCCTGGCGGCGCATGCAGGTCGACGGTCGCCGCGACGAGCACGTCGGTCCCGGCCAGCTTCGTTCCGCGGACCTCGAAGTCGGTCCGCCCATCCCCGGTGGTGTCGATATCGACGAACGGAATGGTGTTGCTGCCGACGTTGTACCAGTCCTCCCAGGTGGTGATCCCGAAAGCGAGCAACGCGTCTTTCGGCCTGCCCCGGGCCACGGCCAGCGGCACAGTGGAGGTCACACCGACATAGCGGATGTCCCCTCCCTGAGCGGTCCCGTTGGGCGTGCAAGCCGCCACGAATACGCCCTTGCACTCAGCCAACCGCCCGCTCTCAGTCTGCAGCTGCAGGACGCTGATCAGCGAGCGGTAGGCGGCATCTCCGCTACCCTGATCCACTCCGCGGCCGAACAGGGGCAGCACGGCCTGCCGGTCATCGCCCCGGAAGTGCAGATTCTCGAGTACCGACAGGTCGGACACGGGCCTCGGAGCGGCATAGACCGGCACCCGCAGGTTGACCGTATCCCGTGGGACACCCGCACCCGAGTTATCGGGTGCGCTGAATACGATCCGGCCGGAGGCGTCGGCGACGAACTGGCGTGCCGCACCGAGTTGGGTCTTCTCGATAGTCGGATCAGCGATCCGGCGCAACGCCGACGGATCGTCGATGCGTAGCGTGACGGTCAGTGCCGCGACTCCGCGCGCGGCGATGTCGACCGATCTGCTGGACAGTTGGTACCCGACTCCGGGCATGGTGGTGATCGGTTGGTAGGCGACCGCGTACCGGGCCGCGGTCGCACCCTTGTTCACCAGTGTGATCGTCTTGCTGAGGGTGACTGGACCGGTGGCCTGCACCACGCCGAAGCCGGCGCTGACCTGACCGGGGTCATCGAGCACCATCGCCAGCACCTGATTGCGCACCGCGGCTGCAGCGTCCACCCGGCCGGCGCCGACCCGGTTGGGGGCCGCGATCGGGCCCTGCTGACCATCGAGCGAATGGACATCCGCTGCTGCGGTATTCACCACCGCGGCCTTGACCTCGGCCACACTCCAGTCCGGATGCGCCTGGCGGACCAATGCCGCGATGCCCGCGACGTGCGGGGAAGCCATCGACGTCCCGCTGATCACCAGGACGTCCGATCCGCTGCCGGTCAGCGCCGACGCGATGGTGTCCCCAGGTGCCGCCACGTCCGGTTTGAGGGCCGGACCTCGCACGTCACGTGAGCTGAACTCACTGACCGTGTCGGCGATTCGGGGATCATCGGTGTGCACCGAGGCCCGCAGCTTTCCCACGAGCCGCATCACGAGCGTCCCGGCCTGCAGCGCCGGACGCAGCGCGGCGGTGTCGGGACCGGTCAACTGGAACATCGGCCCTCCCGCGTTACCGGCGATGCTCGCGGCGAAATGCTCCTTCGCCGAGGACAGCAGCACTCCGGCGGCCTTGGCGGCCAGCGCATGGTCGGCCCGCACCGTCGAACCGCAGCGCCGGGTGGTGTTGTCCTCGTCCCACTCCAGCCAGAGGTGCTTGCCCACTACCGCGGCAGCGTCGGCAGCCGAATAGGGCTGGCAGCCGTCGGCGTTGCCGGGATCGGACAGCCCTACCACCCGCGCGGTGCGATCCAGGCTGTCGTAGCCGGGGAAGTCCTGGCTGTACTGGCCACCCACAACCTGGCCACCCACAACCTGGCCATCCACGCCGCTGGGCGCGATCACCTGGGCGCCGTCGCGCAGCACAGCGGAGTCTCGGGTACTGGCCACCGTGAGCGCCTCGGGAGTGTTGCCCGGTGCTCCACCGATGTCGTAGAGGTCACCGCCATTGCCCGCCGCGAAGACCGGCAGCACCCCGTTGACCGCCAGCCGGCGGACGAACAGGCTGTCCGGGTCGTCGGGAGCACCGTAATCCGAGCCCAGCGACAGGTTCACCACGTCGAGCCGGTCGGTGAAGTCGCCGTCGCTGTTGGGGTCCAGCGCCCAGTCCATCGCCTTGGCGATCAAGGCTGTCGCGCCGCGGCAACCGAAGACCTTCAGAGCGTACAGCAGTGCGTGCGGGGCGGTGCCGGGGCCGATCCGCAGGGCGTTGAGCGCCGCCGGATCCGGCTGCTGATAATCACCGCGGAAGGTGCTGCCGTCAGCATTGACACCGAATCCGGCCGCGGTCCCGGCGACGTGGTTGCCGTGTTGACCGCAGGACAGCGGGTTGGGGTCTGGCCGTGGGATGGCCCCCAGCGGGCCACCGGTCGCGCCGCCGTCGTAGTCGTCGCCGGCGAAGTCGTATCCACCCACCACCTTGCGGGTCGGGAAGTCGCTCGGCTCGATCATGGTGCGGTCGATGGCGGTGTAGGCCGCCGGGGTACCGGGACCGCCGAAGTCTGCGTGCGTGTAGTCGATCCCGTCGTCGATGATGCCGATCCGTACCCCGTCTCCCAGCCGCCCGGTCTGCTGCCAGGCGCGCAGGGTCCTGGTCAGCTGCACGGCGCTGGAGTTCATCGCCGTCTTGGGTACGATCTTGTACACCGAGCGGACGTCGGGCGAGCCGGCAAGTTGGCGGATCGCCTCCGCATCGGCGATCACGGCCAGTCCGGGCACGGCGTTGGTGGTCCGGAACAGCTCGTGAACAACCGCATTGTGGTGGCGCAGCATCGCGAGCGCGCGGTCGGCGGCCTTCTCCACCTGGCTCTTGGCGGCACTGGCCACCCGCGCCGCGGTCGTGGCCGGCCGCCCCGCGCTGCGCTCGGCGTGAAAGACGTCCACCGCCGGGGTCTGGGCGAGCTCGACAAAGACCGCCACCGGCCCCCGTGTCGCGTCCAGCCGGGGGCCGATCTTGCCTTGCAGCGGCGCCGGCGGCAGGCCGGCCGCGGGCGGCAGGCCAACCGCAAGCGGCACCATATCGGGCTGACCGCTGGCCAGGCCGCTGAGTCCCGCGGAGGCGATCACGGTGAGCACGACAACCACGACCGTCGAAGGACTCTTCGGCAAGACTCGGGGCCGGCGAGCCCACGGGCTCCCTACCCGGATGCGCACTGACGGACCGTATCCAGTCGATCGCGTTTTGTGACCAGTCCGGATGGGTAGTTCGGTGCCGCGAAAGGTCAGCCGAACGTGACTGAGCGGACGGTGCGGGCGCCAACCGATGCCCCAATGGCGTCCAGCACTTCCCGTGGCACGGTCTGGTCGACCCGGAGCATCATGACCGCATCGGTACCCGCAGTCGTCTGGCTGATCTGGGCCGCTTCGATGTTGACGTCCGCCGACCCCAGCAACGTGCCGACGGTTCCCATCACGCCAGGACGGTCCGGGTACTCCATGAAGATGGCCTCGCCCTGGGCCCGAAGGTCGAAGTGCCGGCCATCGATCTCGACCAACTTCTGCACCTGCGCAGGCCCGGACAGTGTTCCCGAGACCGAGGAAACGGTGCCGTCGGCGAAGGCACCCCGCACGCTGACCACGCTGCGATGGCTTGGACTTTCCGGCGCGGTCACCACGGCAACGGCGATCCCGCGTTCCTGCGCCAGCCGCGGCGCGTTGACGAAGGTGACCTGCTCGGCCACCACATCAGTGAAGATGCCGCGAAGCGCCGCGAGCTGCAGGACTGAGACGTCCTCGGCGGCCAGCTCACCACGTACGTCGACGGTCACCGAATCAGGTGAACTCGCGGTCAGGGTGGCCAGCACGGTACCCAGTTTCTGGGTCAGCGGCAGCCAGGGCCGGACCTCCTCGCCCACTACCCCATTGCTGATCACGTTCACCGCGTCGGGAACGAACTCGCCGCGCAGCGCCAGCAGCACGCTGCGGGCGACGTCGATGCCCGCGCGGTCCTGCGCCTCAGCGGTGGAGGCACCCAGATGGGGGGTGACAACGACCTGTGCAAGCTCGAACAGCGGGCTGGCGGTGCACGGCTCGGTGGCGAAGACGTCGATCCCAGCGCCGCCGACCTGGCCACTTCGCACCGCGTCGGCCAGCGCCTGCTCGTCCACCAGGCCACCGCGGGCGGCGTTGACGATCAGCACGCCCGGCTTGGTTTTGACGAGCTGGTCGGCTCCGATCAGGCCGAGCGTCTCGGCAGTCTTGGGCAGGTGGATCGAGATGGCGTCCGCGCGGGACAGCAGCTCGTCCAGGTCGACCAGCTCGATACCCAGCTGAGCGGCCCGTGCCGGGGACACATAGGGGTCGTAGGCGATCAGCTCCGTGCCGAAGGCAGCAAGCCGCTGCGCCACCAGCTGGCCGATCTTGCCAAGGCCCACCACGCCGATGATCTTGCCGGACAGCTCGACGCCACCGAACGAACTGCGCTTCCATTGTCCACCACGCAGGCTGGCGTCGGCCGCCGGGATGTGCCGGGCCACCGCCAGCAGCAGCGCAACGGCGTGCTCGGCGGCCGAGACGATGTTGGAGGTGGGCGCGTTGACCACCATCACACCGCGCTCGGTGGCCGCCGGCACATCGACGTTGTCCAGCCCGACACCGGCCCTGGCGACGACCTTGAGCCGGCGGGCGTGGCCCAGCGCCTCGGCATCCACCCGGGTGGCCGAGCGCACCAGCAGCGCCTCGGCGTCGGCTAGCGCCTCGAACAAAGTCGCACGATCGGTGCCATCGACGTGCTGGACATCGAACTCGTCGTCGAAGATCTCCAGCACCGGCGGTGCGAGCTTCTCAGCGATCAGAACTAGGGGTCGGGTCACGCTGACCGAGTCTAGGCGGTGTCGGTAAGCGGGCGATCCACCCAGGACATCAACCCGCGCAACCGCGCGCCGATCTGCTCGATGGAGTGCCGCTCCCCCTCGGCGCGCAGCTTGGTGAAATTCGGCCGGCCGTTGTCGTCCTCGACGACCCATTCGTGGGCGAAGGTGCCGTCCTGGATCTCGGTGAGGATCCGGCGCATCTCGTCCTTGACCTGCGGCGTGATCACCCGCGGCCCGCGGGTGAGGTCCCCGTACTCAGCGGTGTCGGAGATCGAGTAGCGCATCCGGGCGATCCCCCCCTCATACATCAGATCGACGATGAGCTTGACCTCGTGCAGGCATTCGAAATATGCCACCTCGGGCGCGTAGCCCGCCTCGGTGAGCACCTCGAACCCGGCCTGCACCAGCGAGGTGATCCCGCCACAGAGCACCGTCTGCTCCCCGAACAGATCGGTCTCGGTCTCCTCGGTGAACGTGGTCTTGATCACCCCCGCGCGGGTACCGCCGATCGCCTTGGCGTAGGACAGCGCCAGCGCCTGGGCACCACCGGTGGGGTCCTGCTCGACCGCGATCAGGCACGGCACGCCCTTGCCGTCGACGAACTGCCTGCGCACCAGGTGCCCCGGTCCCTTGGGCGCCACCATCGCCACGTCCACATCGGACGGCGGTGTGATCAGGTCGTACCGGATGTTGAAGCCATGCCCGAACAACAGCGCGTCACCCGAGCTCAGGTTCGGCGCGATGTCGTTGGCGTAGATGGTCCGTTGCTTGGTGTCCGGCGCAAGGATCATGATGACGTCTGCCTCGGCCGAAGCCTGCGCCGGCGTCACCACCCGCAGCCCCTCGTCGGCCGCCTTCGGGCGCGACTTGGATGCCTCGGGCAGTCCGACGCGCACGTCGACCCCGGAGTCGCGCAGGCTCAGCGCATGCGCATGTCCCTGACTGCCGTAGCCGATCACGGCCACTTTCCGTCCGCCGATGATCGACAGATCAGCATCATCGTCGTAAAAGATCTCTGCACTCATCATGGACTCCTTGCTCGGGCTCTGCTGCCGCGTTCTGGGGACAGAACGCACTTACGTGAGGTTTGGTAAC
>JBOHGX010000274.1:0-22656 GCA_050700255.1 Pseudonocardiaceae bacterium
GGCCTATCCCGCACTAGCGGTATAGGCCCTCGCGCAAGGCAGTTGCCACCGCTGCCGCCCGGTCAGTCACTGCCAGCTTGCGGTAGATGCCGCGCACATGGCTCTTGACCGTTTCCTCGCCGACCACCAGTGCGGTGGCGATCGCGCGGTTGGATGAGCCGGCGACCATCAGCGAGAGCACCTCGCTCTCCCGCTGGGTGAGACCGAGGTGTGCGCCGGGCCAGAACTCGCCTGCCTTGAGCCGGGCGGCCGACGCCCCGGCTCGGGTGCTGAGCGCAGCGTCGAGTACTACCCCGCCGGCGTGCACCCGCTGCAGCTGCTCAACCAGCTCGGGGCCGTCGATCCGCTTGAGCAGGTAGCCCGCCGCCCCGGCGTGCATCGCCTGGAACAGGTACTGCTCGTCGTCATAGACCGTGAGCAGCACGACCTTGCGAGCCGGAAAGTCCTGCAGCAGGTTCCGGCACAGGTCCAGCCCGCTCTCCCCACCCAGCCGGACGTCGGCGAGCACAATGTCAGGGTCCAGCCCGGCCACCACCCGCCGCGCGGTCGTCGCATCCGAGGCCTCGCCGACCACTCGGACCTGCCCGGTGAACCGAGCGAGCATCGCCTTGAGGCCGGTGCGCACCATCTCGTGATCGTCTACCAGCACCACACGCAGCGGCTGGCTGTCCATTCGCTGAGTGTAATCGGCGGATCCCCTCGTCACTCCCTCTAGAAGGGGACGCCGGGATAAGACGGGCTTGCTTACTGTCAGGCACCAGCGCAACGCGGGGGCGCTACGGATAGACCCGCCACATCATGGTCGCCGTCGGTGCTCCCAAGAAAGAGGTGGGTCGTGCCCGACAAATTGATGCGGATGGAGCGCGCCGGGTCCAGCACTGCGCGTCCGGTGATGCTCGCGATCGCCGGGGACAGCGCGGCCGGCAAGACCACCCTGACCAAAGGGCTGGTGGACGCGCTGGGTGCCGACCGGATCACCTCTCTGTGTGTCGACGACTACCACCGCTACGACCGGCAGGAGCGCAAGGGACTGCCGTTCACGGCGCTGCACCCGGACTGCAACTACGTGCAGATCATGGAGCAGCATCTGCAGCTGCTGGCCACTGGTCAGCCGGTGCTCAAACCGGTCTACGACCACGACACCGGCCAACTCACCCGGCCCGACCTCATCGAGCCCACCGAGTTCGTGATCGTGGAAGGCCTGTTGCCGCTGCACACTCCACTATCTCGGGCGTGCTTCGACATCACCGTGTACCTCGACCCGCCGGAGCACATCCGCCGGGACTGGAAAGTCAAGCGGGACACCACCAAGCGCGGGTACACACCCGAGCAGGTGCTGGCCGAACTTGATAAGCGGGAGCCCGAGTCCCAGGAATTCATCCGGCCACAACGCTCCGCTGCCGACATCGTGGTGCGGTTCGGCCCGATCGACGTGCGCCATGACCCGCCGGAGACTCCGCTATCGGCCGAGCTGACCCTGCGCTCGACGATCCGCCACCCAGACCTCACCGGGGTCTTCCGCGAGTCCGATCGGCGGGCCATGCATCTCAAGCTTGTCCGCGACGAGGACGGCAGGCCGGTGGATGCGCTGCATGTGCACGGTTACGTGCCCCGCGAAGAGAGCCAGCTGCTGGAGAAGGCGATCTGGGCCGAACTCGGTACCGAGACGGAGCTACCGTCGTCGCTGGGTCAACTCGGTGAAGGCACTCGCAGTGAGCCGCTGGCGATTACCCAGCTGCTGCTGCTGTATCACATGCTCGACGCAATCCGCTGACCCGCGAAACTACCGGGGACGGATCACGGTGACAGTGCCGTCGCCCCGGGCGGTGACGTACGAGGTCCCGTCGGGACCAACTGCGACCTCGTCCGGACCGAAACCGACGAACTTGGTGTCTATCACCGTCCCGGCCTCGGTATCGATCACGCTCATGGTCTCTTCGCCGACGTTGACGACAAAGGCAAAGCGGCTGCTGCGATCGACTGCCAGCCCGCGTGGATTGATACCAACCGGAATGGTGTCGTTGACTGCCAGGATGGTATTGAAAATGTCCAAACCGGCCTGAGCCTGCAGGTTGATCACACTCACGGTGTGGTCACCGAAGTTGGTCACATAGGCGTGACGGCCGTCGCGGTCGATCGCTACCTTTTGCGGCGCCCGGCCGACGATGATGTTACGGACCACCCGCTTTTCACGGATACTGATCACGGTGACCGTGTTGCTGCCGCTGTTGGCGACAAGGGCGAACTCTCCTCTGGGGTCGATGGCAACCCCATCCGGATTGGCACCGACGGGCACGGTTTCGATCACCTCGAGCGTCTCGCTGTTGATCACGCTTACCGTGTTGCCGTAGTAGTTGGTCACGAAGGCGTAATGATCGCGGGGAAAGACCGCCGCGGCGACCGGGTTGACGCCGACGGGTATGTCGCGGATCCGCTTCCCGTTTGCGGTGTCGATCACGCTCACCGAGTTTTCGAGATAGTTCGTCACGAAAGCGTGCCGACTGTCAGGGTCCACCGCCACGCCGCGCGGACCAGCGCCGACGCCAACCGAACCGACCACCCTCTGGGTTTCGGTGTCCATCACCCGTACCGCGTTGTCGGAGAAGCTGGCCACATAGGCGTGCTTGTTGTCGGCGTCGACCGCCACGCCTCGCGGATCGCCACCGATGGTCACGGTCTGGTTCGGGTTGGGCTGGGCGACAGCCGGGCTGGCCCCCCCGACCGTGGTAGCAACGGTCGCGGCCGCCAACACCGGTACCAGCATCCCAGCCCACCGCCGGGGTCCGACCTGAACCCGGCCGGCTGGCCTGCTTCTCCGATGCTTCGCTGCCGATCGGATCGTCATCCCGCTCTCCCCTTGATCACCGATACACACGGCTGATACACACGGCTACGCCACACGGAGTAACGACCGTCCCCGTCTCACGGTTCGCATCACCGGAGCGGATCCGCGCGCGAGGGCTTCCAGCAGGGCTGTTGCCGCGGATCAACCGTCGAGTGCGTAGCCGGCGCCGCGCACGGTGCGGATCCGGTCGGCGCCCAGCTTGCGACGCAGGTACCCGATGTAGACCGCCACCACGCTGGAGGACCTCAGTTGTCCCCAGACCGCCGCGGCGAGCCGGTCCTGCGACACCGGCTGGCCCGGCTGGTCAGCCAACGCGACCAGCAGGGCGTATTCGGTGGGTGACAACGTCACGAGCCGCCCGGCGACGCTGACCAGCCCGAGGGCGGTGTCCACCGTGACCACCCCCGCACGCAGCACGGTGCGGTCCACCGGCAGCTGGTCGTGGATCCGCAGCCGCAGCCGGCTGACCAACTCCTCCACTGGGAAGGGGGTGGTCAGGTAGTCGTCCTGGCAGCCCCGCAGCAGCGACACCGTCTGCTCCCGTTGCTCGCGAGAGGTCAGCGCGATGACCGGCAGCTGCGGAGCCACCCGGTGCAGCTCGTCGAGGAACTTCCGGGGATCCGGGCCGGCCAGCGAGATGTCCAGCACCATCGCGGCCAGAGGGTGGGCGCGGGCCGCATCCAGCACCTCGACAACAGCGTCCAGGATCCGGATCTTGAAACCGGTGGACCGTAACGCCTGAAGCATCCGGCTCGTTGTGGGATGCAGCGGCACCATGAGGAGGACCGGGTGCCGGAGGAGCGTCGAACGCTGGTCGGGCTGCATCGGCGACAAGATTTCCGCGCCGTGCGGCGTTGGACAATCGCTGAGCGGCAAGATTACCCGGGCGGTCCAACGTGTCACGGACTGTCGTTGAGTGCAGGCCCCGGCAATTGGAGTAATCGGCGGGCCATTCGGAGTAACCGGCGGGCGCTCGTCGCGTCTCACAGCCGGATGGGCGACAACGAGCCGGTAACACTCTCAGGTTGTTCGGGCTCGGCGCCCCTTCTCCATACGGTTTCGCGCCATGCAACGGCAGCTGGAACGAACGCTGTGGGCGATGGCCTTCCTGGCCGTGCTCTTGGCACCCGTGCTGCTCAGCCTGCGCACCGGGGGCAGTTCCTCGGTGCTGTCCGAGCTGTCCGTCGGGATGGGCCTGCTGGCCACCTCGATGCTGGTTTGCGCGGCCGTGCTGCCGTCCCGGCTGCGCTCACTGACCCGCACGTTCGGCATCGACGGGGTGCTCGGTGTGCACCGTTTCACCGGGTTGGTCGTCGCAGTGCTGGTGGCTTTGCACGTCGCTGCGGTGGTGGCTGCCAACCCGGCCGACACCGCCCTGTTCGACGTTGTTTACGCACCCAAGCCCAGCCAGGCGGCCATCGGCGCCACCGTGGCACTCGGTGGGCTGATCGGACTCGCGGTGCTGCGCAGGCAGCTGCGACACAGTTACGAGGTGTGGCGCTGGGTGCATCTGGCGCTGGCCGGCTCGGTGCTGATTCTCACGGCGCTGCACATCGTGTGGCTTGACCACCTGGTCCGGGACGCCGCGATGCGGGCGTGGTTCACCGTTCTCGCGCTGACTGTGCTGGGGGTGCTGGCTTACCGGTGGTTGTGGCGACCGGTCTTCGGTTCCCGGAGCGAATATGTGGTCCGCGAGGTCCGACCAGAGACCGCCACGGTGAGCACGCTCGTCCTCGAGCCTCGCCGGGACCGGCACCGGCGGGGATACCGGTCGCTGGAGTTCGCCCCGGGCCAGTTCGCCTGGCTGCGGCTGAACCCGTCGATCCGAGCGCAGGAGCACCCGTTCACCATCGCCTCCAGCGCTGCACTGGGGATGTGGGCAGAGTTCACCATCCGGCACGGCGGTGATTTCACCCGCGCGCTGGGTCAGCTCCAGCCAGGTAGCCCGGTGTGGGTCGATGGTCCACACGGTGCCTTCAGCGTCGATCTCAAACCCAGCACCGGCCTGGTGCTGATCGCCGGTGGGGTGGGCATCACCCCGATGATGAGCATGTTGCGGACGCTGGCGCACCGGCACGATCGGCGCCCGCACCGGCTGGTGGTGGTCGCCCGGACCATCGACGAGCTGTTGTTCCGCGGGGAACTCCAGGTGCTCCAGGAGCGGCTGGATCTCACCGTCGTCGAACTCGTTCGCCATCCGCCGCAGGGCTGGACCGGTGCGTCCGGTGCCGTTGACGAGGAGCTGCTCACCGCATTACTGCCCGGCAAGTTCCGGCGCAACCAGCTCGACTACTTCCTGTGCGGGCCACCTGCGCTGGTCATCGACGTGCTGACGGTGCTCGACGGCCTGGACATCCCCCGCCCACGGATCCATACCGAGCAGTTCGAGCTCGTCTGAATCGAAGGTGACGTCAACAAGAACAAGCCAAGCGAAACTCCAATTGACGATCAATAGGCAACTTAAGCAGAAAGGCCTGTCCGTGCAACCCCCGATACCTCGCTTCGTCCGACTGACCGTCGTGCTGGCTATGATCGCCGCGCTCTCGGTCGCCGTGTTCCAGTACTGGGGCAGGTCGCAGTACCGGGCTACCGCCGCTACCGCCGCCACCGCAGCACCGGACAACGGCTGGACGCAGACCGCGTGGGGCCCGCTCGGCCCTGCCGATCGGGACCTGCTGATCAAGGTGCGGCAGGCCGGCCTGTGGGAAGGACCGGCCGGCCAGCAGGCCCAGCAACGGGGCAGCAGTGCGCGGGTGCGGGAAGTAGGCTGGCTCATCGCGGCCGAGCATGCCGATCTGGACGCGCAGGTCCGCGAGGTCTCGGCACAGCTTGGTGTGGCGCTGCCCAACCAGCCCACCGACCAGCAGAGGGGCTGGATAGGCGAGATAGCCAGCCAGCCGGTGTCGGACTTCGACCGTACGTTCGTGCAGCGGTTGCGCGCCGCGCACGGCAAGGTATTGCCGACCATTGCGCAAGTGCGGGCCGGAACTCGAAATGACCTGGTCCGCAGATTCGCCACTACCTCTGCCCAGTTTGTCACCCGACACCACGAGTACCTGGAGAGCACAAGGCTGGTCGACTACTCCGCGCTCCCCGAGGCACCGGACCCCACAACCGCACCCCTCGCGGCAGCCGCACCCCCCGCCGCGGCCGCAGCCGCACCCTCGCCAGCCGCCGCGTCTACACCGGCGGCGGTGGCGCCCGCGGCTGTCGACCATGCCCAGCACCTCGGCCAGGTAGCCAACGTCACGCCGGCCAACGGTACGAACGTCATGATCGCCGGTCTGGTCTATGCGGCCGCGCTGCTGGCCATCATCGGCCTGCTGTCCTTGCTGGGCACCACCGTGGCGCGGACGCGACGGAGTCGTCCCCGCCTGCAGCACGTGTTCGAGCACACCAGCCGACCACGGCACGCCGCCCAGCGCTGGTGAAACCCCTGCTGGTGAACCCGAGATCCTCCTTCACAACCCCCTCAACAACCCGGAATGAGACTGGCGATGGCACGTGGAAAGCACAGGCGCGGCGCCCCCGTGGCCCTGATGGCAGCGGCGTTTACTCTGCTCGCCGGTGGCGGGATCGTGGCGGTCAACGGCACCGCTGACGCCGAGTCGAGGGCCAACAAAAGCGCGGACTCGGCAGCTGGCTGCCGAGCTGACCAGGTGATTCCGCTGGATGATCTGCTGGGCGGCAGCGCGCGGAGCGACCGTTCGGGCTGCGCCGACGATGCCGACAGTGCCGGTGGCGGTGCACGGACCTCGCTGAACAGCGACAAAGACCCTCGTGGTGACTCCGACGGCAAGCGGAACGACAGAAAGGATCGCGGCAAGAAAAAGGACTCCAAAAAGAACGAGAAAAAGAACGACAAGAAGAATGACAAAAAGGATGCTAAAAAGAATGCCGAGGTGGAGTTCCCGGGCCGGGACAAGGCCGGTGGGCCCGTCCGGAAAGACTTCGTGAGCCTCGAGGAGGTGCGACCCAACGTCAAGCAGGTTGAGGTCAGGCGCAACGGATCCACCGGTACCTTCACCAGTCCCTGTGGCACGAACGCCGAGGGACACCGCAACTCCGACAACTTCATGGTGGCACCGGGCAAGCGCAACGGCGCCCAGCACGTCCACGACTACGTCGGCAACCTGTCGACCAGTGCGTTCTCCACCGACGAGAGCCTGCACGACGCCGCCACCACGTGTACCAACGGCGATCGGTCGACCTACTTCTGGCCCGTGCTACGCAACACCGATGCGAAGGGTCCCGATGCGCTGGTCGATGGCGGTGGGCTGGACGGGAACTTCGGCGAGATCCTCCGGCCCGCCTCGACGCAGCTACAGTTCCGTGGCAACCCGACCAGCCAGGTGACTCCCCTGCCCGACGACCTGTCCATCATCACCGGGGACGCCAAGGCCGCGACCAACGGCGATGACAATGCCAATGCGGCATGGACCTGCACCGGGTTCGAGGACCGCACGACCACCAAGTACCCGCAGTGCCCGCAGGGCAGTCAACTGGTGCGCATCCTGGACTTCCCCAGCTGCTGGGACGGGAACAATCTGGATTCGGAGGATCACCGCGCCCACGTCGTGTTCCCGCGGCGGGACGGGTCATGCAAACGCGGAACGGTAGCCATCCCGCAACTGCGGATGACACTGACCTACGACCAGCCGGGCGGCCGAAACTTCGCCCTGGATTCCTTCCCCGAGCAAAGACACAAGGCAATCACCGACCATGGCGATTTCATGGCGATCATGCCAGAAGCGCTGTTGACGCAGATGGCGGACTGCATCAACTCCGGCCAAACCTGCTGATCACGTTCACCTTTCGGTGATTCAGCGCGGTGGGTCGGGCACCGGCCGGCCGAACAGCGAGAGCACGGCGTCGGAGTCGTCGTCAGCGGCGATGCGGTTGCGCCGGCTGTGCCCGCACGCCAGGCACCGGTGCACCAGGACGGTCTCACCACGCTCAGACAGAGCACCGACCGGCTCCATCGCTGCGCCACACCCGGCGGCCCGATCACCCGGGTGGATGTCAACGTGTCGTGACCACAGGCACCGCGGGCAATGGTTGGTGTAGCCGCTGCCGTGCACTGGCGTGCCGCAGTGCAGGCAGGTGAAGTTCTCCCGGCGACGGGTGAACGAGCGGGCCTGGGTCATCGGCGCCAGCATCCCATGGCCGCTAGCCACTCGGCGTTACGCTGAGTAGGTCAAGACAGGCTTGCTCGAGCCATGGTCAAGACACGGGCTGGTCCAGCGACAGGCGCACGGAGGGTCGGACATGAGGCGGAGGGTGCGGGGCGCCGATGGGCGCAGCTGGACGGTGCAGAGCACGATCAACTGGTACCAGCCGGCGACGGCGGAGCAGTTCGAGCATGACGTGGCCGCCGGTTATGTGTCAGGTATCGCGATGTTGGGTGTGGTCGTCGCTTTGAGCCTCTTCGTGCTGTTCTGGACGCCCGCAGGAGTGGTTGTGCCGTCCTGGTTGGTGCTGCTGTTCCTGCTGGCGCTGATGGTGCTGCCCGTGCAGTGGGCGCTGCGGCGGCCCTGGACCATCGTGGCGAAAACGCCTGAGCCGGCCGATACCGCTGGCGAGCACTGGGTCGGCACCGTGCACGGCATGATGGCGGCCCGGCAGGACACTCGTGGAGTCATCCATGCTCTCAAGGAGCGGGCTATCCCTGACGACGGTACGGGGATGCTCCGGCAAGTCACGTGATCGTGCGACTCTGCCCCCTCGTGTCCCCGGTGAGTGCAGACTGGGACCCATGCCGGAGCTGCCGGAGGTCGAGGCACTGGCGCACCACCTGCGCGAGCACGCCATCGGCGCAACTGTGACCCGTGTCGACGTCGCTTCGCTCACGGTGCTCAAGACTGTGCAGCCGCCCACGAGCGCGCTGCACGGGCGCTGCGTGACCACCGCCAGCAGGCACGGCAAGTTCCTCGCGCTGCACACCGACGGGCCGACGCTGGTGACCCATCTGGCGCGGGCAGGTTGGTTGCGCTGGTCCGATTCCCTAGCCCCGACCGCGCCCCGGCCGGGCAAGGGACCGATCGCACTGCGAGTGCACCTCGGCTCAGGCTCGGGCTTCGATCTCACCGAGGCGGGCACCCAGAAGCGGCTGGCGGTGTATGTGGTCGATGAGGTAGCCGATGTGCCTGGCATCGCCCGGCTCGGCCCGGATGCCCTGGCGCTGTCCCGCGACGAGCTCGCCGAGGCGCTATGCGGACGTACCGAGCGACTCAAGACCGCCCTGACCGACCAGGCGTTGATCGCCGGGGTCGGCAATGCCTACTCCGACGAGGTGCTGCACGCCGCGAGGCTGTCGCCCTACGCCACCGCGGGACGGTTGTCCGACGACGCACTGGACCGGCTGCACGAGGCGCTACAGCGAGTGTTGCACGACGCGGTGCAACGCTCGCTGGGCCAGGACGCCGCACGGCTCAAGGGGGAGAAGCGGGCCGGTCTGGCGGTGCATGCTCGCGCGGGTCTGCCCTGCCCAGTATGCGGCGACACCGTCCGCGAGGTGTCCTTCGCCGACCGCGCGTTCCAGTACTGCCCGACCTGCCAGACCGGGGGCAAGCCACTGGTCGATCGCAGACTGTCCCGGTTGCTTCGCTGAGCGGTCCCACGTGTGACGGCATTGGAGAGAAGGGGATCAATTCCCCCCTTTCGGCGGTGGTGTGTTACGGCCTGGCGGAGTTGCATATCGTGCCGTGGTCCGGTCCGCTCCGTCATTTCGACCTGCCGACCGCTCAGCTGGTGAGGAAGCCACCGACAGTTGCGTACTCGCCGCTTCGTGGTGCCGCTCGGTGGGAGCAACATGGACGGTAGAGCTGCGGTCAGTGCACACAACAGCGCTGACCGGCCCCGTGGTGGAGTGGATCTGCTCCGGGGTACCGACCAGGCTGCCAACCCCGGAACACCAGACCGTCGACCTTCTCGGTGAGCATGGCCTGCAGCTGTTCCCGGACGACCCGGTCGAAGCGGTGGAGTCGGCGTCGCAAGCCCGCAGCCGCCGGTTGATCGGCTACGTCACGCGCGATCCCGAGGTGATTGCGCTGGCGCTGCGCCTGGCAGACGCCGTGGACGAGGGAGTGGGCCATCCCATGGTGCTCGCCGCACGATGGATCCAAGCAGGCTACTCAGCCGATACCGCGGCCAGCTGGGCCGCTGCCGGTGTCAACTGGCCCGAGGTCGCCACCACTGTGTTGTCCACCTAGCTGTGTTGTCCACCTAGGTTGGTCCCGAAAACTCGACGTCCGGCAATCCCAGCATTTACGCGTTCCTGGTGTGCAGAAATGCACGCGCATCGACGTTGCCAGCGGATGACGGGACCGCGACGATGGATCCGTGACTCTGTGGGTGGTGCTCGCCATACTGTTCTCCACGGTGTGCGCTGCCGGGCTGGTGTACTGGGTGCATACCCGAGGCACCTTCGGCACCGATGCCGACCGCGCCACCTACACCGCGCTACACACCATGGCGCAGGCCTCGCCGACGCTGCGGGATGGGCTGTCGGCCAGCTCGGCGACCGCCGCAGCGCCGCATCTGCGGGCGTTGCTGAACTGTGAAGCCGTCGCGCTGACCAACGATGAAAGTGTGATGCTGGCCTGGGACGGCGGTGCTCAGCATCACGCCGAATGGGTCGCCGAGGCAGCGTTTCAGGTGGCGAGCACCGGTCGCCAGCAGGTCCGCAACCAGCGCGAGATGGACTGCGGGCGCGCCGACTGCCCGATTCGTGCCGTCATCGTCTCCCCGCTGGAAGTGGACGGCAGCGTCGTCGGGACCTCCGGGGTGGTCAGCCAGCGCAGCGCCCAGGCCGGCGTGATGCGGGCCACCGCCGAGGTCGCCCGGTACGTCTCCAGCCAGCTCGAACTCGCCGAGCTCGACGAGTCCCGATCCCGGCTGGCCCACGCCGAGGTGCGGGCCCTGCGCTCCCAGATCTCCCCGCACTTCATCTACAACGCGCTCACCACGATCTCCTCCTGCGTGCGCACCGACCCGGAAGAGGCTCGCGAGCTGCTCATGGAGTTCGCCGAATTCACCCGGTACTCCTTCCGGGCCACCGGCGAGTTCACCACGCTTGCCGAGGAACTCAACAACATCGACCGCTACCTGATCCTGGAAAAGGCCCGGTTCGGAGAGCGATTGCAGGTCAAGCTGCAGATTGCCCCCGAGGTGCTGCCGGTGGTGCTGCCGTTCCTGGCGTTGCAACCGCTGGTGGAGAACGCCGTGCGGCACGGCCTGGCGGGCAAGCCGGGCGGCGGCACCGTGTCCGTCGTCGCCGGGGACGCCGGGTCGGAGTGCGTGATCAGCGTGGAGGACGACGGTATCGGGATGGATCCGGCACGGCTGCGCGACGAGATGACGGACTCGCACGTCTCCGGCGCGCACGTCGGACTGGGCAACGTGCACGACAGGTTGCGCGCGGCCTTCGGTGACGACTGCGGGCTGGTCGTCGAGACCGGGCCGGGCGTCGGTACCAAGGTCAGCATGCGGGTGCCCAAGTTCAGCCGTGGCGTTCGCGCCCCCGCCCCACCGACACCGAGCACGTCGCGTTCACAACCACCGGTGAGCGCTTAATCACCCCGTCGGGCGCTGCAGGGTCCTGGCCCCGCAGTCGTACGTAGGCTGGCCGGATGGATGTCAAGGATCTGACCTCGCGGCTGCCGTTACCGGGCAGCCCACGAGAGCGCGGTCCGGTGGTGGCCGCAGTCAAACTGCACGGCGTGATCACCCCGGCGCAGTCACCGCTGGGCCGCGGGGTGATCAACCTGGCCACGATGGATCCGGTGCTGACCCGGGCTTTCGGTTACGAGCGGTTGCGGGCGGTGGCGCTGTCGATCAATTCACCGGGTGGTTCGGCCACCCAATCGGCACTGGTCGCCGATCGGATTCGCGGCCTGGCCGACAGCAAGGGCGTCCCGGTGCTGGCGTTCTGCGAAGACGTCGCCGCATCCGGTGGGTACTGGCTGGCGTGCGCCGCTGACGAGATCGTCGCCCACCCCACTTCGCTGGTCGGCTCCATCGGGGTGGTCAGCCAGGGCTTCGGGCTGCACGGCCTGCTGGAGCGCTTCGGCGTGGAACGGCGGCTGTACACCGCCGGGGCGAACAAAGCCCGGCTCGACCCGTTCCTGCCCGAGCGGCAAGACGACGTGGAGTGGTTGAACAGCATGCAGACGGAATTGCATGGCATGTTCCGTGACTGGGTGTGCTCGCGCCGTGGGGACCTGCTGGCCGGCGAGCAGGATTTGTTCACCGGTGAAGTGTGGACCGGCCGCCGGGCCTTGGAGCTGGGGCTGGTCGACAGGCTGGGCACCATGCGCGGGGAGATCGCCAAGCGCTACCCGGACGCGGAGATCACCATGGTCGAGGCCCGCCGCCCGCTGCTGGCTCGCCTGGGGCTACGCCCCGCGGCGGTCTCCCTGACCGGGCACAGCGGTCCGGACTCCGCGCTGGCGGTTCTCGAGGCACTCGAACACCGCGCGGCATGGTCGCGCTTCGGTCTGTGATCGGGTTAGCCACCGTTTCGCCACACCGCCGCAGTGACACCAACCGCAGTGACACCAACCGCGGCGATTACCAACCGTGGACAGCGGTACCGGCCATGTGCAGGATGTTGGGTCCGGGGGGACCAGAGGTTGGAAGGGCGGTCGATGAGCGGCAACGACGGCAACCCCGGGCTTGTCGTGCTCGCAGTGGACGACGAGAAGGGGGCGATGGCCCTCCTGGTCGAAGTTCTCGACGCCGAGCCGCGGATCGGCACCGTCCTGCAGGCCTGCAACGCAACCGAGGCGTTAGAGGCGTTGCGGGGTGAGAAACGGGTCGCCAACGGTACGTCGCCGCCCCGGGTTGATGTCGTGTTCCTGGACATCCGGATGCCAGGGCTGGACGGCCTGGAGCTGGCCCGGGTGCTCGCCATGATCCCCGACCCACCGGTGGTCGTGTTCGTCACCGCCTACGACGACAAAGCGCTCGACGCATTCGACATCGGCGCAGCCGACTACCTGATGAAGCCGGTGAGCCGGGAACGGCTGGCCAACACGATGCGGCGGATTGTGCAGTCCCGGCGCAACGCAGCCGTCCCGGTCGAGGAGCACAGCGCCGAGGACGAGGTCATCCCGGTTGAGCTCGCCGGCACCACCAAACTGGTGCCGCGCTCATCGGTGCGTTGGGTCGAAGCGCAGGGCGACTACGCGCGGCTGCACACCGGCGAGGGCAACAGCCACCTGGTCCGTATCCCGCTGTCCCAGTTGGAGGACCGCTGGTCTGATGCCGGCTTCGTGCGCATCCACCGCTCCTTTCTGGTCGCGCTGCCGCTGGTCACCGAACTGCGCATGTCAGCGTCGGGCTACGTGGTGCGGGTGGGCAACGGAGACGACGCCGCCGAACTGCCAGTCAGCCGGCGGCATACCCGTGAGCTCAAGGACCGCTTGGTGCGTGCGGCCAAACAGGGCTGGACGACGTCTCGATGAGTCCCGATGAAGGCACTGAACGCGATGAACGCCTCAACGCCGACGCACCCCCGATGGGCCCCCCGACAAATACTGACGGATCCGGCCCACATGAAGACCCGTGGGCTGCTCTGGAGCAAGCCGCCCAGGGGTCGTCATACGGGCCCGCCGGTAAGGCCAAGCTCGGCAAGCGGGAACGGGTCGTGCTCGCGAAACGTCGCAACAGCCGCCGGGTGGTGCGCACACTCGCCGAGTTGGAGGATCAGACCGGCGTCGGTGAGGTTCTGGTCAATCAGCTGGTACGGGTTCAGCTGATTCTGGCGATCCGGCTGATGGCTCTCACCGTAGTGGTGGTGGGCAGCATTCCCCTCGTGTTGTGGCTGGCACCGTCACTAGGCAAGATCAGTGTTCTCGGGGTTCCCCTGCCGTGGCTGCTACTCGGGCTCGCGGTCTACCCGTTCTTCCTCGCCGTGGCTTGGTCCTACAACCGCCGTGTCGACCGCAACGAGCAGGACTTCGCCGAGATGGTCGAGAACTGAGCGCGAGCGTGCGCGAACAGCCGGACTTGTTCTTCATCGTCGGGGCGATGATCGCGGTGGCCGCGGCGACCATGGTCAGCGGGCTCTACGGGTCGAGGACCCGGTCGACCTCGGATTTCCTGGTGGCTTCCCGGACGGTGGGACCGCGCTGGAATGCCGCAGCGATCTCCGGCGAATTCCTGTCCGCCGCGTCCTTTCTCGGTATCGCCGGGCTGGTACTCAAGGGCGGAGTGGATGCGTTGTGGTTCCCGGTCGGGTTCACCGCCGGGTACCTTGCGCTGCTGCTGTTCGTGGCGGCGCCGCTGCGCCGATCCGGGGCCTACACCCTGCCCGACTTCGCCGAGGAGCGGTTGAGTTCGGCACCGTTGCGCAAAGTCTGCACCGGATTCGTGATCATCATCGGTTGGCTTTATCTGGTTCCACAACTGCAGGGCGCGGGGCTCACCGTCGCCGCTGTCTCGAACCATCCGCAGTGGATGGGCGCGGCCGTGGTCATGGTGATCGTGACGTTCAACATCTACACCGGCTGGATGCGCTCGATCACCGTCGTGCAAGCCTTCCAGTACTGGATCAAGTTGACCGCGCTGGCCGTACCAGTCTTCGTGCTGCTGATTCACCACGCCGCCGAGAACCAAGGCGTTCGGGACTCATTGAGTGCCGCAATGGACGAGACCTGGCTGCGCCCGTTCAGCAGCTCGAGCAGCAGCTCACTGCTGGCCACCTACTCACTGGTCATCGCGCTCATGCTGGGCACCATGGGGCTGCCGCATGTGCTGGGTCGCTACTACACCAATCCGGATGGTCTAGCCGCCCGGAAGACCACCCTGGTGGTGCTGGCGCTGCTCGGCTTGTTCTACCTGTTCCCGATGATCTCCGGCTGGCTGGCCCGGCTCTACGTCCCGCAGCTGCTGGGCACCGGGAACACCGACGCCGCACTGCTGCTGCTGCCCGGGGCGGCATTGGACGGCTGGCCGGCGCAACTGCTCGGCGCGCTGATCGCCGCCGGAGCGTTCGCCGCCTTCGTGTCCGCGGCATCAGGCCTGGTGGTCAGTGTCGCCGGGGTGCTGTCCACCGACGTCCTGCCCGGCCGGCTCCGGGATTTCCGGGTGGCCACCTTGGCGGCCTGGTCGGTCCCGTTGGCCTTCGCGCTTGCCGTGTCGTCGCTGGACCTGGCCCAGGGCGTGGGGCTGGCTTTCGCGGTGGCGGCCTCATCGTTTTGCCCGCTGCTGGTGCTGGGCATCTGGTGGCGCGGGCTGACCGACGCCGGCGCGGCGGCCGGCCTGCTGGTGGGCGGTGGGTCGGCGTTCCTTGCGGTGCTACCGGCCGCAACCGGCGTGTTCCGGCCCGAGTGGCAGGAGGTGCTGGCCCAGCCTGCGGTGTTCACCGTGCCGCTGGCCTTCCTGACCATGGTGGTGGTGAGTCGCCGGACGAGAGATCGGGTCCCGATCGACGTAACACGCATCCTGCTGCGGCTGCATGCGCCGGACCGGCTAGGGTTGGCCGAGGATCGGGACATCGCCCGCTTAGGGATGGCAGCCACCCTGCTGCGGCCGCGTAGCGGTCGGCATCGCCGGTAGCTGCTCCGATCGGCCCAACATTCTGCGCACGGTCGGCGAGGGTGACCCTTTGGCCTCGCCACACGCGAAGCAGAATGGTCATTATGACTGTCCTGGAGGTGTTTGCATGAGCACCACCGAGCGTTTCGGCGGTGCCGACGCCCCGTCGCCTGTGGACCCGTGGACCACCGTCCAACAAAGTGCGGAGTTCGCCACCCTGCGCAGGAAGCTCCGCGGCTTCATCTTCCCGATGACGGCGTTCTTCTTGGCCTGGTATTTCGTGTACGTTCTGCTGGCGGCGTTCGCCCCGCAGTTCATGGCCATCAGGGTGCTGGGCAACATCAACGTCGGGTTGCTCATCGGCCTGCTGCAGTTCGTCACCACCTTCGCGATCACGACCGCCTACGTTCGGTTTGCCAACAAGAACCTGGACCCGATCGGCGTCCGGATCCGCGAGCAGATCGAAGGAGAGGCCCGGTGACCGGCTTGATCACACCGACGTCATCGGCCCCAGCTTCGTCGGACACAGCTTCGTCGGACACAGCTTCGTCGGACACAGCTTGGCTGGCCCAAGAGTCGGTGGGGGAACCGCTGCTCAACGCCGGGATCTTCCTGTTCTTCGTCGTGGTCACCCTGGTGATCGTGCTCCGGGCCTCCCGCAGCACCAAAACCGCCGCCGATTACTACGCCGCGGGCCGGTCGTTCACCGGCCCGCAGAACGGTGTCGCGATCTCCGGTGACTACCTGTCCGCGGCGTCATTCCTGGGCATCGCCGGGGCCATCTCGATCTACGGCTACGACGGCTTCCTGTACTCGATCGGCTTCCTGGTCGCCTGGCTGGTGGCCCTGCTGCTGGTCGCTGAACTGCTGCGGAACACGGGCAAGTTCACCATGGGCGACGTGCTGAGCTTCCGGATGCGACGGCAACCGGTGCGGGCCGCGGCCGCGGTGTCGACGCTTGCGGTGTCGTTCTTCTACCTGCTGGCACAGATGGCCGGCGCCGGTGGCCTGGTCGCGCTGCTGCTCAACGTCCAGGGCCGCGCTGCTCAGGCGCTCGTGGTCACAGTCGTCGGTGTCCTGATGATCACCTACGTGCTGGTCGGTGGGATGCGCGGCACCACCTGGGTGCAGATCGTCAAGGCCGCCCTGCTGATCATCGGTGCCGGCATGATGACGTTCTGGGTGCTGGGCGCCTTCGGGCTCAACCTGTCGGCGCTGCTGGGCGAGGCCGCGGCAAGTTCATCGCAGGGGGCCGCTGTGCTCGAACCCGGCCTGCAATGGGGACTCAACACCACAACCAAGATCGACTTTGTGTCGCTGGCCATCGCGCTGGTGTTGGGCACCGCGGGTCTGCCGCACATCCTGATGCGCTTCTACACCGTGCCGTCGGCCAAGGAGGCCCGCCGTACGGTGGTGTGGGCGATCTGGCTGATCGGTGTCTTCTACCTGTTCTCGCTGGTCATCGGCTACGGCGCGGCGGCACTGGTGGAGGGCGGCCCGCAGCGGATCGCCAACATGCCCGGTGAGGAGAACTCGGCAGCGCCGCTACTGGCCTACCAGTTGGGTGGGGAGCTGCTGCTCGGCTTCATCTCTGCGGTGGCCTTCGCCACCATCCTCGCCGTGGTCGCTGGGTTGACGATCACCGCTTCGGCGTCCTTCGCGCACGACGTGTACGCCAACGTGATCAAGCACGGGGACCTCGAGCCGGACAGTGAGGTGCGGGTCGCCCGCATCACCGCCTGCGTCATCGGCGCACTGGCCATCCTCGGCGGCATCTTCGCACTCGGCCAGAACGTTGCCTTCCTGGTGGCACTGGCTTTCGCGGTGGCCGCCTCGGCGAACCTGCCGACCATCCTGTACTCACTGTTCTGGAAGCGGTTCAACACCAGCGGCGTGCTCTGGAGCATGTACGGCGGCCTGATCAGCTGCGTGGTGCTGATCATCTTGTCGCCCGCGGTCTCCGGCAGCTCGGGCTCGATGTTCCCCAGCCTGGACTTCGCGATCTTCCCGCTGAAGAACCCCGCCCTGGTTTCGGTGCCACTGTCCTTCCTGCTCGGCTACCTCGGCACCGTGCTGAGCAAGGATGCGGCGGACGACGCGAAGTACGCCGAGATGGAGGTGCGGGCGTTAACCGGAGCCGGTGCCGAGAAGGCACTGGCGAAGGGGCGGTAACGCCTGACCGCCATGTCACACTGTGGCACGGTCTCCATGTCACTGTGGCACGATCTGGTCATGACGTCCCCAGTTCCCATCGTGTCCGTGCCCAACGTGCCCGACGGCGCTGTTCTGCTCGACGTCCGGGAGAATGACGAGTGGGCCGCCGGGCATGCGCCCGGGGCCGTGCACGTCCCGATGGGGCAGGTACCGCAGCGGATCGACGAGCTTGCCAGCACTTTCCCCGACCGCCCGGTGCACGTGGTGTGCCGCTCCGGGGCACGGTCGGCACGGGTCACCGCTTATCTCGCGCAGGCGGGGTGGGACGCCGTGAACGTCGACGGCGGGATGCGGGCCTGGGCGGCTGCCGGCCGCCCGATGGTGGCCGAGTCGAGCACGGCGCCGAGGGTGCTGTAGGGCCGGCGATGCCCACCCAGCCGCGCTACACCGGTCCCCCGTCCTACCCCATGCCACCGCGCTGGGGATTCTCCCGGGTGGGCTGGCGATGGCCGGCACCGGAGATCGGTCCCGCGGTGAGCTCCATGGAGCAGATGCGTGGGCTGGCCGCTACGGCGGTCCCGCTGCTCGGGCTGACCGCCCTGCTGATGCTGGCCACTGCCGGTGCCGAGATATGGCGTTACGCATTGCTGCTGGACAGCCGCACCGACGCGGTACCCGCCGGACCGCTGCACGCCAGCGACGCGTTGGTGATCACCGGTGGGGTGATCTCACTGCTTGCCGGGATTCTGGCCGGCGCGGTGACGGTGGGGTGGCTGATCCGGGCCTGCACGGTCGCGGCCCTGGCCGTCAACGTCACACCAGCCCGTCGGCCCTGGCAGCTGATCGCCGGCGTTCTGGTGCCAGGGGTGAACCTGCTGGTGCCGGGTACGGTGCTCGCGGAGCTGGAGCATGCGGCACTGGGTAGGGATCCGGGCCACCGACCGCGCCCGTCTCGGCTGGTCATCGGATGGTGGGCGGTCTGGGCGACCGGACTGGTACTGGTCACTGTCACCATGCTGTGGAACCTGCGCGACGGAGTGCAGGCCCGCGCCGATGGCGTGTTGCTGCACGCGGCAACCGACCTGGTAGCCGCGGCTGTCGCGATCGCCACGATCGTCGTGGTGCGCAGGCTCACCCGGTTGCTCAGCCCGGCGAAACTGATCGCCGCCCGCCGGATGGTGGTCCTGCGCGTGCCTGGCGGCACGCGGTCGTGAGTGGCATTCGGTGTTGGAACACTGTTATGCACTCACAAGGTCACGGAGCCACGCGATAGCGTGCCCGGCGTGACCAAGACGAAAACCCGCCGCACCGCCGAGGGCGCGTACAACCCCCGTCAGGCCTGCCCCTGCGGCTCCGGCAAGAGGTACAAGGCCTGCCACGGTGACCCGGGCGGCGCCCAGGACGTCATCGTCAGCCGTCCCTTCGCGGGGCTCGCAGCGGAGTGCCAGCTCGTCGCACTGCGCGAGTTCATGCCGTCAGCAACCGCGCCCTTATCGCTGGCGCAGCTGGCCGGGCGAGACATCGCGGTGGCCACCGTGCTGCCGACGGCCGCCGCGGCGATAGTGCGGCCCGACGGGGCGGCGCTGGTTGGCCTGCAAGTGCTGACACGGTCCGGTGATCTGTCCCGGGACCTCGCCCGGGCGGTGACCTGGGCGCTGACCGCGGAACCCGGCTCGGTGCTGCCAAAGGTAAGCACCGCTGCCGAGGGCGAACAGATCCGGCTGCAGGATTTGCTCGTTCCCGATATGCACCTTGACGTCACCGTGTACCGCGACTTCGCCTGGTGGATCCCCGGTGATGAACCCCCGTCCGGCGAGGCGGCACAGTCGATACAGCGGGCCAACTCCGCGATCATGCCGACCGAAGCGGTTACCGGGCAGGGCGTCGATTCCGCCTACTGGGTCGACGCCGGGGAGAAGGCGCACCTGCGGTGGGTCCGCCCTGAACCGGAGGAGCAACTGCTCACCGCGCTGGCCCGGCTGGCGACCCGCGACGAGCTCAGCCTCGGTGACGGCTCGCGCTATGCAGGCTCGTTCCGGGCGCACGGGGTGTTGGTGCCGGTGTGGGACCTCGACCGCGAGCAACACGCCCGGGAGTGGGTCGCCCCCGCAGAGGCTTTCGCGCAGCGGTTGGCGCAGGCACTGGACTCGCTGGACAGCACGCCGCTCACCGACGCTGAACGCCGCGCTGTGCGCGGTCTCCGCGGCCGCCAGATCACCCTGCGCTGAGCCCCACCCCTATCTGTCCGCGACATGGTGCTTATCGCTGCTATACCGGCCTTCACGACAGCGACATGCATCCATGTCGCGGATGGGCGCGGTTTAGGGGAGCCAGCTGATGCGGTTGCGGAGGAGGGCGTAGCCGACGAAGGCGACAACGTCGATCAATGCGTGGGCGCCGATCAGTGCCCACAGGCGGTGCGTGCGCTGCCATACCCGACCGAACACGACCCCCATCACCAGATTCCCGACGAATCCGCCCACTCCCTGATAGAGGTGGTAGGTGCCGCGGAGTACCGCGCTGGCCAGTACGGCACGTCCTTCCCCCGACCCCAGCTGGCGCAGCCGAGTGATCAGGTATCCCACTACCAGCACCTCTTCGGCCAGGGCGTTGGCCACCGCGGCAGCCAGGAGCACCGGGACGCGCCACCAGGTATCGGCCAGCGCAGAGGGCAGCACGGTCAGGTTGAGACCGGCCGCACGGGCCAGGAGATACAGGCCCAACCCCGGCACGCCGATCAGCGCAGCCAGTCCGACGCCGAGCCGAACATCCCGACCGATACACCGGCGGTCCAGGCCGAGACTCCGTAGCGAGATCCCGCTGCGCCACAGCAGGTAAGCCCCCAGGCCACCCCAGGCCAGCAACTGGAGCACTCCAGTGAGCTGGTAGGCGAGATCTAGCAGTTCGGCCCTGCGGACCGGGGCGTTGATCGCCACCGACTGGTCCGCCAGGGACTCCGCAGCCAGTAGCGCATCGAGCAGCGCCAGCAGACTGCGCAACCCGGCCAGGCCCAGCGTCACCGCCAACACCAGGGTGATCTCGACGATCAGTGCTCTGCGCTGTGCGGGATCGGTGATCACCGCGGGCTGTTCCGGCTGCGGCGGGGTCAGCCATGCCGAAAGCCACCTGCCCAGCCGTCGGGCCCATGTCCGCACTCCGCGACGCTATCCGGCTGCTGCGGCCCCGCGTATCGTGGCCGCGTGTGGCGGTTCACGCTCTCTCGGCGATGGTGGGCCGGGCATGTGCTGGTCGCCCTGTGTTGCGGGGTGTTCGTCTGGCTGGGCCGGTGGCAGTGGGGCCGGGCGGAGTCACCCACCGGTGACTGGCAGAACCTCGGTTATGCACTGCAATGGCCGTTGTTCGCGGTCGTGCTCGTCGCAGCCTGGGCCCGGTTCCTGTGGCTTGAACAGCATCGTGGCCCCGAGCCGGCACCCGCGCCGAAGCTGACCCCATCGGATACTCGACATCCGGGGCACCGACCGATACCGGAGGACGATCCCGACGATGAGCTCGCCACGTACAACACCTACCTCGCCCGGCTCGCCGAGCAGGACCGGGGGTCCTAGCCACCGGCTCACGACCTGGCTGATCGCCTACCGGATCTTCGCCTATGCCACCGGTGTGATGCTGCTCGTGCTCACGGTGTCCGTGGTGCTGCATTACGGGTTCGGCGATGAGCGACTCGCCTGGAGCGGGCCCGTGCACGGATTCCTCTACATGGGTTATCTGGTCAGCACGGTCTTCGTGGGTACCTCGATGCGATGGCGGCCTGGGCGGATGGTGCTGGTGGCGCTGGCCGGCACGATCCCGCTGATGTCCTTCGTGGCAGAGCGCAATGTGACCCGTGTGGTGCGGGCAAGCCTGGCCGAGTCGACGTCTCCACGGTGAGCCCCGGCGGGCGCCGACTAGGGCGCTACTAAGGTGCGTCGGGTGTCAACGGTGCTGAATCTGCATGCTTCCGGGCCGCGAGGCGTCCCACCACTTCTTGCCAGGCTCGTCGATGACGCGGCGCTGTTCCCGCCCTCGGTGACGAGCTTGGTCGATGTCGTGGCGACGCACCTCGCTGCCCGCCGCGAGCCGTACGCGGGGGTGATCGGTTTCCTGCTCTGCCCGATCTCCCGGCTCAGCGCTCTGGTCACTGCGCTGCGCAAGGCACCTCCCGCCCAACCGGTGGCCTTGTCGCTGGTGGCCAACACCGGGCTGGGAGGCCTGCCCAAGGCCATCTCCACCGCGCTGGACAACGGAAACCTCCTGGATCTGCGAATGATCGAGGTACCGGCACCATCGGACGTGGACTCCAATTGGCTGGTGCAGCTCACCGAGTTCGTGCCCGATGACGTGGTTCGGGTGGTGGAACCACGCCGTGGCCGGCCAGAGTGGCTCGATGGAGTACGCCGGGTCGCCGAGGCGGGCTGCTGGCCCAAGCTGCGCTGCGGCGGCAAGTCAGCGGAGTCGTTTCCCAGCATCGACGAAGTCGCTGACTTCCTGGCCATCGCCACCGGCACCGGCCAGCCGTTCAAGGCCACCGCCGGGCTGGACCATGCGGTCCGCCACTACGACGACTGCACCGGCTTGACCCACCATGGATTACTCAACATGCTCGTCGGCACCGCCCGCACGGTATCCGGCGGCGGCGTGCACGAGGCGCTGCGGTGTACCGACGCGACGGCGTTGGCCGCCGAGGCCGGCGCGCTGTCCGAGGACTGCTCGCGGGTGGTGCGCGACGTATTCGCCTGCTACGGGGCAATGTCGCTGACCGATCCGGTGTCCGATCTGATCCGCTTGGGGCTGCTCCCCAACCCCACCCCCCGGCAAGCGTCCCAGAACTAACCCTCCCCCCGCGTGTCCGCTCCTGGTGCACGGTGTGTCCGCACCTGGTGCACGGTGTGTCCGCTCCTGGTGCACGGTGTGTCCGGCTTTCAGGTACCTCGTAGGCTCGCGCCATGGCCGTCACCTCCTACCTCGGACCCGAGGGCACTTTCGCCGAGCAGGCCGCTCACGTCCTGGCCCCAGGTGACGATTTGCGTTCCGCGGTGTCGGTGCCCGCGGCGATTGCCGCGTTGCGGATTGGCGAGGTGGACGGCGCTTGCGTGCCGGTGGAGAACTCGGTGGAGGGC
>JBOHGX010000275.1:0-1679 GCA_050700255.1 Pseudonocardiaceae bacterium
GATGGGGG
Source organism: Pseudonocardiaceae bacterium (assembly GCA_050700255.1). Classification (GTDB taxonomy): domain Bacteria; phylum Actinomycetota; class Actinomycetes; order Mycobacteriales; family Pseudonocardiaceae. The sequence continues at coordinate 9 of JBOHGX010000275.1, forward strand.
CGATCCGCAGCGACCGGGTCGCCGAGGTCTTCCGCGCCGTGCCCCGGCACCTGTTCACGCCTGGGGCGCCGCTGAAGGAGGTCTACACCCCTACCGCCGCCGTGCACGTGAAGCGGGACGAGCACGGCGTCCCGATCAGCACGGTCTCCGCGCCGGCAGCCTGCTGGACGCGGCTGGCTATTCGCGGGTGAACGTGGTGCTTGCCGACGCCGAGAACGGCGTGCCGGAGCGCGGGCCGTATGACCGGATCATCGTCACCGCCGGCGCGTGGGACATCCCGCCAGCCTGGGTGGAACAGCTCGCCCCCGGCGGTCGCATCGCCGTCCCACTGCGGAGGCGGGGCCTGACCCGCGCCTTGGCCCTGGACCGTAACGGGGACCACCTGGTGAGCCGGTCAGCCATGATCTGCGGCTTCGTCAAGATCCAGGGAGCCGGAGCCAACTTCGGGCGGCTGTTGCCGCTGCGCGGCGAGGAGATCGGGCTACGGTTCGACGATGGCTGGCCGGGGGATCATCCCCACGAGTTGGACGGAGTGCTCGGCACGCAGCGCGCCGAGGTGTGGTCGGGGGTGACGATCGGGGGCAGGGAGTCGTTCGAGACGTTGCAATTCTGGCTGGCCACGACGTTCCCAGGATTCTGCCGTCTGACGGCCGACGCTGACGCCGACCAAGGCTCCGTCCTTATCGACCCTGGCAACCAGTGGTACGACTTGGCGGCGGTCGACAGTGACTCGTTCACGTACCTGACGACGCGCCGTGTCGGGCCGGGGAAGTCCGAGTTCGGCGCGCACGCTTTCGGCCCTCACGCCCCAGCCGTGGCGGAGGCGATGGTCGAGCAGGTGCGCGTCTGGGACCGCGACCGCCGCGGAAGCCCTGGACCGGACTTCGCCGTCTGGCCAAAAGACACACCTGATGAGCGCCTGCCCGTGGGCGTGGTTATCGACAAGCGGCACACCCGCGTCACCATCTCCTGGTCAGCGGCAACCGCAGCTGACCAGGGCAACCCCGCATGACCCCGAACGAGAAGAGTGATCATCATGGCTCAAGAAACTATGACGGCGGACGACGTCGACAGCGAGTTCAAACTCGACCTGCGCGTGATCGAGGACAGCCTCCCGCTCGCCAAGATGTCGTGCGACACTAGCGATAACTGCGGCAATACCACCTGCGGGAGCGCCTGCACCAGCGTGGCCGAGAACCCGTTCTGACAGCCCTCCCCAGGCAGCGGCGTCTGATACAGGACCGGGAGAAGGCGCGGTGGGACTGCGGCTCATCCTCTACCGGAACACTGGCGTGGTGCTGGCGCGCGCCAGCACAGATCCGGGCGGGCTGGAGCTGCCCGAAAACGTCGACCTAAATGACGATGCCGTAGCCGGTCCTGGCCGAGTCTGGCTGGCACGGCTCTGGCGGCGCGACGAGGTCCGCGCGGCCTTACGGGTCGCCAGCCCCGCGCTTTCCCAGCAGATCGACTCCGTGCTGGGCGGCGGCTGCGTCGATGCCCGCCAGATGAGGCGTGTGCTCGTCTCGGCATCGTCCTATCTACTGCGCTGGCAGCGGCGCCCTACCCCGTTCGGCCTGTTCGCTGGGGTGGTCGCCGCGTCAGCGGGCAACCGGCCGACGACGGGGTTCGGCCACGGGCACCGGGTGATGGCGCGGGCGGACGCGCAGTGGC
>JBOHGX010000276.1:0-6046 GCA_050700255.1 Pseudonocardiaceae bacterium
TTATGGCTCCATGTCGGCGTCAATCGAGGTCGGCGGGTGCTGACAGGGTGCCTCGGACGGCAGTGGCGGCCGCAACCAGGGGGGAGACCAAGTGGGTGCGGCCGCCCTTTCCCTGGCGACCCTCGAAATTGCGGTTGGAGGTTGACGCGCAGCGCTCCCCGGCTGCGAGCTGATCAGGGTTCATCCCCAGGCACATCGAGCACCCCGCCGAGCGCCACTGCGCCCCGGCCGCAGTGAACACCTCGTGCAGGCCCTCAGCCTCGGCCTGGGCTCGCACCCGCATCGAGCCGGGAACGACGAGCATTCGCACGCCGTCGCGCACCCGGCGGCCGGCGAGCACCCCCGCCGCCGCCCGCAGGTCCTCGATCCGCCCGTTGGTGCAGGACCCAAGGAACACGGTGTCCACCGCGATCTCGCGCAGTGGCGTACCAGGCGTCAAGTCCATGTAGGACAATGCCTTGGCAACTGCGAGCCGCTGACCTTCATCGGTGATCTGCTCGGGATCGGGCACCCGCTCGGACAACGGTAGGCCCTGGCCAGGGTTGGTGCCCCAGGTAACGAACGGCGTCAGGGTGTCGGCGTCAATGTGTATCTCGGCGTCGAAGGTGGCGTCGTCGTCGGTGTGCAGCGAACGCCAGTACTGCACAGCCGCGTCCCACTGCCGCCCCACGGGCGCATGCGGACGGCCGGCCAGGTAGTCGAACGTGGTGGCATCCGGCGCGATCATGCCCGCCCGGGCACCCGCCTCGATCGACATGTTGCAGACCGTCATCCGGGCTTCCATGGACAGCTGCTCGATGACATTTCCGCGGTACTCCAGCACATAGCCTTGGCCACCGCCGGTACCGATCTGGGCGATCACTGCCAGGATGATGTCCTTGCTCGTGACGCCTGCGGGCAGCGACCCATCGCGGCTGCGTACGACCACTGACATGGTCTTGAACGGGCGCAGCGGCAGGGTCTGGGTGGCCAGCACGTGCTCCACCTCGGAGGTGCCGATACCGAACGCCAGCGCACCGAAGGCACCATGGGTAGAGGTGTGGGAGTCGCCGCAGACCACGGTCATCCCTGGCTGGGTGAGACCCAGCTGAGGTCCCACGACATGCACGATGCCCTGCTCGATGTCGCCCATCGGATGCAGCCGTACGCCGAACTCTGCGCAGTTCCGGCGCAGCGTTTCCACTTGGGTGCGGGACACCTCGTCGGCGATCGGCCGCTCGATGTCGATGGTGGGGACGTTGTGATCCTCGGTTGCGATGGTCAGATCTGGCCGGCGGACCGGCCGACCCGCCAGTCGCAGCCCATCGAATGCCTGCGGGCTGGTGACCTCGTGCACCAGGTGCAGGTCGATGTAGAGCAGGTCGGGAGCCGCACTGTCGCCGTTGCCCTCACCGTGACGTACCACGTGGGTGTCCCAGACCTTCGCTGCGAGCGTACGTCCCATCGCCTAATTCCTCCGCTGACTTCTCACATGCTGGACTTCCCATATCGCGGGAAGTTAGTATCGATGTGTGGGACAGCATAGCGGCATCGGCGTGCTGGACAAGGCGATGACGGTACTGCGCGCGGTAGCGGCGAATCCGTGCGGCCTCGCCGAGCTCTGTGCCCGCACGGGTTTACCCCGGGCCACCGCGCACCGGCTGGCCGTAGGGCTGGAAGTGCACCGGCTGTTGCGTCGCGGCAGCGACGGACGGTGGCGTCCCGGACCCGCCCTGCACGAGCTGGGCAACGGTGCTCTCGATCCGTTGCTCGACGCCGCGGCGATGGTGCTGCCCCGGCTGCGTGACCTCACCGGAGAAAGCGTCCAGCTCTACCGGCGAGACGGGATGGTCCGGGTATGTGTGGCAGCTGCCGAACCCCCCAGCGGCCTGCGTGACACCGTCCCGGTGGGGGCCCGGCTGCCGATGACCGCCGGATCGGGCGCCAAGGTCTTGGCCGCGTGGGCCGATCCGGCCACCCAACGCGCCGTGCTCGGCGAAGCCGTGTTCGGCGAGCGAATCCTGATGGAGGTGCGCCGGCGAGGATGGGCGCAGAGCGTGGCCGAGCGCGAGTCCGGAGTGGCCAGCGTGTCCGCCCCGGTGCGCGATGCGGCCGGCAGTGTGGTGGCCGCGGTGTCGGTGTCCGGTCCGGTGGAGCGGATCGGCCGGCGGCCAGGCGTCCGCTGGGCCGCCGATCTGCTGGCCGCCGCCGAGGCCCTGCACAACCGGCTGTGAACGTGCACAGTGGTGCGGCCGGGTCAACAGTTGGGCTGGCGTATCGCCGCGCGGACGGTCTCGGCGAACGGAACGCCTAGTTCTTCATAGATCTTCAACGCCTTCCGCCAGAGGTCACCGGCCTGACCGTGTTCTGCGGTATCGGAGGCGACATGGCCCAATCCCCACAGTGCCTCCGCCTCGCCGTTAAGAGTCTCATGCGTCACGGAAGCCGAGCTGATCCACCGTCACCAGCACATTCCTGCCCAAGGAAGGCCGCCCCAGCTGGTGAAACTCGCCTCGGCGACACAGCCAGGGCCGGTGCGGCAGGCCCGGAGCATCAGGACGACAGTTCCGGCACTGCGCACGCCGCTTAATGCATACAGTTAGCAGCACTGACACCGTCGCGGGTCGACGATCGGCCCTAGACTCGCTGGAATGGACTTCGGCGTCGGGTACTTCCCGACACATGACGGCATGAGTCCGGGTGAATTGGCACGGATGCTCGAGGAGAGCGGGCAGGACGCGGTGTTCTTCGCGGAGCACACCCACATTCCGGCCAGCCGGGAGACTCCGTGGCCTGACGGGCCCGAGGGAACCCCGCTGCCACGACAGTACTGGCACTGCCATGACCTCTTCGTGGCGCTGATGGCCGCCGCTGCCACGACATCGACACTGCGTGTCGGCAGTGGCATCTGCCTCGTCGTCGAACGCGACCCCATCATCACCGCCAAAGAGGTGGCCAGCCTGGATCACCTGTCTGGCGGCCGGTTCGAGTTCGGCGTCGGCGCCGGCTGGAACCGTGAGGAGATGCGCCACCACGGCACGGACCCGGGTCAGCGGATGAAGGTGCTCCAGGAACGTGTCGAGGCGATGCAGGTGATCTGGACCCAGCACGAGGCCAGCTACTCCGGCGATTTCGTCCACTTCGAACGCATCTGGTCGTACCCCAAGCCGGTGCAGCGGCCGCACCCCCCTGTACTCGTCGGCGGCGACGGACCGACCGTCCTGGATCGAGTACTGGCATTTGGTGACGCGTGGTTCCCGAACTACCGCGGCGACGAGGGAATCTTCGACCGCATCGACGAGCTACGCTCGCGTGCGGACCGCCCGATCGACGTGCACATGCTGTCTACGCTGCGCGATCCCGCCGTGCTGGAACGCATGGAGCGAGCCGGAGTCCGGCGGGCCAGCCACTGGCTGCCGTCCGGACCTCGCAGCACCGTGGAGCGGGCCCTGGATCAGTGGGAGAACGCGATCAGCCGGTTCATAGACGGATGACTGACGACGACGCTCGCCGACGCTTCGCGGAGGCCCGGGTCGCCCGGCTGGCAACCGCGGACGGCAACGGCCACCCGCACGTCGTTCCGATGACCTTCGTTCTGGCGAGCGGGACGGATGCCGGTGTGGCATATGCCGGAAAGAAATATTCCGGTGACACGGTTTACAGCGCCATCGACGCGAAGCCCAAGCGTTCTCCATCAATGCGCCGGCTCGCCAATATCACGGCCAATCCGCGCGTCGCCGTCGTCGTGGACCACTACGAGGACGACTGGCGCGCGCTGTGGTGGGTGCGGGCCGACGGTACGGGCCGGCTCCTTGCCACCGACGACCCCGAGGGCCGTCTCGCCATTACGCGGCTGATGGCGCGCTATCCGCAGTACCGTGATCAGCCACCATGTGGTCCCGTGGTAGCGATCGACGTCATACGCTGGTCGAGCTGGTCGGCCGCCGGCGACTGACCTCTCAGGCTCTTCCTTCATCTCCGCAAGCCAAATGTGTAGCCCCGACGGGATTTGAACCCGCGCTACCGCCTTGAGAGGCCGGTACAGCAGCCGATCAGGCCTTTCTTTGGTATCGCCTCGTCACGTCTTCCCTGGTCAGCGCCTTCACCAGTTGCCACACCATCCTGTAGTTCATTGCACGAACCCTTGCACGAGTGCCGCTACCCCGTGGCCATCCGCGCGGGTGTGGGCACCATCCGGGTCAACTAACTCCGCAGCTAATGCGGGAACCGGGGCCCCCCGTTCAAGCGGGCCAGCTGTCGTCTGCCACGAGTAAGGGACCACCTGAGATCTAGTTTTGCCACGAGGCCGTCGGCCAAGCCTGGACCCACTACGAACGCGCCAAAGCCGCCGCCCGCGAAGCCGAATCCCCTGCCCTGCTCGCCCACGCCACTGCCGAACAAGCCTTCGTGCTCGTAGACCTCGATGAGGTCACCGCCGCCGTTGACCAACTCGCCCACGCTCGCCACAGCGCCCGCGGCACAGCCACGCCCCTATTGAGCGCCTGGCTTGCCTCCGCACATGGCGAGACCCTCGCCGCTGCCGGCACGCCGATGACGCCCGGCGAGCCTTCGACACCGCTATCGACCTGCTCCCGGCCGACCCTGTCGACCCCGCGCTGCCGTTCCTGTTCCTCGCCGACGCACTCCTCGACCGCTGGCGCGGCCACGCGCTGGCCCGCATTGGCGCAACCGAAGCGATCGACCAACTCACCACCGCCCTCGCTCGCCTGCCAGCGGACTTCGTCCGGGCGCGCATTGGCCTGCTTGTCGATCTCGCTTATGCACACGCCGCCGCTGGCGACCGGGACGCCGCCCTCACCTACGCCCGGCAGGCTCGTCGTCTCGCCGCGCAGATCAAATCCGACCGGCAACAACGGCGGCTGAGCCGACTTGTCCTATCCGGCAGCGGCACGGCCGCGTGACGCCAGGTAGTACAGCAACCCGACCAGCGTCCCCGACCCCTGCAGTTCCTGCCGCTGCGCCAGCTCCGGCACCCGCGACAACGGCACCCACTCCACCTGCCCGCGCTCCTCTGTGTCCGTCGGCTCCCCGATCCGCTCGGCCCCCCGCCATAAGAAGACTTCGACCGGCGCCGTGGCCTGCCCGGGCAGCGGCTCAAAACTCACCAGATGCTCCGGCTCCCCCACCGGACGCCACCCGCTCTCCTCCTCCGCCTCCCGCGCGGCCGTTGCCACTGCATCCTCACCCGCATCAACGAGTCCGCCAAGCAGCTCATACCCCCACTGCTCCGGGATGAACCGATACCGCCACGACATCAACGCCCGGTCCTGATCATCCACAATGAGCGCCACCGCTATCCGACCCAGGTGCACCACGTGGTAGTCCCACCGCTCACCGTTGGGCGCCTCCACATCAACCAAACCCAGCCGCACCCACCGGTTGTCATAGATCGTCTTCTCGCCGAAATTCCGCCACCCGCCGCGCGCTTCAGCCATAGAAGCAGCGTAGGCGCGGCCACGCTGAAGATCACGGCTGCCGATCACGATCTCCTACCGGGGATCCAACAAGTTGGTGAACGTGGGTTACGGGTGCGAGCGGGGACCGGCCGCCACTATTCCGGTTGGTCGTGGTGCCGCTTCGTGTCGTCCTGTACCCGGCCGTACCGATGCTCGCGGTTCCTTCCTGAGCCTCGCGCGGGACGGTTCGCGTCGGAGGATGTCGGTGCCGGACGGCAGACTGTCGGCATGGCTGCCGCTCCCCCGAACCTGGATAATGTTATCGGCGAGCTCGTCGCCGACCCGGTCGCCACGACCGACGTCCGCACCCGCGCTCCGGCGGTCGCCGGACTGTACGCCTGGTGGGCGCCTCCGACGACCCTGCCCGCGCTGGTCGGGCCGCCGCATCCATCGATGCCAGACCTGCGCCTGCTGTACGTCGGCATCGCGACAAAGCTGCGCTTCCGACTTACGTCGAACCATCTGCGCCGGAGCGGCAGCTCGACCTTGCGCCGCACGCTGGCTGGCCTGCTGCTCGACGACGAGCGATACCGGACCCGCTGGACCGATCGCGTGGTCCTCGTCGTCGAAGACGAGACCCGCCTGACCGA
>JBOHGX010000277.1:0-4975 GCA_050700255.1 Pseudonocardiaceae bacterium
AGCTCGTGCACGCGGGCCTTGCCTGCCACTGCTCTCCTCACTGATGGAGCCGGCGGCAATCCCGCTCGACCCCGTTACTAACGCATGTCCATCGCTGTCAGAGCTTCACGGCTGCGGGTACATGTCGGATCGACCTGCTCTCTACGTTGACCGGGCGCCCGGGTGATTCCGGGAGTCGGGTGTGCCCCCGGCGAACCGAGGACCGATGGTGTCTCCGGACGGCTGAGTGAGGTAGGCGTGCACCGCGGCGGTGTCGAGCGTTCCCACGCGTAACGCACGCGGGAAAGCCCGGCGCCGCTCGGCGAGACGCAGACACCCGATGTCGGGGTGCATCCACGCGCCCCGACCGGGATGCCGACGCCGCGGGTCCGGGACCAGAGTCTCGTCCACCGCCACCACGCGCAGCAATCCAGAAGCCGCCGCCCTGGTCCGGCAACCTACGCAGGTCCGGATAGGCTCGGCGGGCCGCTCGCGGCGGCGGTGCCGGATCTCGTCCGGGCAGGCGTAGACCGTCCCCCGACGGCGGGCCATCACAATTCTAGCGCGCACCGGCGGCCGGTGGAGAACCGGCATTGGTCACCGGCACCTCGGTGTGCGGTGCCGGGTGCTGGGCGCGGGCTGTTGGGGACACCACCGGCTCCGCATCGCTCCGAATGTCGATCTTCCATCCAGTCAGCCGGGCAGCCAGCCGGGCATTCTGGCCTTCTTTACCGATCGCCAGCGACAGCTGGAAGTCCGGGACGACGACCCGGGCCGTTTTGGCTCGGGCGTCCACGACCTGCACAGAGATGACCTTCGCCGGAGACAGGGCGTTGCCCACGAACGTCGCTGGATCGTCCGAATGATCGATGATGTCGATTTTCTCGCCGCCCAACTCGCTCATCACGTTGCGGACCCGCTGGCCCATCGGCCCAATGCACGCGCCCTTGCCGTTGACTCCCTGGACGGTCGACCGCACCGCGATCTTGGAGCGGTGCCCGGCTTCCCTGGCCACCGCGGGGATCTCCACGGTGCCGTCGGCGATCTCTGGAACCTCCAGAGCGAACAGCCGGCGTACCAGGTTGGGATGCGTCCGAGACAACGTGATCTGCGGGCCGCGCAGGCCCCGGGACACGCCTACCACATAGCACTTGATCCGCTCGCCGTGCCGGTAGGTCTCCCTCGGCGCCTGCTCCACCGGCGGGATCACGCCCTCGATATCGCCGATCTTGACCACTACCACACCACGGGCGTTCGCCCTGGCGTCACGCTGCACGACGCCGGCCACGATCTCACCCTCCTTGGCTGAGAACTCGCCGAAGGTGCGCTCGTGCTCGGCGTCGCGTAGCCGCTGCAGGATCACCTGGCGCGCCGTGGTAGCTGCGATCCGGCCGAATCCCTCGGGGGTGTCGTCCCACTCGTGGCGAACGCTCCCGTCGTCATCGAGCTCCTGCGCCAGCACCCGGACCAGGCCGGTCTTACGGTCGACATCGATCCGTACGTGCGGTTGGTGACCGTCGGTGTGCTTGTACGCGGTGAGCAATGCCGTCTCAATGGCTTCGAGCACCGTCTCGAAGGAGATGTCCTTGTCCCGTTCAATGGCGCGCAGCGCGGCGATGTCGACGTTCACCGTTCCTCCAAATCCTGCCGTCTCGCGCCGTCGAGCGCAGCGAGCTCGGCGGCGGGCGGCGGGCGGAATTCCACTTCCACCACCGCGCGGCGCAGCTGCGCATAGCGCACCCGGCGAAGGGCTCCTGACACCAGCAGCGTGACGCCCTCGTCGTCGCAGTCCCCGATCCGGCCGACCAGCTCCGCACCCTCTGCCTGCACCACCCGGACCAGCCGCAGCCGGTTACGCCGCCAGTGCCGCGGCTGGGTCAGTGGCCGATCCACCCCTGGCGAGGTCACCTCAAGGGTGTAGGGCCCCCCGAGCAGCTCGTCGCAGCCGTCCAGCGCCTGGGATACCGCACGGCTGACCGTGGCGATGTCGTCCAGTCCGACGCCCGCGTCCGAATCGATGATCACGCGAACCAGCCAGCGCTGGCCTGCGCGTACTTCCTCCAGATCCTCAAGCTCAAACCCGGTGCCGACCACCGCGTCGCGCACCACCGACTCGACCGCTGAGTCGGAGTTCGCGGGTTCAGTGGTCACCATGGCCTCCTGCCTGGGAGTGACTGTCTGTCTGTCGATGTGGCGATGCGGGCGACGACCAGCGCGGGGGCGCGCCCCGGGATCACCCAGGGTATCGCGTCGCGGGAACTATCTGCGCCAAATGGATCACGGTGCTGCGCACGGGCGGATCAGGAGGCTGGCAGGATTGCCGATCGTGCCCGGACCTCGCCACAGCCGGCGCCGCATGCTGGGCGCCGGGGCCGCGCTGCTCGCCGCCGGCCCGGCCGTGCTGGCCGGGTGCACTGGATCAACACCGGCAGCGCCCGAGGAACCGGACCCCCTGGAGCAACCAGCCCGGCGCGCCGAGGCCGACTCGGTCCTAGCACAGGCGGTGGCCCAGACAGCCGCCGAGATCGCAAACCAGGCGCAGGGTCAGCCCGCCTTGGTGACCGCGGCCACGGCACTCGCCGCAGATCGAATGGCGCACGCGATCACACTTCGCACCGAGCTGCGCCGGGTCCGGCCGGCGACGGTTACCAGCAGCATCGCCCCATCAGCCCCGCCCGCACCTTCGCCACCACCGGCCGTTGCTGATCTGGCCAGCGCTCGCGCCGCTCTGCTTCAGGCGGTGCGCTCAGCCCAGGACGAGGCATCGCAGCTGGTGGCGACGCTGCCCGGCTACCGCGCAGCGCTGCTGGCGTCGGTGGCCGCCTGCTGCGCAACCCACGCCGCAATCCTCCCATGACCTCCCGTCGTTCCCGCCATATGGAGACTTATCGCAGTGATCAGGTCCGTTATGACCGCGATAAGTCTCCGTATGGCGTTCGATCATGGGGCTCGATCGGGATGAGGGACGTGCCGGTGGATGCGCTGCAGGCTGCGTTGGCGGCCGAGCATGCGGCAGTGTGGGTTTACGGGCTGGCCGGGGCGTTCGTGCCGGATGAGTTGTCCGGTCAGCTCCACGAGGCGGCTGGCGCGCACCAGGCTCGGCGCGATGCCACCGAGCGGACGCTGATCGACGCAGACACGCAGCCGGTGCCCGCCGAGCCGGGTTACCTCACTCCGGAACCGGTCACCGACGCCGCGTCAGCGCTGCGGCTGGTGATCACCGCGGAGACCGACGCGGCCGCGGCCTGGCGCTCGGTACTCGAGCGCAGCCCTGCCGATCCGGTCCTGCGCACCGCCGCGCTGGACGCACTGACCCAGGCCGCCGTCCGGGCAACCCGCTGGCGCGCCGTCGCGGGTATCACCCCGCTGACGGTGCCGTTTCCAGGCGCACCGTAAACCGCCGTACCGTCGTCGGCGTGCACACCGAGGAACTCCAGATCCAGACCGGCTCACAGGAGCAGGTGCGCGACCTCACCACGGAATGCCGAGCGTTCCTCCACCAGGTGGGCGCCCGCGACGGCCTGCTGCATGTGTGGGTGCCGCATGCCACCGCCGGCCTCGCGGTGATCGAGACCGGGGCGGGCAGCGACACCGATCTGCTCGCCGCGCTGCATGAGCTGCTGCCCGCCGACGGACGGTGGCGCCACCGGCATGGTTCTCCAGGGCATGGCCGGGACCACTTACTACCCGCGTTGCTGCCGCCCTACGCCAGCGTGCCGGTGCTCGGCGGGCAACTCGCACTGGGCACCTGGCAGTCGGTCTGCCTGGTGGATACCAACATCGACAACCCGGTCCGCACGATCCGGTTGAGCTTTCTCCCCGGCTAATCCGAAGTTACGCCGGCGTGACGATACCTACGGCACAGCTCAACCAGTTGTCTCACCACGGCGTCTACCGGTACCTCGGTGCGTTCTCCGGTGGCCCTATCCTTGACCTCGACGACACCCGATGACAGGCCGCGTCCGACCACGAGGATGGTCGGCACACCGATCAGCTCGGCGTCAGTGAACTTCACACCAGGGGTAGCAATTCGGTCATCGAGGATCACTCGTAGGCCGGACCCATTCAGCTCCGCGGCCAGCCGCTCGCCTGCGGCACAGACTGTGCCGTCCTTACCCGCGATCACGACGTGCACGTCGGCTGGGGCGACCTCGCGTGGCCAGATCAGGCCGCGCGCGTCGTGGCTCTGCTCGGCGATCGCGCCGACCAGCCGGGAGATGCCGATGCCGTAGGAACCCATGGTGATCCGGATCGGCTTGCCGTCGGGCCCCAGCGCGTCCAAGCCGAAGGCGTCGGCGAACTTGCGGCCGAGCTGGAAGATGTGGCCGATTTCGATGCCCCTGGCGGCGACGAGGGTGCCCGCGCCGTCGGGTGACGGGTCGCCCGGGCGGACCTGTGCCGCCTCGATCGTGCCGTCGGGGAAGAAGTCCCGGCCGCAGAGCAGATCGACGACGTGGTGGTCGGGCCGGTCCGCGCCGGTCGCCCAGGCCGTGCCCGGCACGACTCGCGGATCGACGAGGTACCGCACCCCGTTCGCCGCCAGCGCTCTCGGCCCGATGTAGCCCTTGACCAGAAACTGGTGCGCGGCGAGGTCAGCGTCGTCGAGCAGTGCGATCTCGGCCGGATACACTGCGGCCGCCAGCCGCTTCATGTCGATCTCGCGGTCGCCGGGAACCCCGATACCGAGCAGAGCCCAGCAGTCCTGCGTGCCGGGTGGCCGGGTCTTGATCATGACGTTCTTCAGGGTGTCCGTGGCGCTGAAGGTGCGACCCAAGCCTGCCGCGTTGAGGTGGTCAACCAGCGTGTCGATAGTCGGAGTGGCAGGGGTATGCAGGATCTGGGCCGGCGGCAGGCCGTCGAGGGGCAGCTCCGGTGGTGCCGGGGTGGTGACCGCCTCCACATTGGCTGCGTAGCCGGACTCGGTGCTGCGCACAAAGGTGTCCTCGCCGGTGTCGGCTTCGGCGAGGAACTCCTCGCTGGCCGAGCCGCCCATCGC
>JBOHGX010000278.1:0-12195 GCA_050700255.1 Pseudonocardiaceae bacterium
CGACTCCGGGGCCCGCGCCACCTGAGCCTGGAACAACTCCGACCACACCACCGCCGGCACCACCCGCGCAGTGTCATTCCACTGAACCAACACCCGATCACGCTCAACCACAGTCAACAACGGAAGACCAGCCACCAACCGATCCGGATCCGCCGCGATCCCACCCAACAACACCAACAAATGCCCAACCATCCGCTCAATGGTCACGGCATCAAACAAATCAGTGTTGTAGGTCAGTGCACCACGAAGCTCCCCAGCCACCACCTGGAATTCGCACTTGAGGTCGAAGGCTGCGGTGTGGCCGGAGATATCCACGGTCTCGACGCGCAGTTCGCCGAACGTTTGCGGAGTCCGCTGCTCGTCGTGCATGAGCACCATGACGTCGAATAGCGGGTTGCGGCTGAGGTCCCGCTCGGGCCGCACCGCGTCGACCAGTCGCTCGAAGGGCACGTCCTGGTGGGCAAGAGCGTCGAATACGGTCTGGCTCACGGTACCGAGGAACTCGGTGAAGGTCTGCGTCCGGTCGATCGGGGTGCGCAGCACCAGCGTGTTGACGAAGAAACCGACCAGTCGCTCCAGCTCCGGCCGGTTACGGCCGGAGACGACCGTGCCGACCGCGATGTCGTCCTGGCCCGACCAACGAGCGAACAACACCTGACATGCCGCCACCAAGGCGGTGAACAGGGTGGTGCCGTGGGCGCGGGCGAGCTGGCCGAGCCGGGCGGCGACCTCGGCCGGCACCATGAACTCCTGCATCGCGCCCGCGGAAGTGCGCATCGCCGGCCGCGGCCGATCGGTCGGCAACTCGAGGAGGGACAACCCCGCTAGCTGACGTGTCCAGTAGTCGAGCTCACCGTCCATCGCTGGGCCGGACAGCCGGTTGCGCTGCCAGCTGGCGAAGTCGGCGTAGTGCAGGGCTGGTGCGGGCAGGTCTGACTCCCGCCCCTGGCTGGCGGCGGCGTACATCACGGCCAGCTCTTCGACCAGCACGTCCAGTGAGGCGCCGTCAGTAACGATGTGGTGCGCGGCGAGCAGCAACACGTGCTCGTCGTCGGCCAGGCGGACCAGCAGCACCCGGAACAGCGGTCCACGCCGCAGGTCGAAAGGACGGCCGAACTCCGTGGAGAGCACCTCGTCCAGCGCAGCGTCCGTCGGGGCGGTCGCCCCAGCTAGCTCGATCACCGGCACCGCCAGGTCGACCACCGGGTGCACGATTTGCGTTCCCTTGCCCTCCACCTCGTCGAAGGTGGTCCGTAACGACTCGTGTCGGGCCACCAGTTGGCGCACCGCCGCCGTCAACGCCGGCATCTGCAGTCGACCTTGCAGGCGCAGCGCGAGCCCACTGTTGTACTCCTCTCCGGTCTGGGTCCCTCCTGATTGAAACTCGTTCAGGAACCACAACCGTTGCTGAGAGAAAGACATCGGTAGCGGCTCGGTGCGGCCGACCGGCGTAATTGTGTCGAACCGCTGTCCCTGGCCGGCCAGACGACGACGCAGAACCTCTTGCAGATGAGCAGGTAGCGCGGAGATCCGACTCTCTTTCGATGACGGCATAGTTTCCTTCTCCTTACAACAACTGATCGTCGTTGCCGTCACCGAAGGCAACATGTTCGAATTCCCGCAGGATCGCTTCTTCGACCGCCTCGGCCAGCGCGGATACCGTGCGAGCAGTCAGGACGTCTCGCGGCGTCAGGGTGACGTCGAATGCCGTCTTGATTCGGGTGGTGATGTGCAGGCTACTGATGGAGTCGCCCCCGAGTTGGAAGAAGTCGTCCCCGACGCCGACCTTGTCCACGGTAAGCACGTCAGCCCACATCTCGGCCAGGACTCGTTCCGTGTCAGTGCTGGGTGGCACGTAACCGATACTCGGACCGGCGCTCCATTCCCGTACGGTCGGCTCTTTACGGTGGATCAATCCCCACTGATGGCGCTGCGCCTCGGGGAGAATGTCGATCCGATCCAGCGCAACCGTGGGATCCTCGACGAGCACATCCAGAACATGTATCAGGTGATCCGCCATGTGCTCGATTGTCGGCGCGTCGAATATTGCCGGGTCATAATCCAGTCCGATCGACAATCGCTCACCGGGAATCACCACAACGCTCAACGGATAGTTGGTGATCTCGATAGCCGTCAGCTCGCGCAGTCGCAGACCATGCGTGGCGGCGGCCTCGCCATCGATCGGATAGTTCTCGAACACCACGATGCTGTCGAACAGGCCTACCTCGGCGGGTAGGTCACTCCAGGACTGCAATTGGCTGAGCGGGAAGATGTCATACCGTCGCGCCTCAGTCTGCTCGGTCTGCAGTGTCCGAAGCCAGGACAGGACATCTTTGCTCTCGTCAATGTGCACGCGGGTGGGAACGGTGTTGATGAACATGCCGATCATCGACCCCACACCGGCCAGCTCGGCCGGCCGGCCCGACACCGTCGTGCCGAACACCACATCGCGCTGGCCGCTGTAGCGCGACAACAGCAGGGCCCACGCCCCCTGCAGCACCGTGTTCACCGTCAACCCGTGCTGCCGGGCAGCGTCGCGGAGCTGGTGGGACTGCTCGCTGGACAGCGCGACCCGGACCGTCGCGCTGGACGCGGCGCGATAGGCGTCCACGGGTGGGCGGTCGTACGGCAGGGCGGTGGGCTCGGATAGCCCGGCCAGCACCCGGCGCCAGTACTGCTCGGGCTCGCGCCGGTCGGCTGCGCGCAGCCACTGCAGGTAGTCCCGGAATGGACGCCGGGTCACCAGTGGGAGATCGGCCTCGGTGGTCTCCGGACCACGACGCCGGAGCTCGGCATGGCAGGCGAACACGTCGGAGAGCACCTGGAAAACGCTCCACCCGTCGAGCAGCACGTGATGGAAGGTCCACACCACCTGGACCTCGATGTCGGACAGCCGCGCCAGCATCACCCGCAGCAGCGGGGCCGCGGTCAAGTCCAGACCCGCCGCGCGGTCCCGGTCGAGCCACGTCCGTAGTTCTTCCCGCCGCGCGGCTTCAGACAGCAGCGTCCAGTCCAGGTAGCTGACCGGCAGGCTCACCTCGCGGTGCACCACCTGCACCGGCTCAGCCAACCCGTCCCAGGCAAGTCTGCTGCGCAACACCGGCGTCCGGTCCATGACCTGCTGCCAGGCCGCACCGAGCTGCCGAGGGTCGGCAACGCCCTCGACCACGAAGGCCACCTGCTCGAAGTAGACGCCCTGGTCTGCTTGAGACAACGCGTGGAAGACCATGCCGGCCTGGGTGGGGGTCAGCGGGTAGATGTCCTCGACGCCACGACCGTCGCCGGCCAGACGGTCCACGCTGGCCTGGTCGAGACGGGCCAGCGGGAAGTCGGACGGGCTGCGTCCCCCGGCGCCGGGCTGGGTGCAGTGGGCGATGATCTGCTTCAGGGCGGTGAGCAGTTCGTCGGCCAGGGCGCTGACTGTGGGGCGCCGGTGCAGGTGCTCGGAGTAGAACCAGGTGAATTCCAGGCGGTTGCGCTCGAGCCTGCCGACGACCTCCAGGACGTTGGGCCGCTCGGCGCGGGGATCCTCGTCCAACTGCAGCTGCTCGGACACCGCCTGATAGAGGCCCTCGCCGCCCGCGAGCAGATCCAAGTGCCCCAGGTAGTTGACGCTGATCTGAGGGGCGGCTGAGGTCAGACCGGCAGCAGTGTCGTCGTCGGTGAGGTGGCGCAGGGCGCCGTAGCCCAGCCCACGGCCGGGGATGGCGCGCAGGTGTTCCTTGACCGCAGTTAGCTGGGTCCCCCAGTCCCGGCCCGATCCGGCGGGCACAGCGACCGGGAACACAGTGGTGAACCAGCCCACCGTCCGGGACAGATCCACCCCGTCGAACAGCTCCTCCCGGCCGTGGCCCTCCAGGTCCACCAGGACCTGCTCGTGCCCGGTCCAGCCACCCAGCACCCGGCCCAACGCGGCCAGTAGCACGTCGTTGATCTGGGTGCGATAGACCTCGGGTACCTGCTGCAACAGCGCCTGGGTCTCCTGGGTGTCCAGCCCTACACTCACTGAGCGAACCGAGGCCACCGTGTTAGGTCCCGCCCCGTCGGTTGGCAACACCGCACCGGCACCCTGGGCAAGGCCGCCCCAGTAGTCCAGCTCGTCGTCGAACCGTCCCGCGCCGGCCTGCTCGCTCAGCCGCAACGCCCACTGCCGAAACGATGTGGTCTTGGGCGCCAATCGGGCCGTCGGATCACCACACGCGGCGCGATACGCCGTGACCAGATCCTCCAGGAGGATCCGCCAGGACACGCCGTCGACCACCAGGTGGTGCACCGTGAGCGCCAACACCGGCCGCTGCCCGTGACCTAGCTCGAACACCACTGCCGCCAGCAGCGGGCCGCTGCCCAGATCGAGGCCGGCCTGGATATCATGCAGAGCTTCTGCCATCACGATTCGCCGGTCGCCGTCTAGTGGGGACAGGTCGACCCGGCGCAGCACCTCGACCGACTCCACCGGCGCGTTGCGCTGACACCACCTGCCGTCGAGCCGCTCGAACCGCATCCGCAGCGCGTCGTGGTGCTCGAGGAGCGTCGCCAGCGCGGTGCGCAGTGCGGCCTCGTCGACACCGTCGGCGAGCTCCAGACTCAGCGACTGGTGGAAGTGCCCCGGTGACATCGTCTGGGTGTCGAACAACCAGCTCTGGATCGGGGTCAGCGGCACCGCACCGGTCACCGGCCCCTGCTCGACCGGTTCGATTTCCACCGCGGTGACGTTCGGGGCCAGGGCCGCGACAGTCTGGTGCACGAAGATGTCTCGGGACCGCAGACGCAGGCCGGCTTGGGCGGCGCGGGCCACTATCTTGATGCTCAGGATCGAGTCGCCACCGAGTTGGAAGAAGTTGTCGTGGATTCCGACTTGCTCGACTCCGAGTACCTCGGTCCAGATGCTGGCAACCAGTGCTTCGGTGTCGGTGCGGGGGGCTACGTAGGTTGTGGTGTGGTCGCTGGCCCACTGGGGATCGGGTAGGGCATGCCGGTCGAGTTTGCCGTTGGAGTTCAGTGGTAGTTCGTCGAGCAGCACCAGCGCTGAGGGCAGCATGTAGTCGGGCAACACCGCCGCCGCATGTGCCCGCAACTGCGCTGCATCCAGCGGTCCGTCAGCCACGACATAGGCCACCAGGCGCTTGGTGCCGGTGGTGTGGGTGACGACGACCGCGGCGTGCGCGACGTGGGGATGGGCCGCCAGGACGGACTCGATTTCACCGGGCTCGATCCGGAACCCGCGGATCTTGACCTGTTCGTCGGCCCGGCCGACGAACACCAACTGGCCATCGGCGCTCCAACGCACCAGGTCCCCGGTGCGATACATCCGTTCACCCGCACACCCGAAGGGGTTGGCGACAAACCGCTGGGCGGTCAGACCCGGGCGATCCCAATATCCTCGGGCCAACCCGGCACCGGCCAGATACAACTCGCCGGGCCGTTCTGGCGGCACCAATTGCAGGTCAGTGTCCAGGACATAGACCCGCATGTTGTCCAGCGGCGTGCCGATCGGCACCACCTCGGGCACCGAGCCGCTGTCGGTCATCGGGTAACAGCTGGCAAACGTCGTGGTCTCGGTGGGTCCGTAGCCATCCACCACGACCACGTCCGGGCAGGCCGCCAGCACCCGGCGCACCGCGGCCGCGGCCACCACATCACCGCCGGTCCATACCTCGCGGACACCGGCTAGGCACTCCGGCGCATCCTGGGCGATCAGCGCGAACAATCCCGCGGTCAACCACAACCCAGTCACCCGATGCTCGATGATCTCCTTGCGCAAGACCTCGACGTCGACCTCATCCGGTGGGGCCACCACCACCTGAGCGCCCCGCAACAACGGCACCCACAGCTCATAAGTCGAGGCATCAAACGCCGACGACGAGTGCACCAACACCCGCTCATGGCCACCACCGTCGAAACACCGGGCGTATGCCAGCGCCACCACATCCCGGTGCGCCACCGCCACACCCTTGGGCACCCCGGTGGAACCCGAGGTGTACATCACATAAGCCAACTGCTCCGGATTCACCACCACGCCAGGATCCCCAACATGAGAATCACCGCCCGGCTCACCGGACAGCGAACCGTCATCAACTAACAGAACATGCCCACCATGAATGGAATCCGCGGTGGCCTGCCAGTGCCGGTCGGTCAACAACACCGACACACCAGCCTGAGCCAATACCGAAGCCATCCGCTGGGCCGGGGCACGCAAATCCAGCGGCACATACGCCCCACCCGCCTTGACCACCGCCAACTCGGCCACAACCAGACCAGTCGAGCGCTCCATCAGCACGCCCACCGGATGCTCCGCGGCTACCCCCAGCCGAATCAGCCGATGCGCCAATCGATTTGCCCGCGCATTCAACTCGGCATAACTCCACGACACTCCATCGGCCACCACCGCAACGGTCTCCGGTGTTCGCGACACCTGTTCGGCGAACACCACCGGCAACGCAGCCTCACGAATCTCGTGCGCGGCGCCGTTCCACTCCACCAACACCCGGTGTCGCTCAGCTTGGGTCAGCAGCGGAAGCTCCCACAGCGGCCGACTGGGATCGGCGACGATGGCGTCCAGTAACAGCCGCAGGTTTCCGGCTATCCGGGCGATGGTGGCTGGATCGAAAAGGTCGGTGTTGTACTCGATCGTCAGGTTCAGCGAGTCGTTCCGCGGCAAGAACTCCACGAGCAGGTCGAACCGGGCGGACGGGCGTGGCAGATCGTGCTCAGTGATCCACAATCCGCCGGCCTCGCGCGGGTGCACCATCTCGCTCTGCAGCACGACCAGCGCCTGCACCAGCGGCGTGCGACTGGCGTCCCGCTGCGGTTGGAGGTCCTCGACCAGACGGTCGAAGGGCACCTCGTCGTGGTTGAACGCATCCAGCACCGTCTCCCGGACGTCAGCCAGGAATTCCTCGAACGTCCGCGTACCCTCCACTGTGGAGCGCAAGACGACGGTGTTGACGAAGAATCCAACGAGGTTCTCCAGCTCCGCACGGTGACGTCCGGACGTGACGGTGCCCACGGCCACGTCGCGTTGGTTGGCGTACCGCGACAGCAGCACCTGCACCGCGGCCGTCAACGTCATGAACAGAGTCGCACCGCGGGTCTGCCCCAAGCTCGTCAGATCCCGAACCAGCTCGGCCGGCAGGTCCTGACGGTGTACTGCACCGGAGGCCGTGCGGAGGTGGGGCCGAGGCCGGTCGGTGGGCAGTTCGAGCACCTCCAGCCCGGCCAGCTGGCGCCGCCAGTAGTCCAGGTGTGGCTGCAGAGCCGGACCGGACAGCTGCTCGCGCTGCCACCCGGCGATGTCGGCGTACTGGATAGCCAGCTCCGGCAACCGGACTGAGAACCCACTCACGGCAGCGGCGTACCGCTCGACCAGCTCGTCCACCAGCAGCCGGACCGAGGCGCCATCGGTGATGATGTGGTGCTGGCTGAGCACCAACACGTGGTCATCGGTAGCGAGGCAGACCAGCAACGCCCGGGTCAACGGACCGCGCCGCAGGTTGAACGGACTACTCAGGAACTGCGCCACCGCTTGCTGCACCGCGTCGTCGCCGGACAGGTCCAGCACCTCCAGCGGGATCTCCCCGCGCGGGGCGATGTGCGCGACGCCGTCGCCGTCCACCGTCTCGAAGGTCGTCCGCAGCGACTCGTGGTGGTGCACCAACCCCGCCAGCGCTGTCCGCAACGCAGCGGGGTCCAGCGCGCCGGACAACCGCAGCCCGATGCCGGTGTTGTACTCGGTGCCCCCGGCCGACACGTCGTCGAGAACCCACAGCCGCTGCTGAGCGGGAGACAGCGGCAGTGGCCGCTCACGCGACAACGGGGGAATCGGTAGGGCAGGGGCAACCTGCCGAGCGGCCGGCAGGCACTCCGCGAGCCCGGCCACGGTCGGTGCCTCGAACAGTGCGCGGACCGGCAGGTCCGCTCCGAGAGCCACCCGGATCCGGGACAGCACCCGGAAAGCCATGATCGAGTCGCCGCCGAGCGCGAAGAAGTCGTCCTGCACGCCGACGGTGCGCACTCCGAGCACGTCGGCCCAGATCCGGGTGACTACCCGCTCGGTCTCGGTGCGGGCGGCCACCGAGTCGGCGGGCACGCCGCGGTCAGTGGGCGGCGCGGGCAGGGCGCGGCGGTCGAGCTTGCCGTGCACGCTCAGGGGCAGCGCGTCGAGGAGCACGAACGCCGCGGGCGTCATGTAGGTGGGCAACCTCTGAGCCAGCGCAGCGCGAAGCTGCTCCACTGCCGGAGTTCGACCAGGGGCGGCGACCAGGTAGGCCACCAGCCGGGGCAGGCCGGGCTGATCCTCACGAGCGACGACCACCGCCCGGTCTATATCGGGGTGGGTCTGCAGCACCGTCTCGATCTCACCGGGTTCGATCCGGAAACCCCGGATCTTGATCTGCTCGTCGGCCCGCCCCACGAACCACAGCTGGCCGTCGAAGCCCCAGCGCACCAGATCCCCGGTGCGGTACATCCGAGCGCCCCAGCCGACAACGGGATTCGCCACGAACCGTTCGGCGGTCAATCCCGGCCGCCCCAGATATCCGCGGGCCAGCCCGACTCCCGCGATGTACAGCTCACCGACCACACCGACCGGCACCGGGTGCAAGGCCCGGTCCAGGACGTATACCCGGGTATTGGCGATCGGTGTCCCGATCGGCGCGCCGTCCGCGGCGCTCAGCGGCTCGCTCCAGGTCGCTACCACCGTCGACTCGGTCGGTCCGTAAGAATTGATCATTCGCCGGCCCGGAGCCCACCGGGCCACCAGCTCCGGAGGACACACGTCCCCGCCCACGATCAGCGTCCGGAACGACGTCAGCTGTGCCGCGGCCGCCGCCGGCACGGTGGCCAGCGCGGCTGGCGGGATCAGCGCATGGGTCACCCGCTGATCGGCCAGCACCCGCGCCAGTTGTTCCCCGAGCAAGGGACCCGGTGGGGGCACCACCAACGCCGCCCCGACCGGCAGCGACATGCACAGCTCCAACACCGAAGCGTCGAAGCTGGGCGAGGAGAACTGCAACACCCGATCCCCCGGCGCCACCTCATACCGCTCCACCTCCGCGGCGGAGAAGCTCGCCAACCCGGTGTGGGTGACCACCACCCCCTTGGGCCGCCCGGTGGACCCCGAGGTGTAAATCACATAGGCCGGATGGGTCAGCAACAGCGGTGCCCGCCGATCGGCATCGGTGGGCGCCCGGTCCGGCATCGCGCCCAGTTCCGCGAGCACTACCGGCTCGTCCACCACCAGTGGGACCGTTCCATCAGCCAGACCGGCGATTGCTGTGCTACAGGCCAGCATGTCGCTGTAGGTCAGAATCACGCGTGCGCCGGAATCGGCCACCATGAATTGGAGCCGCTCGGCCGGATAGGCCGGATCTACCGGCAGGAATGCACCCCCGGCCTTGGTGACCGCCAGCTGCGCCACCACCATCTCTACCGACCGGGGCAACACCAAGGCCACCACCTGCTCCGGCCCGATCCCCCGGGCGAGTAACAACCAAGCCAGTTGATTCGCCCGTGCATCAAGTTCTGCGTAACTGACCGATCCGCCCTCAGCCACGACGGCCGGCAGGTCCGGAAACTGCGCCACCGCAGCCTCGAACAGCCGTGGCAACACGGTGGCGGGGACGTTGCGATCGGTGTCGTTGCACTCCCTCAGCAGCCGAGCACGCTCTAGCTCGGTCACGAGGTCGACCGTGCCTAGCGACGCTTCGGGAGTGCGGCTAAAGGCAGCGAGCACCCTGGTCAGGTGCTCGGCCAGGCGCTCCACCGTGGTGGCCGCGAACAGGTCACAGCGGTACTCGAGAGTGCCTGACAGCTCGGTGCCCGACAACTCAGAACCCTGCTCGACCAGGCGTACCGTGAGGTCGGTACGGAATGGCAGGACCTGGTCTGAACACACCACTGCCGCGCGCGCCATCTCCGGTTCCAGGTCCAGCTCGCCGGTCAGGTACTCGAACGGGATGTCGGAGTGTGCGAAAGAGGCTCTCGCCGTAGCACGCACCGCCGACAGGACATCCCGCAGCAGCGTCGCCTCACTCAAGTGGGACCGCAGCAGTACGGGATTGCCCGATCCCGGGGCCAGGGTGGCCACCGCGATGTCCTCCTGGGCCGAGTAGCGGGCCAGGAGGACCTGGCAGGCGGCCACTGTGAGGTCGAGCAGCGTGACGTCGAGCTGGATGGTCAACGTAAGCAGACCCGCCGTCACGTCCCTCGGTAGAGCGAATGTATGTGCTCCGATGCCTGAGCGCTGGTCAGCCACCGTGTGATCGGTCGGCAGCTCCGGAGCGGACACGCCGTCCAGCTCTGCTGCCCAGTACCGGAGTTGTTCAGCGAACGGCGGCTGTGACGATCCCTGAAGGGACGAAACCTGAAGGGACGAAACCTGAAGGGACGAACGGTGCGGGACGGTGGTCTTCCCGCTCGGTACAGACATCGGCTAGTACACCTTTTTCTCGATCCCGCGGACACGGCGCAGCAATGAATGGATCCCCGGCCGGGTGGTCAGGCTGAGGCGCGGCGCAGGGAGTCGGCCGACGACCGAGGTTCCGGCACGGCGGGAGGCCGTCGCCGGGCAGTCCGGCCGAAGATCTGCAGTAGCTCGATCTGCTTCGTGATCGGGTCGCGCAGGAAACGCCCACTGTGCAGCCTCTGGCCTGATGCCAGATCCTGAACCACAAAGCTCATGTCGTTGGAGATGGCCAGCCGCGCGATGAGGTCACCGCCGCGCGCGAGGCACAGGCCCCAGTTGTCGGCGGTGACGAGCCACTCCGCCGGACCGTTGGAATAGCTACCCACGCACTCCGCCGGGGGTTCGCCCTGCCCTAGTGGCGAGATGTCACCGCCATGTGCTCCTAGTGGGATGCTCGCCTGGCGTAGTCGAGTACGCAGCTCCTGCCACAGGGACGATCCCGTGCTGGCGTTTGTGGTAAGCGCTACCACCCAGCCGCCGGCCGGATCGATGCGCAGGTAGCAACAAGTGCCGTTCGCGTTGCCGTCGTGGCCGACCCATTCGGTGGTCCCGTTCCGGAACACGGCCAGCCCGGGACCCCAGCCGTCGGCCAATCCGAAGGGATCGGCACCGGGAACGGCCTGCCGCATCCGTTCCGCGTCGGCGGCGGGGAGCAGGTTGGGAACACCCTGCCCGATGTGCATCAGTCCCAGGGCCACCAGATCGACGGCACTCATCGCCAGCGCCCCGGCCGGGGCCTCGGCGGGTGCCATTGACTGCTGCACGGGCCGGATCCGACCCAAGGCCGTGTTGACCGAGTGACCGGTGGCGATGGGGCGGGCGTAGGGTGCTCGCTGCGCGTCCGTGATCGTGGCGGGATCGACGCCGAGCGGCCGCAGCAGGATCGATTCCATCGCCTCCCACCAGCTCATACCTGTGATCGTTTCGATCAGATGGCCGGTCAGGACGTAGTTGCGGCTGGAGTAGGAGAAAGCGCTGTCGGGCGGTAGGACCAGGTCTTGGCGCCGGCAGTGCTCCCGCACGTAGCGCCCCGGTGACAGGGTGCACAGCTCAGGGATGTCGGCGAAGCCGCTGGTGTGGCTGAGCAGCTGGCGCAGGGTGAGCCGGCCGACCAGATCGTCCAGCTCGGCCAGGTGCTCGTCCAGCGGTGCATCGAGTTCGAGATCACCGTCCGCGACCAAGATCATTGCTAGGGTTGCGGTCCAGGCCTTACTGATCGACCCGATGGGGAAGGCGGTTTCCTCGGTGACCGGAATCTCCACTCCGTGCTCCAACTCACCGACCTCGACCGCGACGGTCACACCACCATGGTGAACGGCGAGCTGGGCACCGGGGATCTGGTGGGTGTCTGCCAGTCTGGACAACGTGGCGGCCAACCAGGCCGGGTCGACCGGCACGCCTGCAGCGCCCACCTCGACTTCACCCGTTCGGACGTTAACATTCGTTCGAGCTATTCCGATGGAGTGAAGTTGACCTTTTTTCTCAACGATCTGTGGATCGCTTACAGGAGCTATTCCCATGGGTCGCACGTTAAGGTTAGACCCTTCGCAGAGCCTTAGTATTAGCTTAAAGACACCGGGCAGTTCGGGCATCCGATCGGCAACGCCGCGCCACTTGCGGCAACACATCCGGATCGGCACTTATCTGCTTCATCAGCCGGATGTAGATCTTGCATCGACGGCGTCGCGGTCAGTGGGACCTGAATACCACTGAGGGATACACGTCAGCGCGCG
>JBOHGX010000279.1:0-2252 GCA_050700255.1 Pseudonocardiaceae bacterium
GTACAGCTCTTCGGCATGACCGCGCTGTTCCCGATCACGTTCGTCAGCAGCGTCTTCGTGCCGACCGGGACGATGCCGGGCTGGCTGCAGGCGTTCGTGAACGTCAACCGGTGACGCTGCTCTCCGACACATCCCGCGGGCTCATGGTCGGCGGGCCGGTGGCGGGGCCAGTCCTCGTGTCGCTGCTCTGGGCCGCCGTGATCCTCGCCGTCTTCGCGCCGCTGTCGTTGCGAGCACTCAAGCGCCGGGTGTGAGCGAACCCACGGCAGGGTTCTGGCCGGCGCGGGATGTCCTGCTGGGCGGTAGCGTCGGTGCGTGGCCAGAATCGTCGAGCTGAACTACTACCCGGTCAAAGGATGCGCCGGCACATCGGTGGGTGATGCGGCGCTGACGCCCGCAGGTCTCGCGCACGACCGCAGTTTCATGGTCATCGGTGAGGACGGCGTGTTCCGTAGCCAGCGGCACAATCCGGGGATGGCGCTGATCCGCCCGGAGATCAGCGCCGGTGGCGAGCGGCTCACCCTTCGCGCGCCGGGTGCCGACGTGTTGCACGCCGACGCAGATCTCACGCCCGCTCGGCGCGACGTGGAACTGCACGGCCTGCCGTACCAGGGAATCGACCAGGGCGACGCGGTCGCCGGATGGCTGTCCGACGTGCTTGGTGCACCGAGCAGGCTGGTGCGGGTGCCGCCGGAGCACGACCGCGTGACCAAGGGCCAAACACCGGGCACCGCCGGCTACGCCGACGGTCAACCGCTGCTGATCACCTCACTGGCCTCTCTGTACGTGTTGAACGAGCGGATCGCACAGCGAGGTGACGAGCCGGTGCCGATGAACCGTTTTCGCCCCAATGTCGTGGTCGGTGGCTGGGAGGAACCACACATCGAGGACCGGGCCCGCCGCATCAGCATCGGCGACGCCGAGCTGGGCTACGCGAAACTCGCCGGCCGTTGTGTGGTCACCACAGTCGACCAGGAGTCCGGCACGAAGGTAGGCCCTGAGCCGCTGCGCACGCTCACCAGTTACCGCCGTGCGGCCGAGGGCGGCGTGGCATTCGGCGTCAAGTTCTCCGTGATCCGGCCTGGCAAGCTCTCCGTGGGCGACGAGGTGATCGTCAGCTCCTGGGGCGAGTCCGAGTTGTAGCGTAGTGACGGTTCACGCCGAGAAGTCGGGAATCGCGCCGCGAGCGTCGGCTGCGCGACCCTTCGGCTCCTCCCAGTCCTCCTGCCGGCCAAGCGCGGTCAGGTCAAGGAAGTAGTACGAGCCGCCGAGTGTCTCAGCGCCGCGGGCGTACATGGAGTAGGTGTGGAAGATGCTGTCGCCGTCGCGCAGGAAGCAGCTCGTACCCGGTCCCTCGATGGGTGCCTCGCCCTCGACGTAATAGGACGTGCCCGCCTGCTCGTGCTCGGCCTTGGTCCGGTAGTTGTACTCGACCGGGAGCACGGAGTCGTCGAGCGTGACATGGAAGTCGTAGTTGAAGTCGCTGCCGTAGGACGAGTACCAGGGAAAGGTCCAGCCCTTGCGCGCTTTGTAGGCCTCGATCTTGGCCAGCGGCGCGCGGGAGACATAGACGAACGTGGTGTCCCGGGTGTGCAGGTGCGCAAGGAGGCCGCCGGACATCTCGTCGGCTCCCGCCGAGCAGCTCGAACAGCCCTCGTCCCACTCCGGAGAGAACATGAAGTGGCCGACGATGAGCTGGCGGCGGCCGTCGAACAGGTCCAGCAGGCTGACCTTGCCGTCCGGGCCCTCGAAGAGGTAGTCCTTGCCGATCCGGACCATGGGCAGCTCGCGCCGCTTGATGTTCAGCGCGTCCCGCGCCCTGGTCATCGCCTTCTCCTCGGCCAGTAACTCCTTGCGGACAACCAGCCACTCGTCGCGCGACACCACCTGCGGAAGACTCATTTCGCTCTCCTGTCAGATTGCTCCTGGGGTAGCTCTCGACAGGTAAGACCGCGCGGCAACGCGGAACTCATCGGTGGCGCCGATGAATCTCGCTACCCGCTGTCGTCATAGGAGTGTGCGGCGTACAGACACCAGCGCGACGGTGGTGCTCGTCCGCGGGGACGTCGAGCTGGCGAGTTGGCCGCTGACAAGTCGGGACCGTCCCGACCTCGCCGTGGTGGACAAGCTGGCGCGGTTGCAACTCGCAGCCCGGCGTCACGGTTGCGCGATCCGGCTGCGTGATGCCTGCGTCGAGCTGCTGGAGCTGCTCGACCTGCTTGGCCTGAGCGAGGTGGTGCGCAGTACCGCCG
>JBOHGX010000280.1:0-3114 GCA_050700255.1 Pseudonocardiaceae bacterium
CCCCCGGACGCCCCGAGGCCACCGTGGACCGCGCTGGCTACGTGTTCTGCCTGCTCGAGCAGTTTCACCAGCGGCTACGGCGCCGCGACATCTTCGCGCTCGCCTCGACCCGGTGGGCCGACCCGCGCGCGCAACTGCTGGCCGGTCCGGCGTGGGAGACCGCCCGCGGCTCGGTCCTCCCGAAATTCTTCGGGCGCCGCCGCGGGATGACGCTGCTGAATCTGATCAACGACCAGGCCGTCGGGCTGGCCGCCCACGTCGTCTCCGGTACCCCGCGGGACTCGCTGAACGTGATCGACTTGATCTACCTTCAGGACGGCGGTCGCCGCCCCGAGATCATCATCAGCGACACCGGGTCCTACAGCGACATGGTGTGCGAGCTGATGCCGCTGCTCGGGTTCGACTACCGCCCGCAGCTGGCTGATCTACCCGACGCGAAGCTGTGGCGGATCAACCCGAACACCGACTACGGACCGCTGAACACCGCCGCGCGGGGCAAGGTCGACCTCGGGCGGATCCGGGCGCACTGGCCCGACCTGCTCCGACTCGTCGGCTCCATCCACACCAGCGCGGTGAGCGCCCACGACGTGCTCCGGATGCTCCAACACGGCGGCAACCCGACCCAGCTCGGCGAGGCTCTGGCGCACTACGGGCGGATCTTCAAGACCCTGCGCGTGCTGTCCTACGTCGACCAGGCGCCCTACCGGGCGCAGATCAAAGGCATGCGCAACCTGCAGGAAGGCCGCCACGACCTGGCCCGACACGTCTTCCAGGGCGGCCGCGGCGACCTCCGGCAGGCCTACCACCAAGGAATGGAAGACCAGCTCGGCGCGCTCGGGCTGGTCCTGAACTGCATCCGTGCATCGGTTCGCGGGCGATCTGACCGGTGTTGAACAACAACACGTGCAGCACGTGCAGCCGGGTGAGGCACTGCCGCTCGAACTGAGCCGGCAGCACGGCGGGGTCATGGTCGCGGCGGGTGCGGTGCACGTGGCAGGCTCGGATGAGCTGGGCCTCGGGCAGGGCGCACCAGCGGCGGATCTCCTCGCCGAAGGCGGTCAGGTCGTCGTAGCCGATGCTCGTGATGTCCGGGTCACCCCGCCAGAGGAGCAGCCGGGCGACGGCCCAGGTCAACATGGAACGGCCGTAGCGGTAGCCAAGTTGCTGCTGGCGCTGGTCAAGGGCGTTGAACAGGTCGAGGTCCACCCCCAGAGTCGGAGCCACGCGAGGGTTGAACAGGCTGTCGAAGTTGCGGCTGAGCACCCAGTCGGCATCCATCGGCATCTGGTGGACCATCGACAGGTAGCTGAGGTAGGAGCCGGCGTCGCAGGACGGGCCGGTCCGCTTGCCGCTGGCCGCGAGCGTAGGGGCGCCGTCCTCGTCGAGGTCGAGCCGGACCAGCAGCGGCGCGGCGAACCACTCCTCCAGGTCAGGCCAGTGCTTGACGAACCGGTTGTAGAAGTATCGGCGGGACTTGATCGGCGCGATCCGATCCTGTCCACGCGTCCGAGGCACCTCGCCGAAGACCGCATCCAGCCAGCCGAAATACTCCCCGCGCAGCGCGTGACACCGGAGCGCCGCCGGCTCGGGGACCGCAGCCAGGACAACGAGGGTCACCGGTTGTTCTCCAGCGCCCGGGTGTAGTCGGCCAGCACAGCCTCGTCGGAGACTCGGGTGTAGACCTTGGTCGACTCGGGCGAGGCGTGCCCGAGTCGTTTCTGCAAGGACAGCTCCCGCATCCCGCCTTCCCACATCGCGGTGGCGTGCGTGTGACGCAGGGCGTGCGGGGTCCGCTCCGGGGTGCGTAGGCCCAGCTTGTCCAGGCGTCGTGAGAACAGCCGCACCAGGGCGTCATAGCCCAGCGGGTCCAGACGGCGAGCGCTGTTCCCGCCGACGAGGAACACGAACGGGCTGTCCGCCTCCAGCGGTCGCTCGTGCATCACATACCGGCTGACCGCGTCCAGAGTTCGCGGTTCGTGCAGGTCAACGACCCGTTCGGTGCGGGACTTCCCGCGAACACCGTGTGGGTGATCGTCTCTCTTGCGCACCGTCGCCCGGCGACGCCCGTAGCACAGGTCCGCCAGGTGCAGTGAAAGCACCTCACCGGGCCGCAGCCCGCCGTCCAGCATGAGCAAGAACATCGCGAGGTCACGCAGTCGTTTCAGACTGCCGATGAACCCCTCCAGCACCTCGTCGTCCACCGGCCGGGGCAGTCGCCTCGGCTGCTTGACCGTCACCGTGCGCCGAACAGGCTGCTGGCGGCTAGCCCGGCCCATGAACGGCTGATGCCGATCGGGCACCCTGGCCAGCGCGGGGTCGGGCCGCATCTGCATCGGCGAGGCGTCGCCGTCGTACTCCTCGGCCACAATCGCCCAGTCGTAGAAGCTGGCCACTGCGGCCAGGATCCGGTTCACCGTGGAGGGAGCCAACAACTTGCCCGGTGTGTCCGCGCCGCCGAGAACGACCGTCAGGCCCAGCCGCTGGGCCGGTCGTCGGGACGGGGTACGCCGCAGGAAGGCCAACAGCCGCAACGATCCGGCGCACGGAACCCCTGCCAGTCCAGGTTCTCCTGATCCAAGAACGTGAACAGGTACTTCAGGTCATAGGCATACGCACACAACGTGTGCGGAGAGAACCCTCGGTCGACCAGGTGGTTGAGGAACCGGCACGCCGAACCGATCGGCTCCCCATGCTCGTCAACGAGTTCAACGCGCCGAACGATGCCGCCGTCACGATGCTTGATCACTCGCACCGCGGCATCGTGGACCCCAGATGCCCAGCACTGGGAAGCCTCGACGGGCCAGCCACTCACGACCACCCGAATGTGTCCAGATAAGAGGATGCACGGCCACTACTCGTTTCACCTGCCCGACCTCGGCGGCGCCCGCCGCGAGCTGCGCGACCCGGACACCAACGACGACGAGGACCTCTGACCGTGCCGCAAGCGGATCCGCCGACGGGACAGCCGAATGTCGTGGCCATAGCCCCCTAGCTAGCCGTACTGGGCGTGCTCGGGCGGGTCACACGACGATCCGCATCGGCCGGCCGCGGCCGTCCGGCTCGCCGCCCAGTGTCTCGGCGGTGCCGGCGGCGAACCGCTGCGCTGACCACGCG
>JBOHGX010000281.1:0-1593 GCA_050700255.1 Pseudonocardiaceae bacterium
TGCAGCCGGTCAGCCAACGGGCGTGATCTCCGACGCCGGCATCAGACCGTGGCCCGACCACGTCAGATTCGCCGCGCTACCGATCAAAGTGATCCGCGTCTCGGCGGTCCGAGGCTCGCCTCACTAGGAGGTCCGAATGCCCGTCGTCGCCCAGCCCCGCCTGCACCATCTGGCGCTCACTGTCACTGATCTGGACGCCCGCGTGCGGTGGTGCTTTGACGTCCGCTTCCTGATGGATGTCCCCCACCACGGCGGCGTGGGGAAGATCCTCGCCGCTCTGGACCGGCAACTCATGATCGCGCTGCACCGACACGACACCAACGGCGGCCACCTTTTCAGGGAAACCACAACCGGTCTGGACCATGCCGGCTTCGTCGTCCCCACCACCCGCGGCGACCTGGAAGTCTGGCAGGAACACCTCGAAGCCAACGGCGTTGTGCGCAGCGACATCGCCGACAAGCCGCTGACGCAATCGCCGATCGTCGACGAGCCTTACGGCTCGGTGCTCGTGTTCCGTGACCCGGACAATATCCAGTTCTTCGCACCTGCGCACCGCTGACGCGTCCTGGCAGTACGCGAGGGGAACCGTTTGTCGTTGCCTGGCCTAGCTCGGCAACTGGGTGCCTCAATGACAAAGACCGGTCGGTGTCGACACGGTCAGATCCTCGCCTACTTGAAGAATCGGCCCCAGCCGAGGAAGCAGCCATGCTCAAAATCAATATCGGAGGCCCCGCAGGTTGGTTCTCCTGATGAGAAGTTGTCGCCGCCTGTCGGACGTCCGGGATCAGCAGCGGCCACGCCGGCACCAGTGAGAATAACTCCGCCGAGCACGGCAGTGGTCGCCAGAGAACGAATGATGACTCGTCGCATGGTGTCCCCCCAAGTGTGAGTTTGTTGGTGAACCGTGGCCGCCGAACACCACCTACGCGGCAGCGCATGCACCAGGTGTCTCGGGCCGCTTGATCTAGCCGTCCAACCCCCCAATCGCAGCAAACGGCCCTACCCGTTGTATCGGGTCCGACCCGTTTGCTGTTACTCGGCGTCATCGCGGGAGCGGTGTACGTCGATGCCTCAGACGCCTTGGCTGGCCGCGCCAGGCGCTGTCCCTGGGTGGACCTGTCCATAGGGGACTACTACACGCGGCCCGCTCGGGTCGCCCTCGGGGTGAGCTAAGTCGTCCGGTAGCGGGTCCTCTTGCAGCACGTTGATCGTCGTGGCTTGCATTCTCACGTGGCGTCGGCGAGCGTGGCTGGCTTGCGCAGAGAGAGCAGGACGAGGAAGTGCGCCACCGGGACCCTGTAGTCATCGAGTCTTACGTCGCCCGAGCCGGTCAACCACCAACGAAACATGATCGGTCCCTGGGAGGCTGTCTCGAGATCACAGGCAGGTGCGGCAGGATCGTGGCGTGACCATCGATTCGCGACGATCCGCGGTTCTCGCTCTCCACTGGCAGGTCAACGTGATAAAGCCAGAGGGATTCTTTGGCCCGATGCTCAGCGGGCCGGGTAGCGCGCAGTGGCGTAGTGCAGCGTGCAGTGCGGTTCCACGGGTCGGTCCGCGCTGCCGGAGTGGCGGTGGTCTTCGCCCGGTTCA
>JBOHGX010000282.1:0-7372 GCA_050700255.1 Pseudonocardiaceae bacterium
GGTGGAGCAGGGAACACACGAAGAGCTCGTCGCCGCGGGCGACCGGTATGCCCAGCTATGGGCCGCCTGGTCTGACCACCGGTGAGCAAACGCTTGGAGATCCGGCGGGGCCGGATCACTGCCGACGGTCCGCCATCCGTGGTCCTCGACACTCGGCCACTGAACCGCGCTTCGGCTCGCGGCGCGCCGCTGTCCGAGAGAACAGCCGGACGGCACACTGGACGCCGGAGGTCATCCATGGATCTGAGCAACGTCGACCGGGGACAGCTGGACGAGCTGTGCCGCCGCTACGGCGTGGCGCGCATCGACGTGTTCGGCTCGGTGGCACGCGGCGAGGACCGGGAAGGCAGCGACGTCGACCTGCTATACGAGCTGCGGCCGGGGGCCCGGCTCGGGTGGGACATCGAGACGCTGTCGGACGAGCTGGCGGACCTGCTCGGCCGCCCGGTCGACCTGGTGTCCCGTCGAGCGCTGCATCCTCGACTGCGTGACCGTGTCCTCGCCGAGGCCCGGACCCTGTATGCGGCGTGACGAACTGCTCCTCGCGGAGATGATCGAGGCTGCCGAGCAGGCGATCGCACTGACGACGGGGACCACCACCGAGGACATCCATGCAGACCGGCAGCGGCGCGACGCCTTGCTGTGGAACGTCACCGTCCTGGGCGAGGCCGCGAGCCAAGTGTCGGAGCAGACACGAGCCGTTTCCCGGAAGTCGAGTGGCGGCAACCGGCGCGGCTGCGCAACCGGATTGTGCACGGCTACTGGTCCATCGACCTCGACATCCTGCACACGACCGCGGTCGAGCTGCTGCCCGCATTCCTCGACGCACTACGCCAGGTGCTCGCAGCCCTCGAGGAAAGCGACGACGGGTGACGGAAAGCCCATGTGATCGACGGTGGAGCTGGAACCACGTCGGTCCGAGCCTCGGCGTTCGGCTCACCGTAGGCACCGAGGTGGTCGATGCTCGTGGTCTCGACGCTGTCGCTGGCGGACCGGTCACGGATTGCGCACGATCGCGTGAATCCCGATGCGCCGCCACATGACGTGCGCCTCGCCCGGACGAACCTCGAGGCCCCGTACTGCCAGGTCGCGCGCCCTTTGATCCGCAACCCGGGACGGGAACAGCTCACCGGCCTCGAGGTGGACGACGAAGCAGGCAGCGGTTCCCGGTCACTGTCGAGCATGCGCTGGGCGTCACCGATCGCGGCCACCTCATACGGCGCTGCGATGTTGCACCCAGCGCTGCCAGAGCGCGGCGTAGCTGCCGCCGGCAGACAGCAGCTCGGAGTGGCTGCCCAGCTCGATGATGCGACCGTCCTCGAGGACGGCGACCCGGTCCGCGGCCGCGGCGGCGTGCAACCGGTGGGCGATGGCGATCACGGTGCGGCCCGCCAGCGCGGCGTCGAGGGAACGGTCAAGGGCGCGGGCCGCGGCGGAGTCGAAGTCGGCGGTGGCCTCGTCGAGCACCACGACGGCGGGGTCGGCGAGCACGAGCCGGGCCAGCGCGAGCTGCTGGTGCGCGGCGGCGGACAGCCGGTACCCGTCGGAGCCGACGCGGGTCGCCAGCCCGTCGGGCAGCGTGTTCACCCATTCCGCGGCGGCCACGACAGTCAGCGCGGCCCGCAACTGCTCGTGGCCGGCTCCGGGTGCGACCAGCCGGAGATTGTCGGCCACGGTGCCCAGAAAGGTGTGGGCCTCCTGGGTGAGCAGCACCACATCGCCGGTCACGGCGACGGTGCCCGCCTCGGGTTGGTGCACTCCGGCGACTAGCGCTGCGACGGTGGACTTGCCGGCACCGCTGGGCCCGACCAGGGTGAATCGCTCGCCGGCGCGGACGTCGAGGTCGATGCCGTGCAGCACCGGTTGGCCGGGCAGGTAACCGAAGCGCACTCCGCGCAGCGATACCGCAGTCCCATCGCGTGCGGGAGGTGCAGCCGCAGTGGGGGGATCGGCGAGATGGAATACCCCCGCGATCCGGGCGAGCGCGGCGTTCGCGGTCTGCAGCCGATCGAGGAACTCCATCAGGACGTTGATCGGACCGACCAGCCGCAGCACGTAGAACGCCGCCGCCGTGACCACCCCGAGGGTGACCGCACCGGCATCCAGCAAGACCGCCCCAGCGGCGAGCACCGTGCCGAGCGCGACGAACTGGCCGAGGGTGACACCGGTACGCAGCACGTTGCGGATCACCGCGCCGCGCATCGAGGCGGTGAACGCCGCTGCTCCCGCAGCCCGCAGCTGCGCCAACCGCACCGGGCCGAGCCGGTGCGCGGCCACGGTGGCCGCTCCGCCGAAGGACTCGTGCAACTCGGTGGTCACCTCCGCCGAGCGCTCCCGCTCCGCCCGGTACACGCCGGGCGAGCGGCGCAGGTACCAGCGGCCGGCCAGCACGCCCAGCGGCAGCCCGACCAGGGTGGCGGCGGCCAGCGGCGGGGACAGCAGCACCAGCGCCGCAGCGGTGAGCAGCAGTTCGATGGCGGCGAGCACCATCGAGGGCACTGCATAGCGCACCGCGGTGGCCAGTGCGGCGACATCCCCGATCATTCGCGCCAGCAGTTCTCCCGTGCCCGCGCGCTCGGCGGTCGCCAGCGGCAGCGTCACAGTGTGGGTGAACAGCCGGAAGCGCAGCGACGCCAGCACATCTTCGCCGACGACGCCGGCGCGGGCTTCGGCGAGATAGGTCAGTACCGCGCCGAGCGCGGTGACCGCGAGGAACGCTGCTGCGGCGGCGTCGATCACACCGCGATCCTGCCCACCGGTCACCTCGTCGATCACAAGGCCGAGCAGCCGGGGCCCGACAAGCGTGACGGCGGTAGCCCCGGCGAACAGGACGATCATCCCGGCTATAGCGCCGCGCCGGGCGCGCAGCAGGTCCAGCAGCGCACGGCGGGTAGCGATACCGTCAGCGGTCGGCAGAGGCGTGTTCACGACACCGGCTCCGGGTGTGGCAGCACGACGGCGCGATAACCCGGATCCCCGAGCAGCTCGGCGTGCGTGCCATCGGCGCAGATCCGACCGTGCTCGACCAGCACCACCCGGTCCAGCGCCGCTAGGAAGACGGGGCTGCTGGTCAGCACGAGTGTGCTGCGGTCCCCGCGCAGCGCGAGCAGCGTGTCGATGATGTTGGCCTCGGTGTGCGCGTCGACCGCGGAGGTCGGCTCGGGTAGAACCAGTACCGGCGGAGCCTCGGCCAGCGCTCGGGCAAGGCCGACACGCTGGCGCTGCCCGCCGGACAGCGTGCGGCCCCGCTCACCCAGCACGGTGGCCCAGCCGTCGGGCAGGCGGTGTGCGATCTCCTCCACGGCGGCTACCCGTGCCGCCGCGCTGTGCGCCGGGCCGAAGTCACCGTTGACGGCGACGTTGTGAGCGAGCGAGGTGGCGAACAGGAAGGGGTCGTGCTCGGCGACCAGCACCGCGCGGCGAACCTGCTCCAGCGGCAGCGCGCGCAGGTCATAACCACCAAGGCGCACCTGCCCGGCGTCCGGATCGGCCCGGCGGGCCAGCAGATCCGCGAGCACCTGAGGCGCCCGAGGGTCGGCGGTCACCACCCCGAGCGCCTCGCCGGGCGCCACCGTGAGGTCCAGCCCGTCGAGCACCGGCGCATCGCGCACCACCCCTGCCAGCTCGACCGCCGGCACTTCCCGTAGCACCGGCTGGTCGGTGGACTCGTCGGTCACTGAGGGAGGGCGGTTCAGCAGCTCGGCGAGGCGAGCAGCCGCGGCGAGCCCGCGGGACCACTTCACCCCGAGCTCAGCGAAGGTGTTCAGCGGGGTCCGCAGGAACTGGGCGTAGCCGAAGAACGCGACGAGCTGGCCCACGGACAGTTCCCCGGCCAGCGCCAGGCGGCCACCGACCCAGGCCACCACGACCAGGAAGATCCCGGGAATCAGCACGCCCAGCGCCCGCCACCACGCCGACAACCGCGCGACCCGTACCGCGGACCCGCGCACCTCCTCGTTGCACTCGGTGAACGACCGGATCGCGGCGTCCTCGGTGCGCAGGCCCTTGAGCACCCGCAACCCGACGATGGTGTCACCGGCGACCGCTGCGGCCTGCGCGACGCGCTCCTGCTCGCGATGGGAGCGCCGCTCCATCGGGCGCCACAGCGGAACCATCGCCAGCAGCAGCGGTGGCAGCCCGGCCAGCACGATCCCGCCGAGCAGCGGGGACGTGACGAGCAGGATGGTGGCGACGGCGAGGAAGCTGACCACCGCCCCCGCCCCGCGGCAGCACAGGTCCGCGACCCCGGCGATCCGGGACGCGTCGGAGGTGGCGCGGCTGACCATGTCCCCGGGCGGTACCCGCTCGACACCCCCACGCGGGTCCAGGGCCCGGCGCCCGACCAGCTGCTGCACGACCAGCTCGGTGGTATCCCACAGCCGCCCGGCGATCCAGTGCCGGCCCGCCGCGGTGGCGGCCTCCGCCACCCCGACTCCCACCAGCACGGCCAACCCTCCGACGAACGCCGCACCTTCACCTGTCACTGCGCGGTCGATCACCAGGCCGAGTACTGCGGGCATTGCGGCCAGGGAACCCATCCACGCGATCCCGAACACCGCACCGACCGCCACCGCGCGGCGCTGCGCGCCGAGCACGAAACGCAGCACCGACCCGGCCGTCGCGGTACCGACGAAGGGTCCCACCGGCGGATCGGGTTCGTTGCGCCAGATCACCAGCCACACAACCCGAAATCGGTACGTGCCCACGCTCGAGGCGCGGTGATGGGGTCAGGCGTCACTGCGGGTTGTCCAGCAGGATGCGTTCGAGATCGTCGAGGACCTCGTTCTGGGCTTGCAAGCTGCCGCAGGTGAACTAGTGCGCGGTAAGGGCAGTACCCCATCGCCGAATTCCTCACGCTGATACGCCACGATAGGGACATCGAGCAGCAGCGCCGTCCCGAGGATCGTGCCGGTGTGCAGCACCGCGACCCGTTCCGGATCGGTCGGCACCTCGATCTCGCCGTACTCGTGCGTAATCGTCTTGGTACGTCCTTCGGATCCGACCTCTGCCTCAGGAGACTCGGTAGTGCCGCATGCTGTGGCGGTGAGCGCCAATACGAAAAGCAGCAGAACACCGGGGTGGAGTGAGCCACGGAACCCGAGGTCGGTCCGCCCTGGGCGCCCGAGCGTCACTGCGGGTTGCCCAAGAAGATCCGTTCGATGTCGTCAAGGATCAGATGCTGCGCCTGCAGCGTCCCGCAGGTAAACCAGTGGTCCGGGTCAACCTGGAACACCTGGCCGCTCTGGACCACGCCCAGAGTGTCCCACAGCGGGTGCGACGTGATCACCTTCACGGCTTGTGCCGCCTCCTCGGGATCGGTGGCCGTCGACCCGACGTAGTAGAGCAAGGCGTCCGCGTCGAGCTCCCTGAGGCGCTCGATGCTCAGCTTGATCTCCTCGGTCCCGCGCTGCCCCGGTGGCCGGGTGAAACCGAGCTCCTCCAGCGTAGCGCCGGAACACGTGGCGGCTGAGGAGATCCGGATGTCACCGAGCGCCCGTAAGTTGGCGAGCGTAACCTCGCGGATCTCCGATTGCTCGCCCAGGGCGGTACGGATCTCCTCGACGCGTCCCTCGTACTCGGCCATGCGCTTCTCGATGGTAGCTGTCCCCTGGAAGACGGTTGCCGTCCGCCGGAGCGGCTCCTTCCATTCCGGGTCGTTGGTGTTGTGTTCGAACACGACAGTGGGCGCGATCTCGACCAACCGGTTATACACATACTCGTCGATGAAAGCGGTTGTCCCGATAATCAAGTCTGGCCTGGTCGCTGCGACCGCTTCGATGTTGGGTTGGGTGACGCTCCCCGCTCCCACGACGTTCCTCGCCGCAGCGAGCTTCGACTTGTCGAAGTAAGGAAGGAGATCACTTTTGTAGGGCGCAACCGGGTATCCGACGATCGGGACGTCGAGCAGCAGCGCTGTTCCCAGGACAACCGAATTGTTCAATACGACCACCCGCTGCGGATCGGTGGGCGCCTCGGTTTCACCGTAAACGTGGTAGACCTTCTGGAATCCCTGCTCGGTCGTTTCACCGGCAGGCTCGCGAGTCCCGTCAGCGGACCCGCACGATGAGATGGTGAGCGCGAGGGCTAGCGTCACAACGAGGAGCCGGAATATTCGGCGCATTCAGTGGTCTCCTCTCGTTGGTCGCTCAGTCCGAACCACAGCCAGATGGTGGCGCACGAGCAATTCGACCGCTGTATCGAGTCGCTTGTCGTCGAGCCCGCCACTGTGCCGCAGCTCACCGATGGTCGTGCTCCGTTCCTACGCTAGCCGTTGCAACAGCGGTGCCATCACGGGAGCAAAGCGGAAGTTCTTGCCGGCGATGGCGACCTCAACAGCGTCGGGACTGCAGTAGACGGTCGGCTCAAGCAGCGCCGTCGCAACGATCCGGGCCGAGTCGTCCGGCCGCTGGAACTCGACCGGCCACGGCAAATTGATCTCCGGACGGCGGGGGAAGCGCCGGTCGCGGGCATCCAGGAGTTGCTCGGGTGGATGTTCAGCGACGATCTTGGTGAGACTGCGGACGAGGTCGTCGTGGTGAGCACGGCGCCGATCCTGCGGGGCGAATCGTGGCAGATCCTGGCGGAACAATTCCTCTTCGTAGAGCTGTTCGACCACCCACTTAGCCCAATCAACGCCAGTTCGGCGGGTGAAGCCGAAGGTGAGATGCATGCTCATGCCCCCAGTACCTCGAACCGTATGCCACCATCCACGGGGCACATGAATGATGTCGCCGGGCGACAGGATGCCTTTCCACACGGTGGCATCCGGGGGGCTGTGATCGTGGTCGACGTCGGCCTTCATGGGGTAGGCGCGTCCGGGCCCATGCACTGCCCAGCTCTTCGTGCCTGCGAGCTGGACGATGACGGTGTCGTGATCGTCCCAATGTGTGTTGAACCCCTGGCCGCCGCCCCAGACCAGGTATAGGTTGACCTGTACGAGTTCCCGGACCAGGCGCATCAGGT
The DNA here is from genome assembly GCA_050700255.1 of Pseudonocardiaceae bacterium. Classification (GTDB taxonomy): domain Bacteria; phylum Actinomycetota; class Actinomycetes; order Mycobacteriales; family Pseudonocardiaceae. Next base: position 6,964 of record JBOHGX010000282.1, read on the forward strand.
CGTCGGCGGCAGCGGTGATCGGCGGGTGCAGCCTGTCGATCGAGTCGAGGACGAGGCTGGCGCCGTCGCGCAGCTCCCGATAGACGTCCTCCGGCTGCAGCAGTCGGCGTACCTGCCCACCTACGGTGTTCTCTCGCGTGTAACGCTCGACGGGGACCTCCGGCCCGTCACGGTGGAGTCGGAGCTGGGGGGTGTCCAACGGCCGGGTGCTGAGGATTTCGTTGAGCTCCGGCCAGTCGAGCAGGCCCGCCACGGCCTCGGCGCCAGCCTCGACCCGGACGAAGTCCTGGCCGAGACAGTCGGCAGTGAAGTTGGGCCCAGCCAGGCCCACAAAATGTTCGGTGAACAGCGGAACGGACATTGCTAGGGCCTCTTCGAATCGATGTGTAGGACCGTTGGGGGTCCCGAG
>JBOHGX010000283.1:0-2184 GCA_050700255.1 Pseudonocardiaceae bacterium
GGGTTACGCCCCCCGCGCTGACTCGTTCTGATGCAGCTGGAGCCGGAAGCACTCCCTCCCTCAACGCTTGCGGGCTGAGTAGGTCGCCGGATCCGGGGCAGCAACTCAGGGGGATCGGGGCGGTCGGCGGATGGTGCTCACCACCGGTACGCCGGCTCCCGCCGCGCCGGTCCGGGCCAGTGCGGCGGCGGTTCGCTGGTACCGTGCCGCCGACGGCCGCAGCAGTCGTTTCGGGACTGCTGCTGTTCCTGAGCTTCCTGCCGCGGGCGACGTGGTGGCTGGCGCCGGCTGCGTTCGCGCTGCTGGGTGCCGTCCTGCACGGGCGCTGTGCTCGGGCGGGCTTCGGGCTTGGGTACTTGGCCGGGTTGGGGTTCTTCCTGCCGTTGTTGGTGTGGACCGGTGAGTTCGTCGGCGCGCTGCCTTGGCTGGCGCTCGCAACGCTGGAGGCCCTATTCGTCGCGGTCGCCACAGCGGGCATCGCCGTCGTGTCCCGGCGCCCGCCGCACCGGTGTGGATAGCGGGCGAGGCGCTGCGCGCGCGGGTGCCCTTTGGCGGTTTCCGTGGGGGAAGGTGGCGTTCGGCCAGCCGGAAGGAACGTTCCTGCCGCTGGCCTCCCTCGGCGGTACCCCACTCGTCGCTTTCGCCGTGACACTGTCCGGGTTCGCGCTCACAGCCCTGCTCAGGCGGGTCCGGCAGCGGTCACCCCGGCGGGCCGCGCTCGCTGCTGCTGCTGCGATGGTGGCGCTGCCGCCGCTCGCCGGGCTGGCCGCGATGCCGCTGGTCAGCTCCGGCCCGCAGGTGGGTACGGCCACGGCGGCCGTCATCCAGGGCAACGTCCCCCGGCTCGGGTTGGACTTCAATGCCCAGCGTCGCGCCGTGCTCGACAACCACGTTGCGCGCACCGACGAGCTGGCCGCTGACGTCGCCGTTGGCCGGGTCGCCCGGCCGGACTTCGTGATCTGGCCGGAGAACTCCTCCGATATCGACCCTTCCCGCAATCCGGACGCGGCCGCGGTGATCGACCGGGCGGTGCGGGCGATCGGCGCCCCGGTGCTCGTCGGCGCGGTGGAGTCACCACCCAGCGCAGGGCCGCGCAACACCGCGATCCGGTGGGAGCCGGGGGAGGGACCGACGGGCAGCTACGTCAAGCGTCAGCTGCAGCCGTTCGGGGAGACGATGCCGCTCCGATCGATCGTGCGGCTGTCAGCGAGGACGCGGACCGGGTCCCCCGGGACTTCGTTGCCGGCAGCGAGCCGGGTGCTGCGGATGGGACCGGCGCTGGTCGGCGTGGCCACCTGCTACGAAGCGGCCTTCGACTGGGTGGTGCGGGACAGCGTCCGCGTCGGAGCCTCGGTACTGGCGGTGCCCAGCAACAACGCCACATTCGGGCGCACGGACATGACCTACCAGCAGCTCGCGGATGTCCCGCGTCCGTGGGCCCAGGCCAGGACGCTCTCGACCGTGTCGGCCGCCAGGTCGCGCCGGCGCACCTCGCGGCCGACGAGCAGGAAGCCGGCAAGGATTCCGAGCGCTGCGAGGATGCCGTGCGGGGAGATCCCCGCCAGGTGCGGAACGGGCGGATAGCTGATGTCCAGGGCGAGGTTCTCCGGGTCGGCGCTGCGCGGCTGCGGCCAGCGCCGGGACCACGCCGTCGGGAGGTAGGCCGGGATCCGGGCGCACTCTCGGTCGCGGGCCGGGGTGACGGGAAGCGGATCATCTGACGGTCGTGGCGTCCCGGCGGTTCGTACCCGACGGAGCCGTCGCAGTCCTTTGCCTCCGGGTCACCGGCCATGGTCGGCCTGGCCCTTCCTTTCAGTACTGCATGACGTAGCGCAGACAGGCGCATACTACGTTGGATAGTAGAGCTTTCGCCGCAACCGGTCATCTGGTCTTCCCCAGCAGACGCTCGATGTCGCGAACCACTTGATCGGCGGTGCGGAACACCTGAGGCGGGTTGATCATCTCCACCGATCCGTCGGGGCGCAGCACGTAACTGACCGGCAGGACCGGTGGGGCGTGCAGGGTGCGCTGCAACGCTCCGTCCGGGTCGGTGACCGAGGGGTAGCGGGCGCCGAGGTCGGCGAGCAACGTCAGCCCGTCGGCCGGCCGGTCCTGCACATCGATCCCGATCACCGGGATCGCATCGGGCCGCGCCGCGTACTGAGCCAGCACGGGGATCTCCTG
>JBOHGX010000284.1:0-24524 GCA_050700255.1 Pseudonocardiaceae bacterium
GTTCGGCGCTGTTCGAACGTGGCGAGACCCAGATCCTGGGCGTCACCACGCTGAACATGCTGCGCATGGAGCAGCAGATCGACTCGCTGGGTCCGGAGACCAGCAAGCGCTACCTGCACCACTACAACTTCCCGCCGTTCTCCACCGGTGAGACCGGTCGAGTGGGCTCGCCCAAGCGGCGCGAGATCGGGCATGGTGCGCTGGCCGAGCGGGCTCTGATGCCGGTACTGCCCAGCCGTGAGGAGTTCCCCTACGCGATTCGCCAGGTTTCTGAGGCACTGGGCTCCAACGGCTCCACATCGATGGGTTCGGTCTGTGCATCGACGATGTCGCTGTACAACGCGGGTGTGCCGCTCAAGGCGCCGGTCGCGGGCATCGCGATGGGTTTGGTGTCGGGCGAGATCGAAGACGCCGGCGGGAATTCGCGGGACGCCTATGTCGCGCTCACCGACATCCTGGGCGCCGAGGACGCGTTCGGTGACATGGATTTCAAGGTGGCCGGCACCAGGGACTTCGTCACCGCGTTGCAGCTGGACACCAAGCTGGACGGCATTCCCTCGGAGGTCCTCGCGGCGGCTCTGGCGCAGGCCCGGGACGCCCGGCTGACCATCCTCGAGGTGATGGCCCAGGCCATCCCCGGGCCGGACGAGATGAGCCCGTACGCCCCACGAGTCACCGCGATCAAGATCCCGGTTGACAAGATCGGCGAGGTGATCGGCCCGAAGGGCAAGATGATCAATTCGATCACCGAGGAGACCGGCGCGGACATCTCCATCGAGGACGATGGCACTATCTATGTCGGCGCCAACGACGGCCCGTCCGCCGAGGCCGCCATTGACCGGATCAACGCGATCGCCAACCCGCAGCTGCCCAAGGTCGGGGAGCGGTTCCTCGGCACTGTGGTGAAGACTGCCGCCTTCGGTGCCTTCGTCTCACTGGTGCCCGGCAAGGACGGCTTGGTGCACATCTCTAAGCTGGGCAACGGCAAGCGCATCGGCAAGGTCGAGGATGTGGTCAAGGTCGGCGACAAGCTACGCGTCGAGGTGGCCGACATCGACAACCGGGGCAAGATCAGCCTGGTGCCAGTACAAGAAGAGGACGCCGCCGACAGTGGTTCTGGCGGGGAGACGGTCATCGAGGAGCCGGCCAGCACGTGACCTCACGGCAGGACCGCGACGGCGCAGTGCTTCGGCGTAGCGTGCTGCCTTCCGGGTTGCGAGTGGTGACCGAGGAGCTGGCCGGTTCGCATTCCGTCGTCGTCGGCATGTGGGTGGCGGTGGGTTCTCGCGACGAACCCACCGCGGTGGCTGGTGCGGCGCACTACCTGGAGCATTTGCTGTTCAAGGGCACTGCGCGGCGTTCTGCGGCGGCGATCGCAGAGGAGATCGACGCGGTGGGCGGTGAGCTCAACGCGTTCACCGCCAAGGAACACACCTGCTACTACGCGCACGTGCTCGACTCGGATCTCGAGCTGGCCGTCGACCTGGTATGCGATGTGCTCGGTGACGCGCTGCTCGACCCCTCAGACGTTGATCTCGAGCGTGGTGTGGTGCTCGAGGAGATCGCGATGCGCGACGACAACCCGGAGGATTTGCTGGACGACGAGTTCTGCGCCGCGTTGTTCGGCCTGCATCCGCTAGGTCGTCCGGTGCTGGGCACCGAGGAGTCGGTGGCTGGCATGACTCGCAAGGCGCTGCACCGCTTCTACCGGCGGTGCTACACGCCGGAGCGGATGGTGCTCGCGGTCACCGGCAATGTCACCCATCAGGCGGTGTTGGCCGCAGTACAGATGAGCTTTTCCCATCACCTGACCGGTGTGGCGCAACCGGTACGTCCGCGCTGCGGTCGAGCTAGAGTCACCGGCGGCCGCCGGCTTGCCGTGTGCAATGACCATTCCGAACAAGCCCACCTCATGGTGGGGGTGCCGGCCCTGGACCGGCACGACGACCGGCGCACGGTGCTGGGCGTGCTCAACGCCGCACTGGGCGGCGGGATGAGTTCACGGCTGTTCCAGCAGGTTCGCGAGCGGCGCGGGTTGGCTTACTCGGTGTACTCCTCGGTGGCCTGTTACGCCGACACCGGAAGCCTGTCGATCTACGCCGGTTGCTCGCCGCAACGGCTCGGCGAGGTGGCGGCGGTGGTGGGTGAGGTGCTGGGCTCGGTGGCCCGGGACGGTCTGTCCGACGCCGAGCTGGTCCGGGGCAAGGGGCAGCTGCGCGGTGGGCTGGTGCTGGGCCTGGAGGATCCGGGTTCCCGGATGACCCGGATCGGCAAGGCCGAGCTGCACCACGGTGAGCACCGCACCATCACCGAGGAGCTACGACGGATCGACGCGGTGACCGCGAGCCAGGTCACCGAGCTCGCCCGCGAGTTTTTGTGCCGACCGGTCACTGCGGCTGTGGCGGGTCCCTATGCACATGCTGAGGAGCTGCCCGGCGAGGTTACGGAGTTGATCGCATGATCCCCGGGGAGCATGCCTGCTCAGCCGTGGAGCGGTCAGCGGAGAACCCGATCCGGGTCGGGGTGCTCGGGGCTCGCGGCCGGGTGGGTACCGAGGTGTGCAAGGCCGTGGACACCGCTGACGACATGGAACTCGTCGCAATGGTCGACGCGGGTGACTGGATGTTCAACGTCGCTGACGCGGGAGCCGAGGTGGTCGTCGACTTCACCCACCCCGACGTGGTGATGGATAACGTGCGGTTCTGCGTGGATCAGGGCATTCACGCCGTCGTGGGTACCACCGGCTTCGATGACACAAGGCTGGCCCAGGTCCGCGGGTGGCTCGTGCCCAAGCCGGACCTCGGGGTACTGATCGCCCCCAACTTCGCCATCGGGGCGATCCTGTCGATGCGTTTCGCTGCAATGGCCGCCCGGTTCTACGAATCGGTGGAGGTGGTGGAGTTGCACCACCCTCGTAAGGCCGACGCTCCTTCCGGCACCGCAGCCCGCACCGCGGCGCTCATCGCGGCCGCCCGGGCCGAAGCCGGGATGAGCCCGCCACCGGATGCCACCACCCGTTGCCTGCCCGGCGCACGGGGTGCCGACGTCGAGGGAGTACGGGTGCATGCGGTACGGCTGCCCGGGCTGGTCGCCCACCAGGAGGTGTTACTGGGCACCGAGGGCGAGACGCTGACGATCCGGCATGACACGTTGGATCGCTCGTCGTTCATGCCCGGCGTGCTACTTGCCGTTCGCGCTGTACTCAACCGCCCCGGCCTCACAGTCGGTCTAGAACCCCTGCTCGACCTGTAGCCCGGTAGCCCCTGTTCCTTCCCGAGGCGCCATTCGGAGCCGAATTGCGGTCCCGGCCCATGCAGTAATCGCCATTCGGAGCCGAATCGCGCTCACCGGCGTCGTCGATCGAGCGCGGCGCGGACTGTGCTGACCATGCGGGCAGGATCGTGCAGCAACTGGGCGGTCACGAAGACGATTTCCCAACCTGCGGCTTGTACCCGGTTGAGCCGATCCCGATCCCGATTGAGCGCCCACAGCTCACCATCGCGCCAGGAGCCGTCGTACTCTACTGCGACCTTGTGCTCTGGGAATGCCAGATCGGCCCGGGCGAGGCGGCCGTGCGAGTCCTCGATCCAGTACTGCGGCTCAGGACGCAAGCCGTCCAGCACGAGCCATACCCGGACCCGCGACTCCGGCCGGGATTCAGCCCGGGGATCGGCGAGTTCAATGGCGCGGCGGGCACGCACGATTCCTTTGTCCGAACGTCCCTCGACCAGTGCTGTGATCTGCGGCAACGTCACCAAACCGTGTCGCAGCACGGCATCGAGATCGGCGACGGCTTCCGGCAGCGGCTGGTCGAGCAGCAAGTCGAGGGTCGTCCGCAGTGGAGTAGCGACCGCGACTTCCGACCACGGCGTGGACTCGTCGGGTCGTACAAGGGTCCGCCGCACGTCCAGGCCGGCGCGCCGAGCGATGCGGGTGCTGCCGGGAACCGCGACATGAACACAATCCCGGGCATGCACCAGCTGCACCCCCCACAGAGCGGCCGCCGATCTGCCGGTGATCACCGTTTCAGGTGGCAGCGCAAGTGCGGCGGCTGCGCAGCGCAGCTCATGCGTCATCGGCTCATCCCGGAACGCATAAACACCCTGAAACAGCCGCCGCACCGCCGGGCCCCGCAACTGGCTGCGGGTAAGGGTGCCCGCCAGCACCGCATCAGTGCCCTTGAAAACCGGCGCCGGTTCACGGAGCTTCATCTCTCTCACCATGCGCGGAACTGTGCCGCCATACGTCCCTTTACTCAAACGTCCATCCACAGCCTACCCGAGTTATCCACAGCCTTCGGTCCCCCCTCCCACAATTCGGCTCCGAATGACGCTTTTCGCCGATGCGCGAACCGCAATTCGGCTCCGAATGGCGGCAGCGGATGCACAGCGTTAGGTGAGGGTGAGGTTGAGGGGGCCGGTTAGGCGGATCTCGCGTAGCGCTCGGCCGTCGGCGTCTAGGGTGCGAACGGTGCCATCGGGCTCCCAGCCGATGCGTCGGTAGAAGTTCAGCGAGGCTGGGTCTTCGGCGGGGACCCAGGCGATTCCCCGGGTCGCACCAGCATCGCGCAGCACCGCTACGGCGGCGGCGAGCAGCCGGCCGCCGTGGCCGCGGCGCCCCCACCTCGGTTCCACCAGCAGCGTGCTGACCAGCGCGGTACGCGCCGCATCGGAAGGCAGTACGCCATCGGCGGCAGCTACCTCGCTCTCGGGTGCCGGACCGGCTACCACGAAGCCGACCGGATGGTCGCCCTCCATAGCGATCAATACCGTGGCTGCACCCTCCACGGTGTCGGCCCAGGCCTGCTGCACCTGTGGCGCATCCAGCTCATCGAGAACCCGGGCCGGTAACAGCTCGGAGTAGGCGGTCCGCCAGGTCAGGCGATGGACCGCGGCGAGCGCGCAAGCGTCCGCAGGAGTCGCGGCGCGCACGTGCGCTAGGGCCATGCCGTCACGGTATCGACACCGGCCAACCGTGGATTGTCAGTGCCCGATGGCAGCATCGACGACCGTGCAGACGATCGGACCTGACGCAGCGCGACGCATCGCGCTAGCCGCACAGGGTTTCGCCGACTCCCGCCCCACTGGGCCGGTGACCCGGCGGAATCTGATGCGAGTGTTGGGCCGGATCCGGCTACTGCAGCTGGACTCAGTGAACGTGCTGGCCCGGGCCCATTACCTGCCGGTGTTCAGCCGGCTGGGCCCCTACCCCAAGGCACTGCTCGATGATGCGGCCTGGGCGCCCACTGCCCGCCGTCCGCGCCTTCTGGTGGAGTACTGGGCTCACGAGGCGAGCCTGGTCCCGGTGCCGGACTGGCCGCTGCTGCACTCGGGAGCCAAGAAACCGGGCTGGTGGCACGGGTACGGGGAGCTGGCGGCCCGAGCGCCGGAGCTGGTCTCGGCTGTGCTCAAGGCCGTGCAGGAGCGGGGCCCGATCGGCGCGGGAACCCTCGAGCGGGAGTTGGGTGGTGGCGTTGGCCCAGCGCGGGGCTCGTGGTGGAACCGGACGGACACCAAACGGATCTGCGAGTGGCTATTCGGTATCGGTGAGCTCACCACCGGCACGCGGCGGGGATTCGAGCGGCTCTACGACCTGCCCGAACGGGTGCTACCCCCCGAGGTGCTCGGCCGCCGGGTCGGTGCCGAGGAAGGCGCCCGTGAGCTGATCTCCCGTGCTGGCGCCGCGTTGGGCGTGGCCACCGAGACGGACTTGCGGGATTACTACCGGCTGCGGCCCGAACGCAGCCGACAAGCGGTCGCTGAGCTGGTAGAGGCCGGTGAGCTGGAACCGGTGGTGGTCCAAGGCTGGCGGGCCCCGGCCTACCGGCACCGCGATGCCCGCAGACCCTGGCGGGTCACTGGCGCCGCGATACTGTGCCCGTTCGATCCGCTGATCTGGGACCGCGCCCGCACCGAGCGGCTCTTCGGGTTCCGGTACCGCATCGAGATCTACGTTCCGGAGCACCGGCGCAGCCACGGCTATTACGTATTCCCGTTCCTGCTCGACGGAGAGCTGGTTGCGCGGGTCGATCTCAAGGCCGACCGCGCGGCCGGTGTGCTGCGGGTGCCGGGTGCTTTCGCCGAGCCCGGGACAGCCGACAGCGCTCGAGTAGTTGCCGAGCTGGCCCGGGCCCTGCGCGAGATGGCCCAGTGGCTGGAGCTGGACGGGATCACGATCGGGCAGCGGGGTGACCTGGTCGCGGCCCTAGACGCCGCGACCAGGCCCGCTGGCACGGTCAGGAAGGTGCTGCGGTGACCAGCGCATCGCCCGATCCGGTCCGGGCTCGCACCCGCAGCGGGACGTCGCCCTCGGCGGGCGGACCGCCGACCGGCAAGTCGCTGCGCGCGTGGCCGGAGCCGGAGCTGACGTCCAGCTCGGCCCGGACGCCGGGGTGGATACCCACCCGCAGCTGGCCTGAACCGGTGGTGAGCTCCAGGCCACCGGCCGAGGCATCGACCACCGTGAGGTCACCGCTGCCGGTGCGAGCGCTCATGTCGTGCGTGACGGCGCCCACCCGGACATCACCGGAACCGGTCTGCACGGTGGCGGCGCCACTCCGAGCGCCTGCAGTGTCCTCTATCGAGGTCACCTCGACCTCTCCGGAGCCGGTCCGCACCCGCAGCCTGCCCAGCACCGACCCCAGCCGCACATCACCGGAGCCGGTGCGGACGTCGGTCGCGCCGGTGCATCGTTGCGCGCGGACCTGCCCCGAGCCGGTGGAGGCGTCGAGCCGATCGGCCAGGCCATCGACCGTAACGTCGGCCGAGCCGCTGCGGGCGGTGATCGACGAGCCCGACGGGGCACTGATATGGATGGTCAGCGGCACGGCGCGCAGCGGGAAGTCTCGCGGGCTGCGCACGATGAGCCGCTGGCCGGTGAAGTCGATCACCGTGCGGCGTACGGCCTCGGCGGCCAGGTCGCCCGGTGCGCTACCCCCGGCTTGCTCACCCAGCCAGCTCAACAGACCGGCGATCCCGGCCGTCCACGGCGGCTGGATGGCCGGGTCGGCGCGGACCTGCACGGCGACCCCAGCACCATCAGCACTGTCGTCAAGCTGGATGTCCAGCCGTCCGCTGTCGAGTTCGACGGAGGCGTCGATCGGTGCCGCACCCTCGAACTCCACCTTCCGAACCACCGGGGCGTTGGCGTCGCCGTGCTCCACGATTCCTCCTCAACGACGTTGTTCAACTGGGAACGTTGCTCAGCCCTGGACCCAGCCCTGGATCCGATTGCGAGCGCGACGGTCGTCTCGGGTCCTGCGGGACTCGTTCCACGGCTCACCGCGTAGCGCGCCGGCGACCGCCTGGGAGACCCACGTGTTGAGTGAGACTCCCTGCTCGGCGGCGGCGCGTTCAGCCTGGTCCTTGACCTGGTCGATCAACCTCAGAGTCATCCGCCTGATGTCGCCGCCGGCGTCGCCGAAGTGCCCTGGGCCGAAGGGCACTGGGCCGGCTTCATGGGGTGGTGGCGGGGTATCCGTATGTGGCCCGGCAGGTGTTTCCTCGGACGGCGAACTGACCGCGATCCGCACGTCCCGGCCATCGAGCCGAACCTCCACCACCCGGTCCTCCAGCGCTGCGGTGACCTCCGCGGCGAGGTCGGACATCGCATTCATGATCGCCAGGCGAGCGGCGGGCTCCAGCGCGACGCCCAGCACGGCCGCAGTGCGCCGGGTCTGCTCGTCACCTGCCGACGCCGCGGCGGTGAGGTCTTCACGCAGTTGACGGAGGTAAGGTGTCAAATCCATGACGTCAACTATGACGTCAGATGTGATGTCAGTCAAGGCGTCACCGGTGTCGCAGTAGGCTGCGAGCGCTCGTAGCTGGGCCCCGTTCGAGAGGAGTGGTACGCCGTGAGTCAGCCTGACGGAGTCGACCCAGCCACAATTGACTCAGCCACAATTGACTCAGCCACAGCCATGAGCACCGTGGGGTTGCGGGTTGCGCTGGTGGCCAAGACCGAGTTCTTCCCGCCGGCCGATGTGCCGTGGTCCACCGACGCCGACGGTGGGCAGGCACTCGCCGAGTTCGCCGGCCGAGCCTGCTACCAATCTTGGCGCAAGCCCAACCCGGCGACCGCCACGAACGCCGGCTATCTGCGGCACATCATGGAGGTTGGCCACCTCTCGGTGCTCGAACACGGCACGGTCAGCTTCTACATCACCGGAGTGTCCCGATCGCTGACCCACGAACTGATCCGGCACCGGCACTTGTCCTACTCGCAGCTGTCCCAGCGCTATTTTCCCGAGCGCGACGCTGACATGGTGGAGCCGCAGGTCATCGCCGACGACCCAGAGCTGAACGAGCGGTTCCAGGTTGCGGTCCGGGCTAGCCAGCAGGCCTATAACGACCTGCTGGCCGGGTTAGAAGAGCACTTCGCCGGCGAGTCGAACGCTACCCAGCGCCGCAAGCAAGCCCGTCAGGCGGCTCGCTCGGTGCTGCCCAACGCCACCGAGACCCGCATCGTGGTCACCGGCAATTACCGGGCCTGGCGGCACTTCATCGCGATGCGGGCCACCGAGCACGCCGACGTGGAGATCCGCGCGTTGGCGGTCGAGTGCCTGCGCCAGCTGCACAAGGCGGCACCCAACGCGTTCAGCGACTTCGAGATCTCCGCCCTGCCGGATGGGACGGAGATCGCTTCCAGCCCGTTCGTGGCGGAGGGCTGACTGGTCGGTGACCGCGTAGCGTGCACTCATGGATTTAGACGAGGCACGGGCCGTCGTCTCCGAGCAGCACCACGCGGTGCTGGCCACCCTGCGCCGGGACGGAACACCGCAGATGTCCCCGGTGGCAGCGACGGTCGACGGCCAGGGACGGGTGCTCGTGAGTACCCGGCAAACCGCATTCAAGGTCCGTAACCTGCGCCGAGACCCCCGCGCGTGGCTCTGCGTGCTGCCTGACGGTTTCTACGGCCGCTGGATTCAGGTCGGTGGCTCGGTGCGGATCGTGGAGCTGCCCGAGGCGATGGAGCCCCTGGTGGACTACTACCGGAGAGTCTCCGGCGAGCATCCGGATTGGGACGACTACCGCACGGCGATGGAGCGCGACCAGCGGGTGCTCCTGCAGATTGAGCTCGTCTCAGCTGGGCCCGACAGGGAAGGATGAAGTGACGATGGGGGGCAGCACTGTTGCCGCCGGCGAGCGGCACGCGTTGTGCGATCTGATGGATGAGGTGGGTCCGGAGGCCCCGACGCTGTGCAAGGGGTGGACGGCACGCGACTTGGCTGCGCATCTGGTGGTCCGGGAGAGTCGACTGGATGCCGCTGGCGGCATCCAGCTGTCGCCGCTGGCCCGTTACACCGATCGGGTGCAGTCCAGCATCGCGCAACGGCCCTGGATGGAGCTCGTCGATCAGGTCCGTAGCGGGCCGCCGTGGTGGTCGCCGTGGAGCCTGCCCTGGGTGGGTGACATGGGCAACACCATGGAGTTCTTCGTTCATCACGAGGACGTACGGCGGGCCCGAACGGGATGGGAGCCACGACCGCCCAACCCGCGCCGCGCCGGGCTGCTCTGGGGTCTGCTCCGGGCGGCCCGGGTGCTGTACCGGAACTCGCCGGTCGGCGTCGTGCTGCGCCGGCCGGACGGGTCCGAGCGCACCGCCCGGCGCGGTGAACGCTCCGTCACCGTGGCCGGCTGCCCCGAGGAGCTGACGTTGCATGCCTTCGGCCGCGACCAGGCAATCGTCGACATCGAGGGCGATCAGGTGGCCGTAGCCGCGCTGCAGAGCAGCCAGCGAGGGTTGTAGCGAACTGACCGACCTCGGCGCAGGAGGGTTGTGGCGCCGACCGGTAGCGTTTGCGCACATGAGTACTGCGCCGACCTCGACGTCTGGGCGACCCTTCGGCCGGGTGCTCACCGCCATGGTCACCCCTTTCACGGCTCAGGGACAGTTGGATCTCGATACCGCTCAGAAGCTCGCCCACCAGTTGGTGGAGAAAGGGTGCGACGGGCTGGTCGTCAACGGGACCACAGGCGAGTCGCCAACCACCACTGACACCGAGAAGGTGGACCTGGTGCGGGCGGTGGTGCAAGCGGTGGGAGACCGAGCGGCCGTGGTGGCCGGCGCGGGAACCTACGACACCGCGCACAGCGTGCAGCTGGCCCGGCAGGCCGCGCAGGCCGGTGCGCACGGCCTCCTGGTGGTGACCCCGTACTACTCCCGACCGCCGCAGACCGGGCTGGTCGCGCACTTCACCGCGGTCGCCGATGCCACCGAGCTGCCGGTGATGCTCTATGACATCCCCTCGCGCTCTCAGGTGCCGATCGCCACCGAGACCATCTATCAGCTCGCTGCGCATCCGCGGATCGTCGCGGTCAAGGACGCCAAGGGAGATTTCGGCTGCGGCGCCGAGGTGATCGCCAACACCGACCTGGCCTACTACTGCGGAGACGACGTGCTCAACTTGCCGTGGCTGTCGGTGGGTGCGGTGGGGTTCGTCAGTGTGATCGGCAACGTGGTGGCCGACCGGCTGCGGGCCATGATCACCGCATTCGAGGCCGGTGAGATGCGCACCGCGCGGAGCCTGCACGCCTGCACCCTGGCCCTGATCCGGACCTTCTGTATGGCCGGTGGGGTGGCCTTCGGCAAGGCGGCACTGCGCCTGACCGGGTTCGACGTCGGTGATCCACGACTACCGCAAGTCGCCGCCGAACCCGACCAGGTCACCGCGATCGCCACCGCCCTGGTCAAGATCGGAGTCCTCGCGTGACTGCCGTGCCCACCGGCACCCCGCTACCCGTACCTGGTGTGCCCAGGACCGCCCCACCGCCGCTGGTCGACGGTGGCCTGCGCACGGTCGCCCTCGGGGGCATCGGGGAGATCGGCCGCAACATGACCGTCTTCGAGCACGCCGGCCGGTTGCTCGTGGTGGACTGCGGGGTGTTGTTCCCCGAGGACGATGCGCCCGGGGTTGACCTGATCCTGCCCGACTTCCGGGCGATCGAGCACCGGCTGGACGATATCGAGGCGCTGGTGCTCACCCATGGGCACGAAGACCACATCGGCGCCGTGCCGTTCCTGCTGCGGTTACGTCCCGACCTACCGGTGGTGGGGTCGGAGTTCACCCTTGCGCTGGTCGCCGAGAAGTGCCGGGAGCACCATCAGAAGCCGCAGCTGATTCAGGTCACCGAAGGTGTCCGGCACGGCTGCGGGCCGTTCGACTGTGAGTTCTTCGCGGTGAACCACTCCATCCCGGACGCGCTGGCGGTCGCCATCCGCACCCCGGCCGGTCTGGTACTGCACACCGGCGACGTCAAGCTCGACCAGCTACCGCTGGATGGGCGGCTGACCGATCTCGCCGGGTTCTCCCGGCTCGGCGACGAGGGGGTGGACCTGCTACTGATCGACTCCACCAACGCCGAGGTGCCGGGCTTCGTCACTCCGGAGCGTGATATCGGTCCAGTGCTGGACTCGGTGATCGGGAAGGCCACCCAGCGCGTCATCGTGGCCTGCTTCGCCAGCCATGTGCACCGGGTGCAGCAGGTGCTGGATGTCGCCGCCGGGCATGGACGCAAGGTGGCGCTGGTGGGCAGATCGATGGTGCGCAACATGGGCGTTGCGGTTGATCTGGGCCTGCTGCAGGTCCCGCCGGGTCTGCTGGTGGATCTCGACGAGGCGCTGGCGATGCTCGAGCATCGGGTGCTGTTCGTCTCCACCGGCTCGCAGGGTGAGCCGTTGTCAGCGCTGTCTCGGATGGCTCGCGGGGAGCACCGGCAGATCCGGATCCGTTCCGGGGACACCGTTGTGCTGGCCAGTTCGCTGATCCCCGGCAACGAGACGGCGGTGTTCCGGGTAGTCAACGGGCTGACCCGGCTGGGCGCCGCGGTCGTGCACCAGGGCACGGCGAAAGTGCATGTGTCCGGACACGCACCGGCCGGGGAGTTGCTGTTCCTCTACAACGCGATCCGGCCCTCCAACGTCATGCCGGTGCACGGCGAGTGGCGGCATCTGCGGGCCAACGCCGCGCTCGCGGTCCGTACCGGGGTGCCGCCGGAGCGGGTGGTGATCGCCGAGGACGGCGTGGTCGTTGATCTGGTGGACGGCCGTGCGGAGATCACCGGACGGGTCGAGGTGGGGCAGGTTTATGTGGATGGGCTTTCGGTCGGTGACGTGGGGGAGTCAACCCTGTCCGATCGGCTGGTCCTCGGCGAGGGCGGGTTCATCGCGATCACCGTGGTGGTGGTGTCGGCCACCGGCCGGGCGGTGGCTCCACCCACGATCTCGGGCCGCGGATTCTCCGATGATCCCAAGGCCCTCGACGACGTCGTGCCGCTGGTGGAAATCGAGCTGGCCCGCACCGAAGCGGAGGGAATCACCGACACCCACCGGATCGCCCAGGCGGTGCGGCGGGTGGTGGGTCGGTGGGTCGTCGACACCTACCGGCGCCGCCCGATGATCGTGCCTACGGTGTTGCCCGTCGGTTGAGATTTCACCGCTCATACCGGGCGACGCCACGGGCTGGGGCGGCCCAGGGGACGGGTCGGGTCAGCGTGGTGCGGCGTGCCGGGTTGATCAGCCCGCAGCGCCGCCAGTCCCGCAGTGATCGCCAGCATGATCCTGGCGTGCGCCCGCATCGCATCGCCGGGCCGCTCCGGGTGCAGCCCGGTCAAGTCGACCGGAGGGCCGATGTGCACCCGGAATCGAAGCCGGCGCCGGAGGCGCACAGCACCCAGCCAGACCCTGGTCAACCTGATCAGAGCCGAGAGGCTGCGTACCGGCGGGGTGGCGGCCGGGAGCACCTCATGCGCTCCCCATTGGGACAGCGGCAGCACCGGCAGTTCGGTCGCCAGGGCGAGCCGGGCAAGCCCGGTCTGGCCGCGATCTGGCCACAAGTCGGGGTCGGCGCTGATCCGGCCCTCGGGGTAGATCAGTACCGGCCCGCCTGAGCCGAGGTGCGGCAGCAGTGCCGTTCCCCGTACCGCGCAGCCGGCGGCAAGTGGTTCGACCCGCAGCTGCCCGGCCCGGCGCAGCAGCCATCCCACGACCGGGGTGTCGAACAGCCCACCGTTGGTGACGAACCGGGGCGCGACGCCGATCCGGTGGCAGGCCGCCAGCAGGACAGCCGCGTCGAACACGCCGATGTGGTTGGCAGCGAGCAGGCACGGGCGGTTGCGCAGTGCCTCAGGCATCGCCCCCGATACCTCCAGGCGGCCGGTCATGGCAGTAACCAGGCGGCCGGCCACGATCAGTAGCCGGGCCGCCAGCGGGACACGTGGCGATACCGTGCTCCGGCGTGTCGCGGCTGCCGTGACCCCCTTCCAGGCGACCATGACCAAGGAGCATGGCATGCCCCGGGGAGGGACGACCACGAACACGACGAACCGGCGGTCTCAGAGGCCGCGGAGTAAGAACTCGGCCGGTAGGCCGCGCTCACGGTCCACTACACAGCGGCCAGTCCACCGTCCGCTGCCCCGCGGAAATCGAGGCCGCATGGGCCGGGGCTTGGCGGGCGTGTGGCCCCTGCTCGCCCGGGGCGCCGGCGGGCTCGTGCGGGCGTTGGGCCGGGCCCGTGGGCTCGAGCCCGCGCACCGCCGCGATGGACTGGCCCTGGCTCTGGTCGCGTTCGCGGTGGTGACCGCCGCCGCGGTGTGGTGGACCGCTGGCGGGCCGGTCGGTGACGGGATCCGGCACGCCTTGCAGGCCATGTTCGGCACCGCATCTCTCGCACTACCGGTGGTACTTGCCGGGGTCGCAGTGGCCCTGATGCGTACCGAGGCCGACCCGGCGGCCCGCCCCCGTCGTACTGTCGGCACCCTGTTGTTGACATTGGGGACGCTCGGCCTGTGGCACCTGGCGGTCGGCGCACCCACCGACGCGGTGGGGCGGGCCGACGCCGCCGGGGCCATCGGGTTCCTGGTCGCTGATCCCCTGGTCGATGGCTTCACCGTCTGGGTGGCGGCGCCATTACTGGCGTTGCTGACCGGCTACGGGCTCCTGGTGCTGACCGGGACTCCGGTACGTGCGGTACCCGGCCGGATCCGCAGGTTGTGGACGGCATCACCGGATCACGACCCCGACGAGGACACCCCCCAGGACACCACTGACGAGGTGACCGGCGCCGAGTCCGCCAATGCCCGGTTGCGCCGGCCTGCCCGGCGCCGGCAAGCCGCGCAGACGGCGAAGGTCTTCGCCGAGGAGGACGTCCCCGTCGAGCCGCCGGCCCAGCCCGCGGCGGCAACCAAGCCCGCCGCAGTGCCGGTCGAGGGGCCGGTCGATGGCAAACCCAGCGCACAGCCATCCAGCCACCGGGTAATCGAGGGTGCCTACCGGCTGCCCCCGCCCAACCTGCTGCTCAAAGGCGATCCGCCCAAAGCCCGCAGCAAGGCCAACGACGCCATGATCGAGGTCATCAACGGGGTGCTCGACCAGTTCTCAGTGGATGCTCAGGTCACCGGGTTCACCCGAGGCCCGACCGTCACCCGCTACGAGGTCGAGGTCGGGCCCGGGGTCAAGGTCGAGAAGATCACTCAACTAACCCGCAACATCGCCTATGCCGTAGCCACCGACAACCTGCGGTTGCTGGCTCCGATCCCAGGCAAGTCCGCAGTCGGCATCGAGGTTCCCAACAGCGACCGGGAGATGGTGCGGCTGGGTGATGTGCTGCGCTCGTCGGCGTCCGGCCGTGAGCAGCACCCCATGGTGATCGGTTTGGGCAAGGACATCGAGGGTCGTTTCGTCACCGCGAACCTGACCAAGATGCCGCACCTGCTGGTGGCCGGCTCCACCGGCTCGGGCAAGTCCAGCTTCGTGAACTCGATGCTTGTTTCGTTGCTGGCCCGGGCCGCCCCCGACGAGGTCCGGATGATCCTCATCGACCCGAAGATGGTGGAGCTCACCCCCTACGAGGGCATCCCGCACCTCATCACACCCATCATCACGCAGCCGAAGAAGGCGGCCGCGGCGCTGGCGTGGCTGGTGGAGGAGAGGGAACAGCGCTACCAGGACATGCAGGCCAGCCGGGTCCGCCACATCGATGATTTCAACGCGAAGGTGAGATCCGGCGAGATCCAGGCGCCGCCGGGCTCGCAGCGCCAGTACCGCCCCTACCCCTACATCATGGCGATCGTCGACGAGCTGGCCGACCTGATGATGACCGCCCCGCGAGACGTCGAGGACGCCGTCGTCCGGATCACCCAGAAGGCCAGGGCAGCCGGGATCCACCTCGTGCTGGCCACCCAGCGGCCCAGCGTCGACGTGGTCACCGGATTGATCAAAACCAACGTGCCGTCCCGGCTGGCCTTCGCCACCTCCTCGCTGACTGACAGCCGGGTGATCCTGGATCAACCCGGCGCGGAGAAGTTGATCGGCATGGGCGACGGGCTCTACCTGCCGATGGGTGCCTCCAAACCGGTGCGCATCCAGGGTGCCTTCGTCGGGGACGCTGAGATCGCCAACGTCGTCAGCTACGCAAGGGAACAGGCCGACCCCGAGTACACCGACGGAGTCACCGCCGCCAAGGCCGGTGAGCAGCGGGAGATCGACCCGGACATCGGCGACGATCTCGATGTGCTACTGCAGGCCGCCGAACTGGTCGTGACCAGCCAATTCGGCTCGACCTCCATGCTGCAGCGCAAGCTGAGAGTCGGCTTTGCCAAGGCGGGGCGGTTGATGGACCTGCTGGAGAGCAGGGGAGTGGTCGGCCCATCAGAGGGGTCCAAGGCCCGAGACGTGCTGGCCAAGCCCGAAGAGCTCGACGGGCTGTTGTACTCGATCCGTGGCGGTGGCCCCACAGCCGGCGAGGCAGACTGACTCCAGTCATCACAGCTCAAGCAGCATGCGGGTGTTACCCAGAGTATTGGGCTTGACGTAGGGCAGGTCGAGGAACTCGGCAACGCCTTCATCGTGCGAGCGGCGCATCTCGTCGTAGACCTCCGCGGTCACCGGGGTCCCTTCGATGGCCTGGAAACCGTGCCGGGAGAAGAAGCACTCCTCGAAGGTCAGCACGAAGACGCGGCGCAGCCCCAGCATCTTGGCGTGCTCGACCAACTTCCCGACCAGCGCGTGTCCCACTCCCTGACCCACGGCATTCGGGTGTACGGCCAGGGTGCGGATCTCGGCCAAGTCCTCCCAGAGCACATGCAATGCGCCACAGCCGAGGATCGAACCGTCCCGTTCAGCCACCCAGAATTCTTGGACGTCCTCGTAGAGCGTCACAAGCTGCTTGGTCAGCAGGACCACACCCGCGTAGCAGTCCACCAGGTCCTTGATCACGCGGACGTCCCCGACCCTTGCCCGACGCACGGTGACCGGTGGAGGCACAAGGAGAACCTATCGGTGTCACCGGAATCCTACGTCCGTGGCCTTAGGACACCTTATATGCAGGTAAGCTGCGCACGACGGCTGCAAGATGGGCCGATGGGAGAATCAGGTGCTGCGCAGCTTCCGACTCGCCAACCATCGATCGTTCCGGGACGAGCATGAGCTCCTGCTCATACCGTCCTATGACAACGATCATGACGTCGTACCTGTGGCTGCAGTGTTCGGCGCCAACGCCTCCGGGAAGTCGAACTTCCTCGACGGTCTGCGGCTGATGTCAGATTTAGTGCGGGGCTGGAGCACCCGGGAACCCGGCTCTGGTATCCCAAGGAGCCCCTACCGGCTGGATCCTAAGTCGCTGCTGGAGCCGTCCAGCTTTCAAGTCGAGCTGGTCTTGGACGGTGTGCCCTATGCCTACGGCATCGCTGTCGATGACGAGCGAGTAACCAGCGAGTGGCTCCACGCGTACCCACGTGGCCGCAGGCGCGTGCTGTTCGAGCGGGAATACTCGTCGATCGTCTTCGGTTCGACGATCACACACCGCGCGCGAGCGGAGGTCATCGAAAACCTGTTGACCGAGGACACCCTGTTTCTCGCCGTGGCGGCACGGCTGAAGGCGGACGAGTTCCAGCCAGTGGTGGGCTGGTTCCACCGCTCCCTGCTGTTCGGGGGGTCATCCCAAATCTGGAGAAGACGCCGCGACGAGCGACTCGCACGGTTCGTCGAGCGCTCGGACTCCGACCGAGCCATGTTCCTCGAGCTGGCGCGCGCTGCGGATGTGGGGATCTCCGACATCACTGTCGAGTACGTGGACGATCCGCGTGCCACCGCGCAGGCCATGCTACTGGCGAGAGAGGTGGAGGAGCTGGAGGCACTGGAGACTTCGGCTGATTCCGCATTGCCCCGACAGCACGCGGAGCAGTTGGAGCGGGCGCGGTCGCGAGCCGCCGTGCTCCGGCAACAGTCGCGCCGAGCCAAGCTGCTGGTGATACACGGCAACCATGGATTTGAGCTGAGCGACGAGTCCGAGGGCACCCGATTGTGGCTGGATCTGTTACCCCAGGTGATCAACAGTTTGGCGAGTGGGAGCACGCTTGTGATCGACGAGATCGACACGAGCCTGCACCCGCTGTTGGTTCGCAAGTTAGTCGGTTTGTTCCGCGATCCGGCGGTGAACCTGGGCAGGGCACAGCTTCTGTTCACCACGCATGATGCGTTCCTGCTCGCGCCGGTCGCTGGTGAACCAGGCGTCGAACGAGATCAGGTGTGGTTCGTCGAAAAGCATCCAGACGGGGCGTCCGAACTTTACCCACTCACAGACTTCAAGCCACGCACTGAGCACAACCTTGCCCGGCGCTATCTGGGTGGGGCGTATGGAGCTGTACCGATCCTCGATGGGTTCGACTTGCTCGGCGCTCCGGTGGGGACGAGTTCGACGAGGTGTGGTGCGTCGTAGACTCCGACGAATTCGACCTTGAGCCAGCCGCAGCTCTCGCTGCCAAGCTGGATGTGCGGCTCGCGGTGTCGAATCCGTGCTTCGAGCTGTGGCTGTTACTGCACCATCAGGATTGCACAGCTCCCTTATGCGATGCGAAGGCCGTCCTGCGCCAACTGACCAAGCAGGTTCCTGGCTACCAGAAGAATGGTCTCCGATTCACTGACACTGAGGTAGGCGTGCCCGATGCGCTTCGACGTGCGGAGCGCCTCGATCCGACCGGCTGTGATCACGGATGCGATCCGTCCAGCGGGGTCTGGAAGCTGGTGCGCCTGATAGTGGAGGGTGGCCAGCTACCCTGAGCCGGTGCCCGCCCCGCTGCAGTCCCCACGTGTCGCGCTGCTCACCCTTGGTTGTGCCCGCAACGAGGTCGATTCCGAGGAACTTGCCGGTCGCCTGACCGAAGACGGCTGGGAGTTGGTGGACGCCGACGCCGGCGCGGCCGACGTCGTGGTGGTCAACACCTGCGGGTTTGTCGCCGCTGCCAAGAAGGACTCCATCGACACCCTGCTGGCCGCTGCGGACACCGGGGCCAAGGTGGTGGCGGTGGGTTGCCTCGCCGAGCGCTACGGCGCCGAGTTGGCGCACAACCTGCCGGAGGCCGATGCGGTACTGGGGTTCGACGCCTATCCGGAGTTGGGTGGCCGGCTGCGGGACGTACTCGCCGGCCGGTCGATGCCCGCGCACCAGCCGGTGGACCGCCGCACCCTGTTGCCGATCACCCCGGTGTCCCGGCCTGCTGCGCTTGCGGCCGGTCCTGCGCTGCCCGGACACGGCTGGGGCCCCCGAGTGCCGCGCCGCAGGCTGGATGATTCCCCGGTCGCCCCACTGAAGATCGCGTCAGGCTGCGACCGCCGCTGCGCGTTCTGCGCCATCCCTGCCTTCCGCGGCGCGTTCGTCTCCCGCCCGGTCGACGAGGTGGTCGGCGAGGCGGCGTGGCTGGCCGGCACGGGGGTCCGCGAGCTGGTGCTGGTCAGCGAGAACTCCACGTCCTACGGCAAGGACCTGGGTCGCCCCGGTGCGCTGGGGGAGCTGCTGCGCCGGTTGGCCGTGGTCCCCGGCATCCTGCGTACCCGGGTCTCCTACCTGCAGCCGGCCGAGACCCGCCCTGCATTGGTTTCCACAATCGCCGGCACCCCCGGGGTGGCCAGCTATTTCGACCTGTCCTTCCAACACGCCAGTGAGCCGGTGCTGCGCCGGATGCGCCGGTTCGGTTCGCGCGAGACCTTCCTGGCACTGCTGGATCAGATCCGTCGCCACGCGCCCGCGGCGGGGGTGCGCAGCAATCTGATCGTCGGTTTCCCGGGAGAGACCGAGGCCGACGTCGCTGAACTGGAGCGCTTCCTCATCGAGGCGCGGCTGGACGCGGCAGGGGTGTTCGGTTACTCCGACGAGGACGGCACCGAAGCCGCCGGCTTGCCCGGGCACCATGACGAGGACACCATCGCCGGACGCGTCGCACAGATCAGCGGGCTGGTCGAGCAGCTCACCGCGCAGCGCGCCGAAGAACGAGTCGGGGACACCGTCGAGGTGTTGGTCGAAGACGACGCGAGCGACGAAGCTGTCGGGCGCGCGGAGCACCAAGCCCCCGAGGTGGACGGCGAGTGCATCCTCACGGGCCCGGAAGCCGGCTCGTTCACGGTCGGCGACCTGCTGGGCTGCCGGGTAGTCGCGGTGCAGGGCGTCGACCTGGTCGTCGAGCCGGTCCAGCTGATCGTGCCGGCCGGCGGCGCGCCGTGAGCCCGCCGCCGGCAACCAACGTCCCGCTGTGGAACCTGGCCAACCTGTTGACCATGTCACGGCTGGTGCTGGTGCCGGTGTTCGTGTTCGCCTTGTTCGCCGAGGGCGGCACTGATCCGGCGTGGCGGATCACCGCAGCGGTGATATTCGCCGTCGCCTCGTTGACCGACCGGCTCGACGGCGATCTTGCCAGACGTCGCGGGCTGGTCACGAACTTCGGCACGATCGCCGACCCGATCGCGGACAAGGCGCTGATAGGGGCAGCGCTGGTGGGCATGAGCGTGCTCGGGGAGCTGCCCTGGTGGATCACCCTGCTGATCGGCGGACGGGAGCTGGGTGTCACCGCCCTGCGGTTCTGGGTACTGCGCTACGGGGTGATTCCAGCCAGTCGGGGTGGGAAGGTGAAGGCCCTCGCGCAGGTTGTGGCAATCGGGCTCTACGTACTGCCACTGCCACCGGCGGCCTATCCGGTGCGCTGGACAGTGATGGGCATCGCGCTGGTGCTCACCATCGTCACCGCCGTTGACTACGTTGTGCGTGCATTGCGGCTGCGCGCCACCGGTCGCCGGGCGGTCGCGCTGCCATGACGCTCATGACTCTCGTGACTCTTCGGGCGCGTGGTGGCGTTCGCCCACGGCGGACGCCTGAGCAGCCGGCTCTGAGTACGGTAGGGGCAAGGTAAACCGGTACCTGACACCCAGAAGGGAAACGCGATGACGCTGCTGCGGGAGGCTATCGGCGAGCGGCTGCGCCGGACGCGGACCTCGCAGCGCCGCACGCTGCGCGAGGTGTCCCGGGTTGCCCGGGTGAGCCTGGGTTATCTCTCCGAAGTGGAGCGGGGGCGCAAGGAGGCGTCCAGCGAGCTCCTCGCGTCCATCTGCGACGCGCTCGACCTGCCGTTGGACGAGCTCTTGCGGCTGGTGGCGAATGATCTCGGTCCGGTGTACCTGCCTGAGGTGCCCGACACGGTCCCCGCCGAGCTGGTTGCGGCCTGAGCTCCTCCGGGAAGCGAGCGAGCCAGATCCGGGGTATACCCCAGTTCTCCCTGGGGTCGGTGGAAGCGCTGCCCCGCACCTGACACGATGGGGTCAGCACGCGGCTGCGCTAATTGGGTGGGGCGCTGGTCGGGTGGGGCGAAGCCGGACCCGATTCGTCACAAGGAGGCAGCGGAGGAGATGGCCAACCCGTTTGTGAAGGCATGGAAGTACCTCATGGCAGCGTTTTCGTCCAAGATCGACGAGCACGCTGACCCCAAGGTGCAGATCCAGCAGGCCATCGAAGACGCGCAGCGGCAGCACCAGGCACTATCCCAGCAGGCCGCCGCCGTCATCGGCAACCAACGCCAGCTGGAGATGAAGCTCAACCGGCAGCTCGGTGAGATCGAGAAGTTGCAATCCTCGACCCGGCAGGCTTTGGTGCTCGCCGAAGAGTCGCGGGGCAAGGGTGATGAGGCCAAAGCGCAGCAGTATGAGCAGGCCGCAGAGTCCTTCGCCACCCAGCTGGTGACTGCGGAGAAGTCAGTGGAGGACCTCAAGACGCTGCACGATCAGTCCCTGCAGGCCGCCGGCCAGGCCAAGCAAGCGGTCGAACGCAACGCAGTGGTGCTGCAAGGCAAGATCACAGAGCGGACCAAGCTGCTCTCTCAGCTGGAGCAGGCGAAAATGCAGGAGCAGGTTTCCGCCTCGCTGCAGTCGATGACCGAGCTGGCTGCGCCAGGCAGCACACCGTCGCTCGACGAGGTCCGGGACAAGATCGAGCGCCGGTACGCCAATGCGGTCGGGTCCGCCGAGCTGGCGCAGAACTCCGTGCAGGGACGGATGCTCGAGGTACAGCAGTCGACGCTGGACATGGCGGGCCGCTCCCGCCTGGAGCAGATCCGTGCCTCGATGCACGGGGCGCCAGTCGCGGGTGAGATCACTGCTGGTGAGCCCACGTCACAACCGCCGCAGCAGGCCCTGCCTCCGAAGACTCAGCAGAGCCAGCCTCAGCCGGAGCAGGGCTGATCCCGGCGCAGCTCCGGTCAGGCGTCCTGTGTCTCGGTGTGCCGTCTGAGCTGGGTGGTGCGCAGCATCCGGGCCAGTAGCACGTCGTAGGCCACCGCGATCTCCCGCGCTCCAGGCGTGCCCCAGCGCTGGATCGGCAGCCCGGCGCCCTGAGCGTGCTGCACCGCCGAGCGGTCCGGCAATACGGTGGGCAGCACTAGCGGTCCGAAGATCTCTTGAAGCTCGTTGATCCGGTAGTTGTGCTCTCTGGAGCGCGCCCGGGCGCGGTTGACCACGACTCCCATGGCCTGCAGGTGGGGATTGTGCTGGCGCTCGTGCTGCACGGCTTCGAAGGCACGCTGTACACCGGCGACCGCGTAGATGGTCGGTTCGGTGATCAGCAGCGCACGGTCGGCCGCGACCAGTGCTGAACGAGTGAGTAGGCCCAGCGAGGGTGGGCAGTCCAGCAGCACCAGCCGATACGGTGCATCATCCTGATCGGCTGCCTCGTCCAGCGTGGACAGCGCGTGGTCCAGCCAGCTGAGCCGGCTCACGTCGGGAGCCGGCCGATTGTGTACCTCGGCCTCCTCGGCGGTGACCAGAACGTCCAGGCCCTCACCCCAGCCGCTGGGCGCGATGGCAGACCTCAGCACCGAGGGTTCTGGATCGGCCAGTACATCGGCCAGCGTCGATTTCGTTGGGTCGGGATCCAGGGCTGCAGTGCAGTTTCCCTGCGGATCGAGGTCTACGACCAGGGTCCGGATCTTTCGCTGCAGGGCAGCTCCGGCGAGCCCGAGTACTACTGATGTCTTGCCCACTCCGCCCTTGAGGCTGAGCACTGCCAGGGTTCGCACCGGGGCAGCTTATGATGCGCCTGCTCGGCGGTCCGCCGCAGCGTCTCCCAAGGCGGTAGGATCTCGAACAAGAGTTCGAGATTTCTTGGGCGGTGCAATTTACTGAGGCGAGGTACTGGATCTGCTGGAGGGTGCTGTGGGGCGCAGCGCAGATTTACCCCGGTCGGATTTACTCCGGGCCGTCCTTGCGCGACGCGGGCCGGCCGACCGGGCAGACGACGGGGGATGTCCCGTACTGCATGTCGACATGGATGCCTTCTACGCGTCGATCGAGGTTCGCGAACGTCCTGAACTGGCTGGGTTGCCGGTCGTGGTGGCGGGCGGCACCAACCCGGCCGGCAACCGTGGTGTCGTGCTCTCGGCGAGCTATGAGGCCCGAGCTCACGGGATCCGCTCGGCGATGCCGGTGGCGCAGGCCCGCCGGCTGTGCCCGCAGGCCGAGTTCGTGGCGCCGCAGTTCCCTCGCTATGCGGAGGTCTCACGCGGGGTGATGGCGCTGTTCCGCGAGATCAGCCCACTGGTCGAGCCGTTGAGCTTGGACGAGGCCTTCCTCGATGTCGGGGGGTCCCTGCGCGGGCTGGGGATGAGCCCGGCCGGGATCGGGGAGTTGATCCGCGGTCAGGTCTATGACACCTACCGGGTGACCTGCTCGGTGGGGGTGGCCCGGAGCAAGTTCCTGGCCAAGCTCGCCTCCGGATTGACCAAGCCGGATGGGCTGCTGGTGGTGCCCGCCGACGCCGCGCTGGAATTCCTGCACCCGTTGCCGGTGTCGGCGTTGTGGGGGGTGGGCCGGCGCACCGCTGAGGCGTTGCATCGGTTGGGGTGCCGCACCGTGGCCGACGTGGCAGGCACTCCACTGCCTGCGCTGCGCCGCGCGGTGGGCGTCGCGGCCGCCCAGCACCTGCACGAGCTCGCCAACGGCCGCGACGAGCGCCCGGTGGTACCGGATGCACCGGAGAAGTCGGTAGGCGCGGAGCAGACCTTCTTCCACGACGTGGCCGACCGGGCGGTGCTGCGCCGCGAGCTACTCCGGCTGGCCGAGCGCACCACGGCTGCGTTGCGGTGCCGCAGCCTGTGCGGGCGGACGATCGCGCTGAAGGTCCGTTACCCGGACTTCACCACCATCAGCCGCTCTCGAACCCTCGCCGGTCCAACCGACTCGGTACAGGAGGTGTTCAGGGTGGCCGCCGAGCTCCTGGACAGCCACCTGCCGCCCGGGGCGGCGGTCCGGCTGCTGGGGGTACGGGTGGAACAGCTGATCAAAGGTGCCGCAGCTGAGCAGCTCGCTCTCGACGGTGACAATGCGAACTGGCCGGACGCCGAACGTGCCGCGGATGCTGCACGGTCGAGGTTCGGCCGCGCAGCAGTGCGTCTGGCCACCCTGTTGGACCCCCCGGAGCGGTCCGATCGGGGTGATAGGCGGCCGTTGCCTAAAACGAGTGAGCGGATCGGCTAGTCCGCGCCGCCGCGGACTCGTATCCTCGACTGTAGGAGCCCACGGTGGGCGCCCGGCGACCCCAGGTACTACCGTCAGACTGGCTACCATCGTCCGCCATCGAAAATCGGAGTGCCGGAGGAGGAGCGATGCCACTCTCCGAGCACGAGCAGCGTCTGCTCGACCAGATCGAGCGCGCGCTCTATGCAGAGGACCCTAAGTTCGCTTCGAACGTCCGGGGCGCCCGGATGCGCAGCCTGTCCCACCGTCGCCGAATCCAGGGCATCGCTCTCTTCGTGCTGGGCCTGCTGCTTCTCGTCGCTGGTATCGTGCTCCCTTACCGCTTGGTCGGGGTTCCGTTCATCAGCGTCTTCGGTTTCTTGGTGATGTTTGCCGGTGCCCTCGTCGCGATCTTCTCTCGCCCTGCGGGCGATGGTCGGCGCGGGGGAGCGTCGGACCGGTCCGCACCTGGCCAGAATCGCAGCACCCTAGCTCAGCGGATGGAACAGCGATTCCGTCGCCGCTTCGAGGAGCACTAGCCGTCCTGCCGCCGCCAGGCTCGGGGAAGTACCGAGCGGGGTAGCATGCGGGCCGTCCAGGTCAGCGGTGCGTTTCGCGCCATGCTGGTGAGTACAGAGTCCATGGCAGCGCGAAGGTTTTGATCGGTAGCGCGGCGATCGGCTCTGCCGTGCTCGGCGCCACGGTGCTCGGTGGAATTGGGCCCGGAGCCGCCGTGCTGAGAGACACCGGCATACCAGGTT
>JBOHGX010000285.1:0-14095 GCA_050700255.1 Pseudonocardiaceae bacterium
CACCCCTCCCGCGCGCTTACCTGGGTGTCCATAGCGAGGGCGCGGATCCGAGCGGCGCCGCAGCACGCTGGCGTGGATCTCACCGCAAATACGCGGCGTCAGGACTCTCCGTAGCTCTTTAAGCCGACTGCTACGTGCTCGACGGTGCTCTCAGACTAGGTAGTCACCTATAAGAGTTAAGTACCGACTACTGATTGCCTACAGGGCGTCACTGTGGGCATGGTGGTCCTGCCGGATCGGACTGCCACCGATGCGGCGTTGTATCCACCGGGGGACGCCTTTCCTAGGAGGAACTCATGCCTGAGGCACCGAGCTGTGTCGAGCTCGATGGGCAGCACGTGGAGTTGCTGCCGACCTGTGCCGTCCTGTCGCTGTTCAGCGCCGCCGGCGGCGGCGGTGGCGGCAACGGTGGCGCGACCGCTCCCGGGGGTGTCGGCAAGGGCGGCCTCGGCCTCAACCTCATCAACATCAACTTGTTCGGTGAACAGACCAACTACGCCGGTAACGGCTGGTGCGGCCAAGGCGGCAGTATCGGCGGTGCCGGCGGACCTGCCGTGAGCTGACTCGCGCTGATGTCGCTGGGTGATCATGTGAGTCGTGCGGTGACGGGAGGGGCGACTGGGGGCCGCCCTTCCCACGTGGTGGTGTGGGGCATGACCTTACGCAGTAGGGCTAAAGAAAGTAGGTAGCGAGGAGCCGTGCCGCGTGGCGTTGGGCGTCGGTAGAATGTAGTGGCGCGGCGTTGAACAATGCCACTCACGATGTCTTTCGGTGCGGCAGTTTCGATTCGGCAGAGTGGGGTTTCGAGCCGGGGGAGGGCGTCATCGATACTGAGCGTGTGGCGGTGGAGTCTGAGGGGGTTTCCGATGCTGTGGTGGGTGGGGTGCCGCGGTTGTCGGAGGGCACCGAGCTGATTGGGGAGTATCAGGGGTCTGGTTTTCAGGAGCCCAGATATATCGTTCGTCGGGTTGATGGGCAGGTTATTCAGCTGCCTCGGTTGTTGTATCTGCTGGCGTCGAGTCTGGATGGTCGGCGGAATCTGGAGCAGGTGGCAGGTTTGTTGACTGCCGAGTTGGGCAAGGGGGTGTCGGCCCAGCAGGTGTCGTATCTGATCGACAACCGGTTGCGGCCGGTGGGGATCGTGGCGGCCGATCCCGGGTCGGGGGACGCCGGGGCGGTGCCGATGAAGATGAAGTCTGATCCGCTGTTGGCGTTGAAGTTTCGGGTGGGAGTGATTCCCGAGCGGGTGGTGTGGCGCATCGCAGGTTTTTTCCGGCCGATGTTCTGGCCGCCGGTGATCTTTGTCGGGCTTGCAGTATTTGTGATGGCGGATGTGGCGATCATCATCGTGGGTGGTCTGGACCAGATCGTGCCCAGTGCGTTGGCGTTGGTGTATCAACCGGGGTTGACGTTGCTGGTGTTGGCGGTGGTGTTGGTCTCGGCGGCGTTTCATGAGTGCGGGCATGTCACGGCGTGCCGGTATGGGGGTGCTCGGCCAGGCAAGATGGGTTTTGGGTTGTATATAGTGTGGCCGGCGCTGTATAGCACGGTCACTGACTCCTACCGATTGTCGCGTCGCGGTCGGCTGCGGACTGATCTGGGTGGAGTGTATTTCAACGCGGTGTTCATCGCCGGGATGGGTCTGGCGTATCTGGTGACGGGCTCGCCGTGGGTGCTGGTGGTGATCGTGTTATTGCACATCGAGACCGCCACCCAGTTCTTGCCGGTGATCCGCATGGACGGCTACTACATTCTCAGTGATCTGATTGGGGTGCCGGACCTGTTTTCCCGGTTGGGGCCGGTCCTGGCGAGCATGATTCCGGGGCGGGGTGCGCATCCTCGGGTGACCGAGCTCAAGCCGTGGGTTCGTCGGACAATCACCGGGTGGGTGGCCATTGTGATACCCGCGATATTGTACTGGGTGATCGGATTTTTGATCGTCGTGCCGCAGGTGTTTCCGGTGGTGTGGGACCGGTTGCTGCAGCTAGGATCACTGACCGGTGCGGCGGCAGCCGATGGCAGCGTGGCCGAGGCCACGTTGGGTGCGATCAACATTGTGTTGTTGTTGCTGCCCTGGGTTGGTGGTGTGCTGTTGTTCTGCATGATCATGCATGGCCCGTTGCGGTGGGTGTTGGCCCGCTGGGGCCCGGCCCGGCTGCGCGTGAGGAGCTCCTAGTGCCGGATGTCCCCGTCTGTGACCGTGGCGTGCTGCGAGTGGCTGGTCAGGTGCTGCGGGTGGCGGCGGTACTGGCCGCAGTGGTGTCGCTGGCCGGCTGCCTGGGCGCCTCGACCAACGGCACCAGTGGTACTGGTGATGCCGGTACCTGGGGTGCCCCCGGTGGTGTCGGTGGTGCAGGCGGCACCGGGGGCGATGGCGGTGATGGCTATGACGGTGTTGAGGGCACGCCGGGTAACAGCTATTCCGGCGCCGGTCCGGTCGTTGGCTCCGGGCGTCTGACTAGCCGGCTGATCGGCTTGTCCGGCGTCAGCTCGCTGGTTGTCGGGGCCGGTTTCGTGGTTCGTCTGGGTACCGGCGTGCCCGAGCAGGCGAGGATTACGATGGATGACAATCTCACTGATCAGGTCCAGGCCACGGTGACCGGTGGTGAGCTCCGGCTAGGGCTCGCCCCAGGCGCACACGTCCGCAATGCCACCCTGACCGCCGAGATCACCGTGGCCCGCATGGATCGGCTTGCTACCAGCGGTGTCAGTCGAGTCGTGCTGGCCTCGGCGCCGGCAGGCCCGGCACTGCACCTAATCGCTACTGGGACCAGCGAGGTCACCGGTCCCATCCGCGTGGATCGCCTGCAAGTCACCGCGTCCGGGGCCGCCACCCTGGCGCTGTCCGGACAGGCCAGAGACCTTTACCTCAGCGGGGCGGGGACCAGTCGGCTACTGCTGGCCGACCTGGTTGTTCGGAACCTCGACGCCGTGCTGTCAGGGACCAGCCACGCCACTGTGACGGTCAGCGACACCCTGGCCGCACAGACCACCGGTGTCTCAGTGCTGCGCTACCGGGGCACCCCGAGGGTTACTCGCCAGCAGACCTCCGGGGTCTCGTCGATCGCCCGGGATGCATTTAAGTAAGCGTCCAACTATCCTGAGTGATCGGCCCAATCCATCGACGCCGCCAAGTGAAGCAGAATGTCACCATTTGAGCACTCGCTGTTACGGTGTCGAGCCGCGTATCCCGACATCCGTGATTATTTCATCTCGACGTATCGACCGTGGCGATCTCGTCACGGCTAGCATATGCTGATTGCTGGGGGTAGCTCGTCAGCTTATTGGCGCGACGCGGGGGGGCGTAGCCAATGTGTCAGAGGGGGCAAGAGCGGTCGGCTTTTTGTGCCGGGCCGTCAGCTGCATCCCGGACCAGCGCGGGATACCGAGCGCGTTGGCCGGGTCAGCTATGAGAGCGGATTCTTGGACGCTCATGGGCCGTGACTCTGAGTTGCGGTTCATCACTGAGCGCATGGCCGGTCCGGAAACACGTAATGTGGTCGTTGCGGGTCCCGCAGGGGTCGGCAAGACGCGGCTTGCTCGGGAGGCGTTGGAGGCGGCCAAGCGCAGCGGTCGTTCGACCCGCTGGGCAGCAGGGACGAGCGCGGCGGCGGCGATCCCGTTGGGGGCGGTGGCACATCTGCTTCCGGCTTTGGGGACCGTGTCCGACCCGTTGACGTTGCTGCAGCGCGCGGGCGCCGCAATCGCCGATCAAGGCAAGGGGCACCGGTTGATCGTGGGGATCGACGATGCGCATCTGCTTGATGAGCTGTCGGTGACCCTGGTGCACCAGTTGGCCCTGACCCGCGCCGCGTGCCTGGTGTTGACCGTACGGACCGGGGAACCTGCTCCAGATCCGGTGGTGACGCTGTGGAAGAACGGGCTGGCTGACCGGCTGGAGCTGCAGCAGCTGCCGCGGGTGGATATGGACCGGCTGGTAACCGGTGCGCTTGGCGGGGTGGTGGACAGCCGGACCATCGAGCGGCTGTGGCGCGCCACCCGTGGGAATGTCCTTTTCCTTCGCGAGCTCGTCGAAGGTGGGTGTGAGACGGGCCGACTGCGGTTGCGCGATGGGGTATGGCGGTGGGAGGGGCGCATGGAGCCCACACCCCGTCTCCGTGAGATCGTCCAAGCCCAGCTGGGTGGACTCGGTGCCGACGAGAGAACCGCACTGGAGTTGCTGGCCACCGACGAGCCCCTCGGCCTAGGCCGGGTGGCCAGTCTGATCAATCCCGAGGTCGTCGCAGTCCTGGAGCGCCGCGGCCTGGTGACCGTGGTGAGCAGTGGCTGGCGGGCCGAGGTGTGGTTGGCCCATCCGATCTATGCCACGGTGGTGCGAGACCAGCTGCCTGAGGCCGAAGCCTGCCGGCTACGTCGCCGGCTGGCCAATGCCCACTTACCCTGGAAGCGTCAGGATGACCTGGTCCGCGCCGGCACGTTGCTGCTGGACAGTGACCAGCCGGGGGCGTACGCCAGCCTGCTAGCCGATGCCGCGGTGCATGCCAACGCGCTACTTGATCACGACATCGCCGCGCGCATGGCGCGGGCGGCGATCGATGGCAGCGACGGCCGGGACGGTGTGCGGGCGCACTTGGCGTTGCTGGAGGCGGTGCGCTGGCAGGGTCAGCCCGACGAGGCTGAACAAGTGGCGGCCGTTACCGCACCGTTCGCCACTTCGGCTGAGGACCGATCTCGGCTGGCGGTGGTACGGGCTCTGAACCTGTTCTTCGGTCTTGGCCAGGTGGCAAAGGCCGAGGCCACCCTGCACAAGGCATCGGCCGACGCTGCCGACAACGAGACGTGCCGGCGCACCAGTGCCGTACACGGCGTGCTTGCCTTCTTCGCGGGACGGCCGCAGCAGGCAGCGGAGTCCGGCGGCGAGATCCTGGCGTCAGAGGGGACCACTCCGGAGGCGGTGGTCTGGGCGTCCAGCGCGGCCGGGATGGGGTTGGCCGCACGGGGCCGCCCCACCGAAGCGTTGTCGGCCGTGATCACCGGTTGGGATGCACTCAAACGCTGCACGACCGAGCCGGAGATGGCGCTGTGCAGGCAGACCCTGGCCCACAGCGAGCTGTCGGCGTTATTGCTGGCAGGGCGCATCGACGATGCCCAGGCGCGGGCCGTTGAGCTGCACCAGTGGTGCATGAGTCAGGCGCAGTGGGCCGGGGATGCCCTAGCCGCCGCGCATGTCGGATGGGCGGCGCTGGCCGCCGGGCATCTGCGCACCGCAATCCGTTGGCTGACCGAGGCCGTGGCCGGCCTCGGTGAACGCGACCCAGGTGGCTTCGAGCAGCTGTGTATCGCACTGCTGGCTCAAACGTATGCTCAGCTCGGTGAGCCCGCGGCTGCCCGGCGCCTTCTCGACGGCGGCGGCACGGCACACGATTCTCTTGGGCATCATTCTTTTGGGCACCACTGTGCCGTATTCGAGCCCGAGTTCCTGTTGGCGGAAGCCTGGCAGGCGGCCGCTGACGACCGCATACCCCAGGCGACCGATCGGGCGCTGCGCGCGGCGGCAGTGGCGGCCGGTATGGGTCAGCGCGCCATGGAGGCGCAGGCCTTACACACCGCGGTCCGGCTGGGACGCGCCGGGCAGGTGACCGGGCGGTTGCGCCAGTTGGCAGGTCAGGTCGATGGTCCGCTGGTGGCAGCCTTCAGTGCGCACGCCGAGGCCGCCGCGGCCAGCGCCGGTGGATCGCTTGACGATGTGGCCGCCGAGTTCGAGGCGATGGGTGCCCGGCTGCTGGCCACCGATGCTGCCGCGCACGCTGCCGCGGCCCATCAGCGGGCCGGCGACCGGCGTCGAGCGGCGGCCTCCACCGCTCGGGCCGCCAGTCTGGCCCGGGCGTGCGAGATGATCCGCACACCTGCTCTGGAACAGCTCGCACCGCGACCCCTGACCACCCGCGAAGACGAGGTCGCAAGCCTGGTCGTGCAGGGCATGAAGAACCAGGCCATCGCCGAGCGGCTGGTGCTGTCGGTGCGGACCGTCGAGGCGCACCTGGCCAACGCCTATGCCAAGCTCGGCATCAGCAGCCGCGCCGAGCTAGCCCGTGCTCTCCGGACAGACTAGATCCCTTCCCGGACTAGCCTGGAGATCATGATGGCGAGGATCGTGCTCTTCGGCGCGACCGGCTACACCGGCGGCCGGACCGCGGAGGCGATGGTGCGCCGAGGCCTGCGGCCGGTTCTGGCCGGGCGCAGCGCGGTCCGGCTCGCCTCGCTGGCAAGGCGGCTCGGGGACCTCGAGGTGGTGACCGCCGACGTCGGCGACATCGCGTCAGTACGGGCTCTGGTTGACCGGGGTGACGTGCTGGTCAGCACGGTCGGTCCGTTCGTGCGACTCGGTGAGCCTGCGCTGAGGGCCACCATCGACGCGGCCGCAATCTACCTCGACTCCACCGGCGAGCCCCCGTTCATTCGCCGGGTGTTCGAGGAGTTCGGTCCGCTCGCCGAACGGACCGGGGCTAGCCTGGTCACTGCGTTCGGCAACGACTACGTGCCCGGCAACCTCGCGGGAGCGCTGGCGCTCCGGTTGGCGGATCAAGTGGTGCACCGGGTCGAGGTGGGTTACCTGATCACCGGGGTCGGCCGGGCCCAGGTGTTCAGCCGGGGCACCTTCGCCTCGCTTGCTGGGGTAGCTACCGAGCAGGCCTTCACCTGGCGAAACGGGATTTGCGCGGAACCCGCCGGCTCGCGGATGCGGACATTTTCCGTGGGCGGTCTGGACCGCCCAGCAATGACCATCGGTGCCACCGAGCACTACGCGTTGCCGCGGCTCGCTGTCCCCCGGGGCCTGCCCGAGGTGGACGTCTACCTCGGGTGGTTCGGCTCCGCGACGCGCGCGCTGCACCTGTCCGCCCGGCTGACCTCAGTGCTGCTGCAGCTGCCCGGTGCCCGGTCCCTGGTGCGTAGGGTCGGAGAGCTCGCGCAGCGGTGGGTTGCCGAGGAGCCGGATCCGGTCGCTTTGGCGCGGGTCGTCCCGCATTTCGTCGGCACCGCCTATGACGCGTCCGGGACCGTACTGGCCGAGGTGCACTTGGTGTCCGGCGAGCCCTACCAGCTCACCGCAGACCTGCTCGCCTGGGGCGCGCAGCGCGCCGCCGAGCACGGAGTGTCCAGGCCCGGAGCGCTGGGCCCGGTGGAGGCCTTCGGTCTGAACGCGCTCGAGACCGCAGCCAGCGAGGTGGGTCTGCGCCGCCTGTGACCCACACCGTGGCTGGCTAGGATGACCCGGTGACACGCAGGGACACCGTCCGAGTCGTAACGATGCTCGCCCTTGTGATGGGGTTGGGAGTGCTCGGGCTGGGCTGGCTGCTGTGGCCGGGCGCCAGGGCGAGCGATGTCCGCATGGCCCGCGGCACCGTGGTGCAGGCGGTGGATTGCGGACCCTCCGACGCTCAGGACGGGTTACGGGTCGAGCTGCTCGACGGCCGCGCGATACCCGGCCGGCTCGACGGCTGCGGTCACGGCCTGGGTGAGGTGCTGACCGTCGAGGTGCCCGACCCGTTGCCCGCGGGGGACGTGGTCGCGCGCCTTCCGGGGACCGGGGTGCCGGCTGCAGCGGCGCAAGCACAGCGCATCGGGGCCGTCGGTGTTGCGGTGGCCGGAACTGCCGGTGCGCTGCTGGCCTGGCGGCTGCGCAGCCACTGCAGCTGAACCACCAGCTGAGCCACCCGTAGGGTTGGCCCATGTCCCGTATTCCCTCGCCCACGGTCGAGCTGCACCGAGAAACGCTGTCCAACGGGTTGCGGGTGGTGCTGGCCCCGGACCGGTCCGCCCCGGTGGTCGCCATCGGTGTGCACTACGACGTCGGATTTCGCTCCGAGCCGGAAGGTCGCACCGGCTTTGCGCACCTCTTTGAGCACCTGATGTTCCAGGGTAGCGAGAGCCTTGAGAAGCTCGCGCACTTCCGCCACGTGCAGTCGTCGGGCGGGACATTCAATGGCTCCACCCATCCCGATTACACCGACTATTACGAAGTAGTGCCTTCAGCGGCACTGGAACGTGCACTGTTCATCGAGGCGGATCGGATGCGGGCACCGCGGCTCACCGCGGAAAACCTGCGCAACCAGGTCGACGTGGTCAAAGAAGAGATCCGACTCAATGTCCTGAACAAGCCCTATGGCGGATTTCCGTGGATCACGCTACCGCCGGTGCTTTACGAGACCTTCCCCAACGCGCACAACGGATACGGCGACTTCTCCGAGCTCGAAGCGGCCACCGTAGAAGACTGCGCAGCATTTTTCGACGTCTACTATGCGCCCGGCAATGCGGTGCTCACGGTGGCCGGCTACTTTGACACCGACGATGCCGTCAAGCTGGTGCGCCAGCATTTCGATGACGTTCCGGCCCGTCCTGTTCCGGTCCGCCCATCGTTCGCTGAGCCACCGCCGGATCAGGAACGCCGGCACTGCCAACCCGACCCGCTGGCTCCGCTGCCCGCATTGGCCATCGGCTACCGGATGCCCGACCCGACCGTCGACCTCGGCGGTTACGTTGCTCACGAGGTGCTGTCCGCGGTGCTCTCCGACGGTGACTCCGCCCGCCTGGTACAGCGCCTGGTGCACAGCGGCGAACTTGTGACCGACATCAGCGCAAGGTGCGGGCTGTTCGGTACGCCGCTGGATGCCCGCGACCCCGACACCTTCACGATCACCGCGATCCACCCGTCCACCGTGCACGTCAACCGGGTGCTGGCGGCAATCGATGAGGAGCTCGCCCGGCTTGCCGCGAACGGCCCGGAACCCGATGAGCTGAGCCGGATCACGGCCCGGTGGGCCGCCACGCTGTTCCGCGACCACGACCGGCTGGTGTCGCGGACACTGGCCATCGGAGCCTTCGAGCTGCTGCACGAACGCGCTGAGCTCATCACGGAGCTCCCGGCATTGGTGGCCGCGGTGGGCCCCGAGCAGATCGCGAGCGCGGCCGCCAGGCTGCAGCCGGACTCCCGTGCGGTGTTAATGCTCGAACCCGCACCCGGCCACGCGTCGAAACAGGAGGCGTAATGCTGCACCGCACTGCCGAGCAGATCGGCCGAACCGGCGTGGGGTCGCGTCCGCTGCCGCCACTGGGTTCGACCCGCCCCGCCAGTGCACCGTCGGCTGTGGACACCGTGCTGGACAGCGGGCTGCGGGTGATCGCGGTCCGACGACCCGCGGTGCCGATGGTGGAGCTGCGCCTGGAGATCCCGTTTGGTGGCACGCATCGGACCCATCCGGCCCGCGCCGAGTTGCTCGCCGCTACCATGCTGTGCGGCACGCCGCGACGGGACCGGTTCGCCGTCGATCGGGCGCTGGCCGCTGTCGGCGGTGACCTGGCAGCTGGAGTGAACCCCGAACATCTGTCGGTGGCGGGGTCCGCGTTGGCCAGCGGGCTGGATGTGTTGCTCGACGTGCTCGCTGACGCACTGCGCTCGGCGTCCTACGCTGCTGGCGAAGTGGCTCGGGAGCAGTCTCGGCTGGTGGAGCGACTCACGATGAGCCGCTCCCAGCCGCGAGTGATCGCCCGCGAGGCGCTGCAGCGGCGCCGCTACGGCAAGCACCCGGCCACCCGCGAGTGGCCAGAAGCCGACGATGTAGCCGCCGTGACGCCGGAGGCGGTGCGCGCTTTGCACCGCCGCTCGGTGGTGCCTGGCGGCGCAGTGCTGGTGCTGGTGGGTGACCTCACCCCGGCCCGTGCGGTGGAAGCGGTGGAGTCTGCCCTGGCGGGCTGGCAGTCCGACCGGTCGGCTGTCGAGTTGGCTCCGTTGCCTGAGCTGATCGGAGCCGACCTGCAGTTGGTGCACCGTGCGGGTGCGGTGCAGTCGCAGCTGCGACTGTCCGCGCAGGCGGTGCCACGCACCGATGAGCGTTACCCAGCGCTGCAGCTGGCGAATCTGATCTTCGGGGGGTATTTCTCCTCCCGCTGGGTGGAGAACATTCGGGAAGACAAGGGCTACACCTACGGCGCGCACTGTGGACTGGAGTTCACTCCGCACGGGGCTACGTTGGTCGCCGAGGCTGACACTGCCAGTGTGGTCACTGCGGCCGCATTGTTGGAGACTCGCTACGAGTTGGGCCGGATCACTGTAGTGGCACCCGCGGAGTCCGAGATCGACAACGCGAGGCACTACGCGATCGGATCGCTGACGATCGCCACCTCGTCGCAGCGTGGCCTAGCGGGCCACCTCGTCACGCTGGCCGCCCTTGGCTTGGACCTCGACTGGTTGCGCACCCACCCCAGCCGGCTGGAAGCGGTCACCAGGGAACAGGTCGCTGAGGCAGCCAGTGCATTTTTCGCGCCCACCCGGTTCACCGGCGTGGTTGTGGGTGACGCTGAGCGACTGGCCAGCCCGCTCGCCGCGCTGGGTGGCGTGGAACTGCCGTGAGCGCGCCGCTGTGATGTGATGTGCCGATCAGGTTCAGATGAAGTACAAGCCGATCACCCATCCCGTGCTGGTCAGCGCCATCACCATGACTGACCACAGTACGAGTAGCGGCACACTGAACCACACTCCGGGTTTGCCGTCGCCATCAGGCGAATCCTGGAGGTCGGCGGCATACCACCGCATGTGGTCAGTGAGCTCGCGTTCCCAGAGCGTCCGGTCGGTGATCTCCACTGGCCCATCCTCCTTGCCACGACCCGTCAGAACGTCATTACGCGACGTAGCATAGTGCTTTGCACAGGGCCCGGGTAGGATCGCCGCCCGCCTCGGCGGGCCCTAAGCGGGCAGGGCCTCGGTGATCGGGTCGATCGTGGAATTGGTGAGTACCGAGCCATCCGGCAGCAGCACGGTCGGCACGGTCTGGTAGCCACCGTTGGCGCCCGGCCACGAACGCCGCGGCTGGCGCGTCGTGCTCGATGTCCACTTCGTGGAAGCTGATGCCGGGCCGGTCCAACTGGGCTTTGAGTCGCCGGCAGTAGCCGCACCACACAGTGCTGTACATCGTCACAGTGCTGTACATCGTCACAATGCTGTACATCGTCAGGTTGCTCACGCTCAGGTTGCTCACACGGGGCATCAACACCGCAACGCTATGCGGTGTTCCTGTGGTGTCGGGCCGCTCTGCCAAGATGCCGACCGTGGCTGGGACACTAGTGGCTGGGGCACTACACGACCGGGACTTTCTCGACGGTCTCGACGAGGAGCAGCGTGCGGTGGTGTGCGCGCCGCGGGGTCCGGTCTGTGTGCTGGCTGGTGCGGGCACCGGAAAGACCCGCGCCATCACCCGGCGGATCGCCCAGCTGGTCCGTACCGGCCATGTCGCAGCCGGACAGGTCCTTGCGGTGACGTTCACCGCCCGCGCGGCGGGAGAGATGCGCACCCGGCTGCGCGACCTGGGCGTCGGCGGGGTGCAGGCCCGAACTTTCCACGCCGCCGCGTTGCGCCAGCTGCGCTACTTCTGGCCTCGAGTGGTGGGTGACCAGCCGTGGCCGTTGGTGGAGCACAAGCTGCGGCTCGTCGGCCAGGCCGCGCAGCGAGCCGGCGCTGGAACCGGTCCCGACGACCTGCGTGATCTCGCTGGCGAGATCGAGTGGGCCAAAGCCAGCCTGGTCACCGCCGCGGACTACCCCGCTGCGGTGGCCGCGGCGCGCCGGGACACCCCAGCGCCGGCGGCGCAGATCGCGGCGATCTACTCCGGATATGAGGAGATCAAGAACCGCAGCCGGGTACTCGACTTCGACGACCTGTTGCTGCACACCGCGGCCGCGCTCGAGGAGCACTCGGGAGTTGCGCAGGAGTTCCGGGACCGCTACCGCTGTTTCGTCGTCGACGAGTACCAGGACGTCACGCCGCTGCAGCAGCGCGTGCTGGACGCCTGGCTGGGTGCGCGTGACGACCTCACCGTCGTCGGTGACGCGAACCAGACCATCTACTCCTTCGCCGGCGCGGCCCCCCGATTCCTGTTGGAGTTCACCAGGCGATTCCCCGAGGCGGTGACAGTGCGGCTGCGCCGCGATTACCGCTCCACGCCGCAGATCGTGGCGCTGGCGAATCGGGTGATCTCTGCTGCGGCCGACCGGCCGGCGGGTGCCCGGCTGCAGCTGGAGGGCCAGCAGCCACCCGGTCCGGAGCCGTCTTTCGACGAGCACGACGACGAGCCCGCGGAGGCCACCGCCGTGGCGGAGGCGATCGCAGAGTTGCTGGGTCAGGGGATGGCGGCCGCCGAGATCGCCGTGCTGTACCGGGTCAACGCCCAGTCCGAGGCCTACGAGCAGGCGCTGGACGCTCGCGGGATCCCGTTTCAGGTCCGCGGCGGAGAGCGATTCTTCCAGCGTCCGGAGGTTCGGGCTGCGATCCGCGCGCTGCGGGCGGCGGCCACGGCAGGCACGGTGAATTCAGCGGGGGGCTTGGGCGCCACGGCCCGCGAGGTACTCGCCGCCCACGGGCTCACCACCCAACCCCCTGGAGGCGGTGCCGCGCGGTCACGCTGGGAGTCGCTGCACGCGCTGGCTGAGCTGGCCACTGACCTCGCGGCCGGCACTCCAGACGCCGACCTGGGCCAGCTGGTGACCGAACTCGACGCTCGCGCCGACGCCGCGCACCCACCGGCGATGCAGGGCGTGACGCTGGCCTCCTTGCACGCCGCGAAGGGCCTGGAGTGGGATGCGGTTTTCCTGGTCGGGCTCGTCGAGGGAACGATGCCGATCCAGTACGCCGACGGTGACCAGGCCGCGTTGGAGGAGGAGCGCCGGCTGCTCTACGTCGGCGTGACCCGGGCCCGCCGTTGGCTCGCGCTGTCCTGGGCGCTATCGCGCAGTGCAGGCGGCCGGCGCTCGCGGCGTCGCAGTCGCTTTCTCCACGGCCTGGTGCCTCAGGGTCCCCCGGCCGTGCGGCTGGCCGGCTCCAATGCACAGCCGAAGGCAGTGTTGAAGACGGCCTCCGGAAAGGCTTATTGCCGGATCTGTGGCATCCCGGTCACTGGGACGATCGCGGTGAAGCTGTCCCGATGTGCCGCGTGCCCGTCTGATGCCGACCCGGAACTGCTGGACGGTTAAGGGACTGGCGCACCGGCTGCGCGAAGGAGCAGCGGGTTCCCGCCTTCGTGATCTTCACCGATGCCGCGCTGACCGCCATCGCCGAGCAACGGCCAGCCGACGCCGCCGGCCTGACAGCCATCCCCGGGATCCGGGCAGCCAAGCTGGACCGCTACGGGGCCGAGGTGCTTGCCCTGGTTCGCGGCGGTTCGTTCAGTGGTTGACAAAGAAAGTACGAAAATCGGTTGCTGGTGTATCAGCAGGGACCTAACCTTGCTCTTAATCTTCGGAGGCGGCCGTTGCGTGCTGCTGACCAGGATGGATCTCCCCACT
Source organism: Pseudonocardiaceae bacterium (assembly GCA_050700255.1). GTDB lineage: Bacteria > Actinomycetota > Actinomycetes > Mycobacteriales > Pseudonocardiaceae. The sequence continues at coordinate 13,294 of JBOHGX010000285.1, forward strand.
GAGCGTGGGCCGAGCGGGAAAGGAGGTGCCGTGATGGAGATTTACCTGACCACCGGCGCCCGTTGCTTCCCGCAGTGCGGGCACCTCGCTATGTCTGGAGAAGTGTGGTCCACGCGCCTGCTGACCGCGCCGTCTAGCGCGCCTCGGCTGCGTGCTGGGCGTTCCTTCCACCGCACCGTCATCAACCCGACCGGCATTGACCTGCCGGTCACCGACCGCATGCGTACGTCCGCAGCGGAGCCTTGATTCTCGAGCCAGCAGCAACCGGCTCATAAAGGCCGCGGACCCCGCAGCGGGATCCGCGGCCTTTATGCGTTGCTAGGTCCTCATCCCGCGGCGGGCACGGTACCGGCGATTTGCACTGGCACCACACCGAGGAGGAGAGACAAGTGTTGACCGCGACCGTCCCGCTGGACGGCGGGGCGTTGCCCGACCTGCTGAGTGGGGCAGAGCTGGCCCACCTGCTCGATACCGCGCCCTCCGGGTCGGACACCCTGCCTTGCCGCTCACACAACCCGGACCTGTGGTTCGCCGAGGCACCAGCAGAGCTGGAGCGTGCCAAGCAGCTCTGCGCCGGTTGCCCGGTCAAAGCCCAGTGTCTGGACAGTGCGCTAGCCCGGCAGGAGCCGTGGGGAGTGTGGGGTGGCGAGATCTTCGACCACGGTGCAGTGATCCCACGCAAGCGTCCGCGGGGCAGGCCCAGCAAGGCCGCCCTGGAGCGGGATCGCGTCGAGCGGGATCGCTCCGGACGGGGAACCGCCGCGTGACCGCCCACGCAGCGGGGTTGGACGCCCTTCAAGGG
>JBOHGX010000286.1:0-2251 GCA_050700255.1 Pseudonocardiaceae bacterium
AGCGCCAGAGGCGTCAACGTGGAGCGCCCGCAGCGCAGCGAGGACGAACGACGTTGACACCGACAAGCGATGGCGCACACTCCCGGACGGGGGAATGACCCCAGGGTTGACACAGGGCTACTCATGCGGCCTGGACGTTACGCCATAAGGGTGTAGATCCGACTCTGCTGCCGGCCGGACTACCGCGATGTGGTCGAGGATGGGGTCGGCTCCCATGCCGCTCACTCCCGGGGTGTTCCCGGGGCATCGGGCTCGGCTCTCACCCGGCGGCTACCCGGGTCAGTCGGCATCCCTCGCCGCTGGCTTCGAACGCATGAGGTAAGGCTTGCTTTACAGAAACGGAACTGCTTCACTCGTTCGTGTGAGATCGAGACGCGCAGCGGCCACGCTGAGTGAAGGACCGGTGACGACCGGTCCGTTCCTTGTATCCAATTTGTCCGAATATGTAGGTTAGGCTCATGCAACCGGCGCACGCTTCTCGCCCGGATCCCAAAGTCGTGATCATTGGTGCGGGGCCGGCCGGCCTCACCGCTGCCTACGAGCTGACCAAAAACCAGATTCCGGCGACCGTGCTGGAGGCCGACGACCACGTCGGCGGGATCAGTCGCACCGTCGAGCGGGATGGCTGGCGGTTCGACATCGGGGGTCACCGCTTCTTCACCAAGGTGCCCCGGGTCGAGGCGCTGTGGCACGAGATCCTGCCCAACAGGGATTTCCTGCTCCGGCCCCGGTGCAGCCGCATCCTGTACCGGGGCAAGTTCTATGACTACCCGTTGCGCCCGTTCGATGCGCTGCGCAACCTCGGAACGGCCGAGACGGCCCGCTGCGTGCTGTCCTACCTGTGGGCGAGGCTGCGGCCACCGGCCGATCAGTCGCATCTCGAGGGATGGGTCGCGGCCCGCTTCGGATACCGGCTCTACCAGCACTTCTTCATGACCTACAACCAGAAGGTCTGGGGGGTGGCGGCCACCGAGATCCAGTCGGACTGGGCGGCGCAACGGATCAAGGATCTGTCACTGGCGAATGTGGTGCTCAACGGCCTGCGCCTCGGGCGCAACCGGAGGCAGATCACCTCGCTGATCGAGGAGTTCCACTACCCGAGGTACGGGCCGGGGATGATGTGGGAACGTTGCTGCGAGCTGGTTGAGGCTGCCGGCAGCAAGGTGCACCTCGGCCAGCCCGTGACCACGATCCGGCACCGGGACGGTCGGGCGGTCGCCGTCGAGACCACTGCGGAGGGGGCGGTGACCAGCTACCCGTGTGACCATCTGATCTCCTCGATGCCCCTGCCCGACCTGGTTCGCGCCATGGACCCGCCGGCCCTGCCCGCCGTCCGCGCCGCCGCTGACGGGCTGCGGTTCCGCGACTTCCTCACGGTGGCCCTGGTGGTTCCCGCCAGCCAGGCCTTCCCGGACAACTGGATCTACATCCACTCCCCGCAGGTGCGGGTCGGCCGCATCCAGAACTTCGGGGCGTGGTCGCCGGCGATGGTCAAGCCCGGGCGCACCTGCCTTGGCCTGGAGTACTTCGTGTTCTCCGGTGACGAGCTGTGGGAGCTGCCGGACGCCGACCTCATCGAGCTGGGTACCCGCGAGCTGGCCACCCTCGGGCTGGTGACGGCCGGGCAGGTGGAGGCCGGTTACGTGGTGCGGATGCCCAAGGCCTATCCCGTTTACGACCACGACTTTCGGGCCAACGTGGGGGTGCTGCGCAACTGGCTGGCGATACACGCCCGCAACGTCCACCCCGTCGGGCGCAACGGCATGCATCGGTACAACAACCAGGACCACTCGATGCTCACCGCCATGCTCACCGTGGAGAACATCCTGGGTGGCAGCGACCACGACATCTGGTCGGTCAACGTCGAGGCCGACTACCACGAGCAGAGCACGGTCCTGGGCACCGGGCGCGACGCCCCGATCCTGCCCCGCCGGGTTATCCCGGTGTCACGCGATCAGCGGCCGATGAGGGGCCAGCTCGGCTCCACAGGCGGATGAGGACCACCACGGGGAGCAGACCGACCGCGACGATGAGCAGCGCCGGCAGCGCGGCGGTGTCGAAGCGGGCGTCCTTGGTCGCTTCCCAGGCCATGATCGCCAGTGTGTCCCCACCCAGCGGGCGCAGCAGCGCGGTGGCCGGGAGCTCTTTCATGACCTCCACCATCACCAGCAGGGCCGCGGTGAGCACCCCGGGCCACAGCAGAGGGAGATGCACGTCGGTGAGCACCCGGGCCCGGTCGGCACCCAGGGAC
>JBOHGX010000287.1:0-5961 GCA_050700255.1 Pseudonocardiaceae bacterium
GCCCAATCCCGGCGGGCGAACCCGACCAATGCGAAGCCGGGCGGTAGCAGTCCGCGGTTGGCCAGGTCGTAGAGCGCCGGCATCAGCTTCTTGCGGGACAGGTCGCCGGTCACGCCGTAGATCACAACACCGCACGGGCCGGCGATCCGGGGCAGCCGCTTGTCTCGGGTGTCCAGGAGCGGATTAACCCAGCTTTCAGGGGTCATGGCCGCAGCTCGTGCACCGCGCGCACCACCTGGATCAGTCCCGCCACCCGGTCGGCCAGATGCAGCCGCAGCACCGGACGGCCATGGGAGGCGAGCACTTCGGCGTCGCCCACAGCCTGGGCTCGCTGCAACTCTCCGAGGGTGAAAGTGGTGCCGGGCACGGGGATGTCGTCGACGACCTCCCCGGTCAGCTGCAGGAACGCCCCGTTCGGGTAACCGCCCTTGTGGTACTGGCCGGTCGAATGCAGGAACCGCGGTCCCCAGCCGAAGGTGGTCTGCAGGTGGGTACGGCGAGCGAGCTCGGTTCGCAGCACTGCTGCGGAGGCATCAGCTACCCGATCCAGGTAAGCCTGCACCGCGAGATAGCCACGCTGCGGGGTGGCTGCGACCAGCGCTGCCACTGCGTCGCGCAGGGTGGCGACGCCGGCCGGCAGCCAGCCGCCGACGAGGTGTACCGCCACGTCACCGTCGACGAACGCGGCGTCGGCAGCGGGCCCGGTAACGCCGTTGAGCGCGTCCCGGGCGGCGACCTTCGCCGCCTCCACGTCGGGCTGGTCGAACGGGTTGATTCCCAGCAGCCGGCCAACCACCGCGGTGGCGTGCTCCCAGAGCAGGAACTGCTCACCCAGGGTGCCGGTGACAGCCATGGTGGCGGCCTCGACACCAGGCCCGATCGCGACCGGGATGGCATCGAGTCCGGCGTCCGCGAAGCCCGGCGCGGCGGGTCCCTCCACCACGACCGGCAGCAGCCCGGTGCCGTCCTTGCCGGTGGATTCGGCGATGAGCTGCTCGGCCCAGTCACCGAAGCCGACGATTCCCGAGCCGGTGTCGGCAAGCACCACCTTGTCGGCACCGACGGTATGCCCGGCAGCCAGCGTCGCGGCCAGCCGCAGTGCTGGATTCGTCGGGTCGTCGACGGCCAGCTGCGGCGCAGCCTGGGCCGCGTCATCCAGCAGACCGGCGATGTCCGCCCCGGCCAGGCCCGCCGGTACCAGGCCGAAGGCGGTCAACGCCGAGTAGCGCCCACCCACGTCCGGGTCGGCGGTGATCACCGCGCGGTAGCCCTCGGCGTCGGCGATCTGCTGCAGCGGCGATCCTGGATCGGTCACCACCACCAGATGCGCCGCAGGATCCAGTCCGGCCGCGGTGAACGCGGCGGTGAACACCCGACGGTGGCTGTCGGTCTCCACCGTGGAACCCGATTTCGATGACACCACAACCACGGTGCGCTCCAGGTCCCCGGCTAACGCATCTGCTACCCGGTCCGGGTCGGTGGTGTCCAGCACTGTGAGCGCCACCTTGGCAGTGGCGCAGATGACCTCCGGAGCCAGCGACGAGCCGCCCATCCCGGCCAGCACGACACGATCGATGTCACTGGCGTGCAGGTCGGCCCGCAGCGCCTCGATTGTCGCCAGCAGGGGCCGTGAGGTCTCGGGCAGTGCCACCCAGGCGAGCCGCCGGGCGGCCTCGGGTTCGGCCTGCGGACCCCACAGTGTGGAATCTTGGCCGGCCAGCGCCGAGGCCACCTGCTGCTCGACGAGCTTGTCGAGGTAGGGCTGCGCCTGCGCCGCCAGGGCGGGGGAGTGGATGTCGACGGCGAGTTGCGGCATCGGCGGTCAGGCTCCCGGCTGTGGTGCGGCCTTGGCCAGCTGGGCGGCCACCGTCTCGCCCAGCTCGACCCAGGATGCGGCGAATTTCTGCACACCCTCGCGCTCGAGTACGACGAACACGTCATCGAGGTCGATCCCGACGTCAGCCAGCTCGTCGAAGGTGCGCTGGGCCTGCTCGGCGGTGCCCGACACCTGGTCGCCGGGCACGTCGCCGTGGTCGGCGAGGGCGAACAGGGTCTTCTCCGGCATGGTGTTCACCACCCCCGGGGCGATCAGTTCGGTGACGTACTTGGTGTCCGGGTAGGCCGGGTTCTTCACCCCGGTGGACGCCCACAGCGGCCGCTGCGGCCGCGCCCCAGCCTCCTCCAGGCGAGCCCAGCGCTGCGTCGCGAACTCCTGCTGGTAAGCCGCGTAGGCGAGCCGGGCGTTGGCCACCGCGGCCTGCCCGCGCAACGCCAAGGCCCGCTCGGCGCCGCTCGCCTCCAGCCGCTTGTCCACCTCGGTATCCACCCGGGAGACGAAGAACGAGGCGACCGACGCGATCGTCCTCAGGTCGTGCCCGTTCGCGCTGGCCCGCTCCAGGCCGGCCAAGAAGGCCGCTATCACCTCGCGGTAGCGCTGTACCGAGAACACCAACGTCACGTTGACGCTGATGCCATCGGCCAGCGTGCCGCTGATGGCGGGCAGGCCCTCCGCCGTCGCCGGAATCTTGATCATGAGGTTGGGTCGGTCGACCACCTTCCACAGCTCTGCGGCCTGGGCGAGGGTGGCATCAGTGTCGTGCGCCAGATGGGGGCTGACCTCCAGCGACACCCGGCCGTCCACCCGTCCGGTGGTCTCCCAGGTCCCGCTGAACACATCGCAGGCCAGTTGCACGTCGGCTACGGTGATCTCACGCACGGCCTCGTCGACCGAGGCGCCGCGAGCGGCCAGCTCGCGCACCTGCCCGGCGTAGTCGTCGGCGTGGGTCACCGCACCGGCGAAGATCGTCGGGTTGCTGGTCACCCCGACCACGTGCCGGTCGCGGATCAAGTCGGCCAGGTTGCCCGAGTTGACCCGCTGCCGAGACAGATCGTCCAACCAGATCGACACGCCCGCCTCGGACAGGCTCTGCAAGGTATCGCTGCTGCTCATGGAGGTTTGCTCCCGATCGTCAGAAGTGTCAGTTCGGGATGCGACCCAGCGTGCGGCGGGCCGCGTCGGCTACCGCCTCGCCGGTGAAGCCGAACTCGCGAAACAGGGTCTGCCAGTCGGCGGAGGCACCGAAATGCTCCAGCGATACCACCTCGCCGTGATCGCCGACGAAACGGTGCCACGGCATCGCGACGCCGGCTTCGACGGCCACCCGAGCCTTCACCGACGGCGGGAGTATCTGGTCGCAGTAGGCTTGACCCTGGGCGTCGAACCACTCCACGCACGGCATCGATACCACCCGGGCTGTGATTCCCTCGGCCGCCAGTGTCTGCTGGGCGGCGACGGCGTACTGCACTTCGGAGCCGGTCGCGATCAGCAGCACGTCGGGCAGTCCGCCGCCGACGTCGTGCGCGGTGTCGGAGAGCACGTAGCCGCCCCGCGCAACCCCCGCGGCGTCGGTGCCCTCCAGGACGGGGACGCTCTGCCGGGTCAAGGCCAGCCCGGTAGGGCGCTCACCCTTCTCCAGCACCGCCTTCCATGCCGCCGCGGTCTCGTTGGCATCCGCGGGCCGCACCACGTCCAGCCCCGGGATGGCCCGCAGCGCGGCCAGATGCTCGACCGGCTGATGGGTGGGTCCGTCCTCGCCGAGCCCGATGGAGTCATGGGTCCAGACATAGATGGTCGGAGCCTGCATCAGCGCGGCCAGCCGCACCGCCGCACGCATGTAGTCGCTGAAGATCAGGAACGTGCCGCCGTAGGGCCGGGTGGGTCCGTGCAGCACGATCCCGTTGAGGATTGTGCCCATGGCATGCTCGCGCACCCCGAAGTGCAGGGTGCGCCCGTAGGGCTGCGCGGTCCACATCTTCGTGGAGGTCTTTTCGGGGCCGAACGAGTCGGCCCCCTTGATCGTGGTGAGGTTGCTCTCACCGAGATCCGCAGAGCCACCCCACAGCTCCGGGAGCACCTCCCCGATGGCCGACAGCACCTCTCCAGACGCCTTGCGAGTCGCCACGTCTTTCGAGCCGGGCTCCCACGTGGGCAGCTTCTCCGCCCAGCCCGCGGGTAGTTCCCGGCGGATCAGACGGTCGAATAGTGCGGCCCCGGACGGGTTGGCCTGCCGCCAGGAGTCGAAGGAGTGCTGCCACTGCGCGTGCGCGGCCTGACCGCGGGCTACCACCCGCCGGGTGTGCTCGAGCACCTCCGGCTCGACCACGAAAGAGTGCTCCGGGTCGAAGCCCAGTATCTCCTTCACCGCGACCACCTCGTCGGCGCCCAGCGCGGAGCCATGCGCGGCCCCGGTGTTCATCTTGTTCGGGGCCGGATAGGCGATCACGGTGCGCAGCACGATCATCGACGGACGGCCGGTCTCGGCCTTGGCTGCCTCGATCGCCTCCAGGATGGCGACGACGTCCTCGCCGCCGTGCACGGTCTGTACATGCCAGCCGTATGCCTCGTAGCGAGCGGCGGTGTCCTCCGACAGCGCGATCTTGGTGTCGTCCTCGATGGAGATCTCGTTGGAGTCGTAGAACACGACAAGGTTGCCGAGTTCCTGGGTGCCGGCCAGCGAGGACGCCTCCGAGGTGACGCCTTCCTGGATGTCGCCGTCGGAGGCGAAGACGTAAATGTGGTGGTCGAAAGTGCTCTCGCCCAGCGGAGTGTCCGGATCAAACAGGCCGCGCTCCCGGCGAGCCGCCATGGCCATCCCGACCGCGGCGCCCAGCCCCTGACCGAGTGGCCCAGTGGTGATCTCCACTCCGACGGTGTGCCCGTATTCGGGGTGGCCCGGGGTCTTGGAGCCCCACGTGCGCAGCTGCTCGATATCCTCCAGTTCCAGCCCGTAGCCGCACAGGAACAGCTGCAGATACAGCGTCAGGCTGGAGTGGCCGACGGACAGCACGAACCGGTCCCGGCCGGTCCAGGCCGGGTCGGTGGGGTCGTGCCGCAATATCCGCTGGAACAGCGTGTAGGCCAATGGAGCGAGGCTCATGGCGGTGCCCGGGTGACCGCTGCCGACGCGCTGCACGGCGTCAGCGGCGAGAACCCGGATGGTGTCCACCGCGCGGGTGTCCACTTCGGTCCAGTCCTCGGGCACCCTGGGGGTGGTGAGCTGGGTCAGATCGTCGATGACGGACACACTCGTGCTCCTGACTATGCTCGGTGCGGCGGTCGTGGCGAGGGGTGGCCTGTGCAGGCCAGCCCGTGACTTCCCACCCTAGCGAGAAGGAGCCAGACCGCGATCTGAACTTCCCTCGCCGCCCCGTCACGAGGTGACGTGCGCCACGCGATTACCATCGGCATTCGAGTACCCGCCCCCGACCAGCCCCAATCAGTCCGATCAATGCAGACGAGGAGCCGCGGTGAGCTGTACCGTCCAGGCTCCTGCCACACCGCGCACCCGGCACCGCGGCGGTGTGCTACGCGGCTACCTCGCGCTGACCAAGCCGCGAGTGATCGAGCTGCTCCTGGTCACCACTATCCCGGCGATGTTGCTCGCCGCGCGTGGGGTGCCTTCCCTGTGGCTCATCGGGGCCACCCTGGTGGGCGGCATCATGGCCGCGGGCAGTGCGAACGCGCTGAACTGCGTCGCCGATGCCGACATCGACGCCCAGATGAAACGGACCCGGGCCCGGCCGCTGGTCACCCACGAGGTGCCGATCCGGCATGCGCTGATCTTCGGGATCGCGCTGGGGGTGGCCTCTTTCGGCTGGTTATGGGCCACCACCAACCTGCTCTCCGCGCTGCTGGCAGTCGCGACGATCCTGTTCTACGTCTTCGTCTACACACTGTTGCTCAAACGCCGCACTGCGCAGAACATCATCTGGGGTGGCGCCGCCGGGTGCATGCCGGTGGTGATCGGCTGGTCGGCGGTCACCGGCACGGTGGGTTGGCCGGCGCTGGTGATGTTCGGAGTGATTTTCTTCTGGACGCCGCCGCATACCTGGGCGCTGGCGATGAAATTCCGCGAGGACTACCAGCGGGTGGGTGTGCCGATGCTGCCCGCGGTGGCCTCG
>JBOHGX010000288.1:0-19030 GCA_050700255.1 Pseudonocardiaceae bacterium
AGACCGACGGCTGCTGGCCGCTGCGCCAAGGGCGGGCCGCTGTCGCGACCGGTATGCCACTCGAAAGTGGCTGGTCAGACGTGGTGTCGGCGGGTGGAAGTGGAGCGCACGGACCGCAAGCTACACCGCCCGAAAACTCTGCTCAAGTGTCGAGCTTCTAGGGACCGAGGGGCTCTAGGCCCAGCGGCACGTACTGCAGCGCCACGGTTCGGCGGCCGTAGCGGTGTGGTCGACCGCCAGAGCGGGTCTGGGCTTCGACCAGTGCGGCACGTTCACGCACGGCCGACCGCGGTCACCGTCGCCTCCTGCATCGCGCCACGCCCTGGGCAAGATGTCGTGTGGGCCGGCACATGGTCTAATCCGACCGAGTGAGGATGGTTTCGCGGACGCCGAGCCGGGGGCGCGGTGAGCATCGGACAACGCATCGGTGACCGGTATCGCCTTGAGGTGGAGGTCGGCGCTGGCGGCGACGGCGTGGTCTGGCGTGCCCAGGACGAAGTGCTGGACCGCGTGGTGGCACTCAAACAGATCCGGCTGGACGGGCTCAGCGCGCGTCAGATCGAACTGGCCGGGCAGCGAATAAGTCGCGAAGCGCGCACCGCCGCCAAGCTGCACCATCCGCGCATCGTGTCGATCTTCGACGTGGTGATGGCAGACGGTGCGCCGTGGCTGGTGCTGGAGTACCTTCCCTCCCGCAGCCTGGCCGAGATCGTCGGCGAGACCGGCCCGTTGGCCCCGACCGAGGTCGCTCGCATCGGTGCCCAGATCGCCGACGCGCTCCACGCCGCGCATCAGGCCGGCATCACCCACCGCGATGTGAAACCAGGCAACGTGCTGGTCACCGAGCAGAAGCTGGCGAAGCTGGCGGACTTCGGCATCTCGCGCGCCGTCGACGACACCACGCTCACCGGAGGCCCAGGCGTCCCCAGCGGCACACCTGGCTACTTCGCGCCCGAAGTCGCACGAGGCGAAGCGGGCGGCCCTGCGGCCGACGTCTATGCGCTGGGCGCGACACTTTATGCCGCAGTCGAGGGCGCGGCGCCATTCGCCCACCTGCGCCATGACCTAGCCACCCTCCTCGCCCATATCGAGCGTGGGCGGATCCCGCCGCCGCGCAAGGCCGGCCCGCTAACGGCCGTGCTGACCGGGTTGCTGGCCACCGATCCAGATGACCGGCCGAGTCCAGCAGACGCCCGGCGCATGCTAGAGGAGGTCGCGGCCGAACGGCCCGTCACGGCGCCCCGCGGCTGGTCCGCCCAGCGTAAGCGAATGGCACTGGGAATCGGTGGGCTGCTCGCTGGATGCGCGCTTGGCGTGGGGTTGCTGCTTGCCCGGCACCTCGGTGACTCCACCGCAGACCCTCGGGCAGCCGGTCCGGCCTGGCCGCCGGCCCCCGTCGGGCCGGTCACCCTGCCCGACCCGCATGCAAAAGATCCGTGCTCGCTGCTGGATCCCAAGGCTCTGACCAGATTCGGGCAAGCTTCCCTCCAGCAGGACGTCGGTCGGTTCGGCCAGTGCGGGGTGCAGATCGCCCTTCCCGGGAACGCCGAGGTGGCCGTCGAGGTCGAGTTCGACACCCCGCTCGCCGCCGACCAGACCGTCCCGGGAGCGGTGGAACGGCTGGGTGGGCTGACCATCGGGCGTGAACCGGCTGCCAAGGGCAGCTGCGAGCGCACCATCATGCTCACCGACCGCACTCGGATCGGGATCAAGGCAGCCAACTACGGGGAACAGCCTGCGTCGGTGGACTTCTGCGCCATCACCGAGACGGCGACCAGGACGGCCGTCAGCGTCCTGGCGGGCGACGGGCTGCGCGACCGCCCACCGCCCGCGGCGGGATCGCTGATCGGCGTGGACGCCTGCGCCCTGCTCGACGCGTCGGCACTGGCGCGCGTCGAGGGGCTCGACCCCGCCGATCGGACCGCGAACTTCGGGAACTGGCGCTGCGAATGGGACGACAGTGACGTACCCGGACAACCCGCGGTCACGGTCCTGTTCTACCGCAGCAACCCGGTGGGGCTCCGCCCTGGCGCCCAGCCGACGGTCATCGGCGGCCGCGGCGGGCAGATCGTTCCCGGCGGGCTCGACAAAATCCCACAGGCGTGCCTGGTACAAACGGGGCACCGAGGCTTCACCGGACGCACCGGCGAAAAGCGGATCGAGCTGCTGCTGGTGTCAACCTTCGGACCGCAACCCACCGAGGCACTGTGCCAGGCTGCTGTCGACCTCACCGCGACCGCCGTCGCCAAGCTGCCCCCGCCGGGGTGAACAGGACTGGCGGATATCCATCTTCCGCTCCAGTCCTGGTCGAGGTCAGTTGAGTAGCCGGGTGAAGTGCCGAGCGCTATGCCAGGGCGGGGCCGGCGGATTGCACTTCGCCAGCGAGATCCCATCTCCGTCGGCAGGCGGACCGACGATGGTCTGCACTTGGCTCGTGTCCTGGGTGTTCACGCACTCCAAGACGGCCTGATGACCGGTATAACCGGCCGGAAGACCCTCTCGGCATACTGACTGGACCGTCCAGCAGTCCAAGACATAGGTGGCGCACGAGCCCTGCGGCTGGGCCACGGCCGGTGCCTCGCCGTCGGGCTCGGCCGCCGCCGGCGGGGTCATGAACAGGGCCGGCGCCAGCGCGAAGGTCGCGAGCACCGCACGACGCCGCGCCTTCGAGGTTCTCGTGGCCTTAGTGCACATTGTGATTTTGCCGCTAGTTGCCAGGGCCTTTTTCATCATGTTATGCCTCCTATTGGGGCCTGCTCGATCCTTGTGGCGATCACTCCCTCCCACCCACCCGCCATCAGCGGTATCGACTGTCGCTCGACCTCTGGTAGGTACTGCTGTCGCAGGCGGCGCCGCCAGCGGAAATGCGCCCGCTTAGGTCGTGGGCGGGTGGGCCGGGAGAGAATCTCACCCTTTGGACGCTACGGTGATCAATCAGGGAAGGGTCCCCATCGGGTGCCGCCGCACCCAGCTGCGAGTAACGACCCGTGCTGCCCGACGAGCCCTATGCGGTTATCGTGGCGCATGCCTCACGAGCAGTCCATGCACGTCCGGCTGCTGCCGGCCGGTGCCGGAAGCCTCGCTGGTGGAGTTGCGGACGGGCCACCGAGAACAATCTATGTGCAGTCCGCGAAGGGTGGGATCAGCGCGACGCTGAGCTCTGACTTCACGGTGATCTTCGGGCGCAACGAGCCCGATGTTCATGTCTGCGTCGGCGAGAACGATCCGTATGTGAGCCGCCAGCACGGGTCAGTGCGCCGTGATGGCGGCGGGTGGACACTGCGCAATGACGGTAGGCAGCCGATCCTGTTCCCAGGCCCGAACCTGCTTCTCAACGGGCACGAGAAGCCGCTAGCGGAGGGTTACACGCCGCTATTCATCCGCACCTCTCCCCGCCACTGTCATCTCATTGAGGTTCTTGTCATCCCGAGCGCGGCGCAACCGGAGTCACGGGTCCGCCACGACGACGTGACCGAGCACCGGCACCTTCACTTGGACGACACCGAGCGGCTCGTCATGGTTGTGCTGAGCCAGCGCTATCTCCGGCACGAGTCCCACCCGCAACCGCTGTCGTGGAACCAACTCGCCGAGCAGCTCAACGAGATCGAGGGCGGCGATGCCTGGACCCGCAAGCGGGCCGAGAAGGCGGTGGAACAGGTCCGGCTGCGGGCCTCCCGGACCGGTGTGCCTGGCCTGACTCGCGACGAGGTCGGTGAGCCGGTGGGCAACGCGCTCAACCACAACCTCATCACCGCGCTTCTGCTGTCGGCGACCCTTGTCCCTCCTGACTTGCGCGCGATCGGCGAGGCCGTGGACTGGTAACGGGGAAGGGTCCCGACGCGGGACCGTGACCATCTGCGGTATGCGCACCCAACGGTTGATCGCGGAACTCGACGTGGTGCTCGACGCGGAGGATCTGTGGGTGGCTTCCAAGCCGGTCTGGGCCTGGCCCGAGCGGCAAATCCACTCGATCGAGGTTAGGCGTGACGTATTTATCGGGCGTTGTTCGCCCTCGATTCCTGTAGCCGCTGTTCGGGTCGAGATACCGAGGCCGCAGGTGGGAGGAAGCGTTGGCCCTTAGGTGTGTAAATGAGGACTGACGGAGTGTCACTAGCGCCGTTTATGGAGGGCAGCTCCATGAGCATGTCATCGCATTCCTGCCGGGCCGGGTCCCGGCCCGGCAGGATCAACTGGAGACGGCTGGCGATCGTAGGCCTCGCGGTCGGTGTCCTGCTCACATTGGTTAGCTGCACCAGCAGGCCTGCTGACAAAGGTGAAAATCCCACCGTCATCTCGTATGCCGGAGCGGCAAGCCGGCTCAGCGGGCTGGAGCCGCCCGAGGTGCAGGAGCAACTGCGGGACTGGGCGCGGACCGGGCTGGCTTCCCATCTGGAGCTGGACACCGCGCGGCTCCGCGACGCGGTCTACGACACCGTGCCGGTTCGGGACTTGGCGTTCGCCGATCTCTCCAGACAGTCGACGGGCCCGGGACGAGCGCTGTTCGACGGTCGCGATGTGCTGCATGTGCTGGTTCCGCGCGACGATCCACACGAAGCCCGCACGATCGGGCTGCTCCTCGACCAGCACCGGTCCGACGCCGGCTCTGACCCGCCGCAGGTTCAGGTACACCACTACCAGGTCAGCTCCGGCACTCAGACGATCGGGCTGACGCACGAGAAGCCGGCACCGACGTCCGAGGTCCGGTCGGCGCGCGGGTTTGTCACGATGCGCGTTGACGAGACCAAGGGGTTGATTGATTTCTTGGCGCAGACCCGGCATCTGTCCTGGTTGGAGGTCCGCGGATCGGAGATCTGGGCCGGTGGATGGAACTGGCCCGACGTGCCGGGGGCGCCGCTGGACTTCGAGGACGTCTCGGTTATTCAGCGGGGTTACCTGCAGCCACCTTCGGAGTCGCGTCCCGGTTTCTCGCTGGATCCAGGTCCACCGGAGACCCGGGACGACATTCTGGCGGTGCTCCCGGACCTGCGTCCGGAGCTGGCTGACCGGCTGATCACCGACGACTGGACAGGCTCACAGTTCGACTCGACCGAGCAGTTTGCCGCAGCGGTGGACAGCGCACTGTTCCAGAGCGAGCCGCAGCCCGCCCTTGTTGAAGCGGGACTGCCTTCGGACCGTAGCCAGCTCTGGGCGCTTAATCTGCTGCTCGCCGGCCGGGCTGCGTACAGCCAGGCGCGCTACGACGGGCGGCTGGAGGGCACCGAGGTCGGGATGACTCTGTTCTACAACGACTTCGTGGCCAAGGACTGGGTGCACGGCGGAGTGGGCACAGGCGTCCCGGCCAAGGCGGTTGAAGGATTCCTCTCGAATCCTGACGCGGTGACCCCATGGAGTCACTGCGCCGAAGTTGATGGCCCAGATCTCGAGTACGGCCGGTTGTGGTTCGGTCAGAACGAGTCTGGCTTCGCCTTTGACGGAGACCGGGTCAGCATCGGGGCGCAGGCGACGCGGCTGTTCGCCCGGTCGGATGGCGAGGCGGGTACGTCGAACCGAGCTTCGGCTTCGGCCAGGGCCTGCGCTGGTGGGACCAGCACTTCCAGGCAGTCGCCGACTACGAGCCGCAGTACCAGCGGCTCGACCAGGTCATGCGGTGGAGCGGCGCGCTCGACTGGCTCGTCTCGCAGACCCCAGTGAGGCTTCCGCGGCTGGATGACGCGGCGATCCGGTCCGATCTACAGTTCAAGGATTGGTACGCCCAGCACGGTGAGTTGCGGGAGCGGCCGCAGATCGAGTTCGTGACACCACCGTCAGCGCAAGATGAGGCCATCCGGCATGAGCCCTCGGAAGTCTTTCAGGATTGTGGGCTCCTGGCAGTGTCTGGAGGCGTCTCGCTCGGCGATGTCATCCAGCGCAAAGGCGGACGGAGCTTCCAGGCGGATCTCCCCAGGCCGGTCCGTCGTGCTGGTTTGTTCGATGAGGGATCACGCTTTGATCCGACGACCGGGGTCGGGCAGATCAAGCAGGTGTCGATCGACGGCAGCGGTAACGTCATCGACAGCATCCAGCGCACATTTTCCACGACGGCGGACGGCCGGGCCGTCATCGACGTCGTGGCCGACGGCCGTCGAGTGGCCCCGTTTGGTGGCCTGAAGGTCTGGCGCGCCGAGACCGCTCCTCGCCAGGTCAAAGTCGACGTTGCGGCGGACCGAGGGCAGGTGTCGCAGCGTGTCGAGTTCCAGGACCATGAGCTCGGGGAATTAGTGGCTCGCAAAGAGGTCAATACCGGGATCAACACGGTCATGATCCAATGGCGGCCAGGTCTGATCGACCGTGCTCGTCGAGTGCTGGAGTCGATCCAGGATCGTCTGGTGTCCCAGCCCTCCGCAACACTGCCACCCGCCAAGGATGGAGTGCTGTCCAGCTACCAAGACGCCAACGGCCCGATGCTGTACAAGATCGGCGGTCCGAATGACCCCTGGCTCTCGATCACCAACGAACGGGCGCCGCCCGGCGAGGAGATGGCCTTCCGCGCGGGTGGTCCGGATCCGGCAACTGGCGAAGCACGATTCCTCGAGGGCAGGTTGTCGGAACGTCCTGAGCTGCCGCCGGTAGACGGCGGACCTCCGCGATGGATCGAGATCACTCCGGCGACCGGTGACCACCCGCCCCGAGTCATTGCGGCCGACCTGCCCGAGCCCAATGTCCCCACTACGAAGGTGACTACTACGGACGGTAGGACCACCACCGCCATCCAGATCGGTGATCGCGTCCTGGCTAGATACGACGACCCGATCCTGGGGCCTAACGGCACCGTCGAAGGTGCCGCCTTACTCCGGGACTTCCCCCGCGTTGCCGAAGCTATGCGCAGTGCGGCCCAGGCCAAGGACGGGTTGCTCCGCGGTGTCCGTCTCGGCGACGACGGTGTGGCGTTGGTCCGTGCCGATGAAGTGATCCTGGCTACCGCTGACCATCCATGGACGAACCGGATGCAGCAGGCGATCGGTCCGGATTCTGCCCAGCAGGCACCGCTGTTCCGCATCGAGGGCGATCGCCTTCTTCATGTTGATCTGAGCGAACTCACGGTACGTCCTGACTCGGCACAACGAAGAAATCTCGATGAGCTGCTGGACACCAGCGGAGATATCTATTTCCCCCGCTCCATGCTGACTATCGAGAATGGTGTGATCGTCCGCGACGCCTTACCGCGCGATGCGAATGTCATCGTTCAAGAGGCTGTGGCCGCAGACCAACCAAGTGCCCAAGGCACGATCTGGCAACCTGACATCCGCATCCACGAAGGTGCGGAGTGGTGGCGAATGAGCGGTACTGGCACCAACGCCAGCCCTGGCAGTGGGACCGTTCCGGTGCCGAGCGGGCAAGTTCTCCTCGTCTGCCCGGACACGGACGAGAACATCGCTGGCTGTGAGCAGTGATGCCACCACCTACGAGGCGTCCAATTGAGCTGCGACCCAGTACTCCGGTCGCTGATGCGGTGACCCGCGCTCGTGAGGCGTTGGCGCGGGCCGATGCAGCGGGCCTCGACGCGGCCTATCGGCAGGCCGTCGCGCTGGCCGCGGGAGACCCCCCGCTCTGGTCGGCGTTGGCTGCCGATCACGTCGAGGGACTGCGGCAGCTAGGGCGCGTCACGCTGGCGCTGCAGCGCTGCACTGGGTACGTGGACGTTGACCCGAACCGCGTTTCGTTGCGGTTGCTGCGCGCCGAGATCTGTTCCGCTCTTGGTGACCACTGCCGTGCTGGTGCGGATGCCGCGGCGATCCGGACCGCACTCGCAGGCCGGCCTCATGTCCTGAGCCATGACGACAGCGCAAGGCTGCATCGGGTACAAGGGCTGGCGGCGGCCGAAGTGGGTGACATCAACCGGGCAGCTGGTCACCTGGATGCGGCACGGCAGTGTTTTCTGGAGGCCGGCAATCAAGCGGGTGTGGCGGCCATCGAGCTCGACCGGCTCCAGATCGAGGTACGGGAAGGTGACGAGTCGGCTGTATCCGACGTGCTGTCCGGTGTACCGCCCCAGACCGTCGCGGACTATCTTCTGCTCGCGGTGGCGCTGCGGCGCCAGTTGCGCTACGAGGCGGCATTCCTGGTGCTGTCCCGCGGTGTCGATCATGATATCGACCCAGCGCTGCGCTGGCACGTGCTGTACGAGCTGATCCTGCTGCTTCGGCTGATGCGTCAGGACGACATCGCTGAACGATTACTCCCGTCGCTGCAGGCTGCCGTGGCGGCATCGGCCGATCCGGCGACAGGAGCCGCAGCGGTAGCTCGGCTGTCTACCACCGAGGCGCGCGGCGACGCCATCTCCCCGCGGTTCGATCGACGGGTCCAGCACGCCCGTCGGCTGATCATCGAGACCCAATTCGAGGAGGCCGAAGTTCGGCTGGGCGAGCTTCGCCCGCTGGCACATACTGACCGCGATATCTCGACCTGGCATCTGGCCGCCGGAGAACTCGAGCTATCGCGGCCTGCACCTTCCGAGATCGACCCCTGCGCTCAGGTTGCCGTCGGCCACTTGACTGAGGCTGTTGCTCGCGCTTCGGCAACCGCGCTTGTCGAGGTCCGGGTCTGCGCGCTGCGATCGTTGGGTCACGCCTTCGGCCGGCTTGACGCCGACGAACGCGCTGCAGAGTGCAGGGCCGAGGCGCATCGCCTTGAAGAAGGCATCGCTGGGCGACAGATTTCCGATGAGGTACGAATCGGGATGTTGCAGGCCGTTCCAGACGAGCATGACGAGCGAATTCACGCCGCTGCGGAGAAGTTGAACGATCGAGGTCCCGAGGCGACGGCCGCGGTCGTCGTCGCCATGGAAGCCGCGCGTGGAGCAACGATTCTAGGAAGGATCCTTCCCGGTGAAGCAAGCCTCGCCCGGGATCTCCCAAGGCCGAGTGACCTCACTGGTGCCTGGCGGTGGGTGAGTGATGTAGCCGACCGTTTACCTCCATCTCAGGTGGCTTGGATCTCCATTCCGCTCCCGACCGGGTGCATCATGCCCTCGTGGGCCGGGGCTTGCTGTACTACAATTTTGTGCCTTCTCGGAGAAAAAAGTTGACGGCGGCGATCGACGTCCTTATGGCTTCCTGGAGCAGTAGGGAATCCCTAGAAGGGAGCATAACGGGCGACGATTTCGACGAATCCCTTAAAGAGATTTCCGCTCAGGTCGGTATCGACGGGGTGATTCGCCAGCTGAGGCTTTTCCCGCATGTTCACCGGATCGCGATCGTGGCCGGCGGGGAGCTGTCGGACATCCCGTTTTCGGCCCTGACGGCTACCGGAGAGACTGAGCCGCTTGGTCTCCAGTTCGCCCTGTCCGACCTTCCTTGCCTGTCCGCCCGGCTCTCGCTGCATCGTCGGTCGCTTCGGCTACGCGGTGATCGATGGCTTGTGGTCAGTCCACCGGCCGACGGGCTGACCCCAGCCGCTGGCAGGCGCGCCCGTACCGTGCTGAACGGCGCGCGTGCCACCCCGGTCAGGTTACAGACCGAGCTTGAGCTCCACCGCCATCGCCAGGTGAGGATCGACAGTCACGGTCAACACGACCATGACGATCCGACGAGGTCATGGCTGCAGCTGGCTCCCGAAGGGCCGAACGGGCGGCTGCGAGCAGAAGAGCTGCAGTGGATGGATATGCGCCGCTGCGGGACCCTGGTGCTCGGGGCATGTGAGTCAGGGATGGCTCAGCGCACCGGGCGAGACGAGCGGATCGGCTTCGTCCGAGCCGCTTTCCACGCAGGAGTCCCAGCAGTAATCGCAGCCAAGTGGATAGCGGAGGACGCCGTGGCGGCGACTGTGCTCGATCGCTACGAGCGCTACGTCCGCTACCTGCCGCGCGACCTCGCACTGCAGCGCGCCCAACTCGATGTGCACCGTGGCGCGCCTGGTGTTCCGACGAGTATCCCCGCCGCCGACCATCCGGCTCGATGGGCGTGTTGGACGCTGTATGGAAACTCGGGTTGGCAAACGAGAGCCGGCCCGGTCCGTCGGTTGTTGCGCCGCAGCGTTGATGGGTGGTGGGGACGTGCGGCACATCCGTAAAGCGAATAGACCACGGGTCTTCCTTTCCTTTGCCGGGAACGATCGAATAACGGCCGAGCGCCTTCGCCGGGATCTCAGGGAGCGCGAGATCGAAGCGTTCGTCTTTCCACCGGCCGGAAACATTGTGCTTGACATCAACCGTGCCCTCACCCAGTCGGATTACTTCGTGCTCCTGTGGTCGCGGGCCTGTCGTGATCGTCCGTGGGTCGACGCGGAGTGGTCCGCCGCGTTCGCCCGCGAACTCCAGGAACGACGATCCTTTCTCTTCATCGTGCGGCTGGACACGACTCCCTTGCCCTCGCTGTTGGCGCCGCGCCAATACCTCGACGCCGTCGGCGGTGACTGGGATGAGCTCGTGAACGAGCTTGCCGCTAGCTGGCACCGGGACATGTCGGTTGGCGAGCCCGTTCTTCCGGCGCCCCAGCCGCCAGGCGCGGACAATGGTGGAATCCAACGGACTATTGTCCTCTACGTACGCAATAGGGCACTGTCTGTTGCGCATACAGTCGCCGTGCCAGAGGAGTCGACCGGGCAGACAAGCGGTTGGTGCGTGATGCGCTCGCACTGCCGGACATCGAGGCAAAATTCGATGGTGCTATAGGAATGCGGTTCTACTACCTGCTCAAGAACGCTGGAAAACAGATTCCATCCGACAGTGGTAGATTAGCCGACTTGCACATTGTGAGTGGTAGCACGATTGATCTCGAGGTGCAGGTGGAAGCGTTCGATCCCGAGGGTAAATCCCCGATTATCACCTACCGACAAGGTGTGTCGACGGGTCTTTCTCCGGCTGCAACTCGAGCCTTGATTAATTCCGCCTTCGGTCATCTGATTCCGTGGTAGTGCACTAGCTGAGCGGGGGTTCGATGAGCGACAACGTACACAAGCAGCTACCGGCCGATCGGTCAGGACGGACGCCTGGGAACCGGCGGCACACCCCTCGCGCGACGGGCGTGCCCAGAGCAGTCATCGCCTTGGGACTCTGCGCCGTCGCGATCGTGGGATGTGCCTCGAGTGAGCGCACGGAGCCGGCTACGTCGTCGGCCGTACCGAACCGGCAGGTCGCCACGACGGCACCGCCGCCGGCCCTGTCTCCCTCGACCTACCAGGACAGACTCCGAAGCAGCAGTAGCGCAGTAGCCCCGGCGTTCGACCGTCTCGCTGCAGCGGGATCACCTGAGGACGCACGCACAGAGCTGGAACAGGCCTCCACGGCCGCCTCGGCAGCCACACGATCGCTGGATGTCGATCCACCCCTGGAGGTGCTGGCGGTCCACCGCGACCTGCTCGCGGGGTTGCGGCAGCTGGCCACTGATCTGTCCCAGCTCAGCGATCAGGTGGCGTCGATGGAGTTGTGCGCCGCGCCGTCCATCCTCGCCGCAGTCAGCAATGCACCGGGTGTGAACAGTCTGCGGACGGTGAGCGAGGCTCTTGGCTCGGGTCGCTCGGGTGCGAGCTATCGGTGGGGCGAATTTCTTCCCGACCCTATATCGCTCCCGGAACGTCGATTGGACAACGGCCAGCTCGTGGACAACCAGCGACGTACTGGCAGCGGGCAACTCGAAGTTGACAACGGCACTGAACATGACGCCGTCGTCAAACTCGTACAGAGCGGCGAGCCGATCGTGTCCGTTTACGTCCGTAAGGGGTCGAAGACCACAGTCGAGAAGATCAACGACGGAAGCTACGAGCTGTTCTACACCTCAGGGGTCGACTGGGATAACGAGCTCGAAACCTTCACGCGGTCCTGTCAGTTCGAACGCTTCGATGCGCCAGCAGAATTCACCACTGTATCGGTCGAAGGCGGCGTCGAGTACACCGTACAATCTGTCGGCCTACAGCCCCGAATAGGAGGAAACGCCCGGACCACGACGGTGCCCTCCCAGTCATTCCCAAAATAGCCTGCAACGTGTCGACCGGTCGGTGAGCGGACGCTGACGCGCGCGCGTCACGGGGCCTTACCGTCCAGGCCATCGAGAGTGAGGTGACTCAGGACGGCGGTAGGTGCGATGGTCCCTTTTGGGCGGCCGCAAGGGCACGATCCCAGGGGTAACTGTCGAGCACTGCGCCGCCCGTGCGCGGCGGGTGTGGTTCGAATTCTCCTGGTCCGAACAAAAACGAACGCCGACTGGGACTGCGGGGCGGCGCGGGCAAGCGCTTCGGTGAACGTTGTGTCGTCGCAGTCGGCGAAGAACAGCTCTCGCAACCGATCAGAGCGTAGGACCACGGTGCCATTCGGTTGCGGCTGCACCCAGCGCCCCGTCACAGCTGGGAAGAACGACCGCCTCGGTGGACAGGCCCCGCTGGGCGAGTGGATCGACCATCCGATGCCACCACCACCGGCCGTCGCGGACCAGCGCCCCGTGTACAAACAGCACCTTCACTCATCGCCTCCTGTTACGTCGTGGCCGTCGGCGGCGGTTCAGGCGCCGTAGGGAGTAGTAACCCTGGCGTGCCTGAGCGTGCGGGCCCACCAGCCCAGCTGGTCCAGGAGAGCTCCGGCTGCGGCGTTGACGGGATCGGGTTCACGGGGTGCGCCGTGCTCGTCGAACCGTTGGCGCGCTCCGTGGAAGCTCACCGTCTCTCGAATGGTGACCGTGTGGAGTTCGGCGAACACGATACGCAGTTGCTCGACCGCGCGAAGTCCGCCGGACAGGCCGCCGTAGCAGACGAAGCCGACCGGTTTGGCGCGCCATTCCCGGCTCACCGAGTCGATCGCGGTCTTCAGCGGTCCGGGATAGCCGTGGTTGTACTCGGGGGTGACCACGACGAAGGCGTCGGCGGCATCAATCCGGGAGCGGAAGTTCGTGCTCGGGATCGGGGTGTCGGCGAGATCGATGACGTCGACGCTCAGGTCGTCGCGTTGCTTGGCCTGCCCGATGAACCAGTCGGCCACGACGGGCCCGAACCGGCCTTCCCGAACACTGCCCACAATCACCGCGAGTGTAAAGGTGGAACTCATGGCCGCGAAGTTATATCCTCAACTATTGTTGAGGTCAAGTTGGAGATTGAGGAAGTGACGTGGCCGTTGAGGAACCAGCGTGGGACCAGGCCGAGCTCACCGTCGGGCAGCTCGCCGCGCGTAGCGGTGTGGCAGTCTCGGCGCTGCACTTCTACGAGCGTCAAGGCCTGATCAGCAGCCGGCGCACTTCGGGCAACCAGCGCCGCTACAAGCGCGACGTCCTTCGCCGCGTGGCGCTGATCCGCATCGCCCAGCGAGTCGGGATCCCGCTGGCCGACGTCGCCGCAGTGCTCGCGCTGTTACCTGATGGCCGTACCCCCACCCGGCGGGACTGGCAACGAATATCCCAGTCCTGGCAAGCCGAACTCGACCAGCGAATACGCCATCTCCAGCAGCTACGCGACGACTTCACCGACTGCGTGGGATGCGGCTGCCTGTCCATCGACCGCTGCCGGATGGCCAATCCCTACGACGAGCTGAGCAAGCACGGCGCTGGGCCCCGACGACTGCTCGCTCCTTGACCGCAACTCTTGGTTGGTTGCCGAAGACACCGCGAGCCGACCGTCGAGCATCATGTTCCGGTGGTCCAGCCACCGCTCACCAGCACGATCAGGCTGCCCGATGGGACGTTCATCCGCGGCCGCGGCCGCCGCGAACCCTTTCCCGCCGGGCCGGCCCCGGACTACGGCCTCTAGCTCGGCCGATCCTCGCCGCGCCAAGCCCTGCTCCGCTGGCGACCCGCCTGGAAACCGGGCTGGCCCGCGGTCTGGATCGACTGGCCCGGCCTCCGCACACCCCGTGACGATCACGGTGCCGCTGCCGCGATCCACCATGCTTACCTGCTGGCGCGCTCCGGACAGCGTGTTGAGGTCGCCTGCGGCGGCGGCACCGGACGCACTGGCACCGTCATCGCCTGCATGGCGATCCTTGCCGGGCATCCCGCCGATGGAGACGCACCTTAGTTGTATGCGGAGCGCAGTGCTGGATAGTAGTGGGCCCAGTCGGGCATGGGGAGGCTGGCCAACGTGGCGGCGAGGCGGTCGAGGTACCAGTGCCAGCCCGGGCCGACCTCCGCGATGTCCAGGTCGGTCGGCACGGTTTGCTCGAATAGCAGGGTCGTGGCGTCCGCGTTCGCTGACAGCGTCAGAGCGATCCGCCAGGAGCGGCTTTCGGTCTCCGGAAGGTCAACCACGAGGCGGCGCGGTGGCTCGCACTCGACAATGTGCACCGTGCACGGCTTGCCCCCAGCGTCCTCCTCGGCGGCCATTGTCAGCGTCACAGACCCGCCGACGGTACCCACACCCTCGTAGGACCCGAACCAGCGCGCGAGGCGGTCCGAGTCGATCACCGCTGACCACACGTCCCCGATCGAGTGGCCGAATCGGCGCTGAAACACCAGGGTGCGCCTACCGTCGGCGGCGAGTCGGATCTCACCCCTCGGGCTGGTCACGTCCGTCATCGTGGTTTGCTGTCGCCGAGGTCAGCGGCCGCGGCGCCGTGTCGGCCTGGCGAATCTATGTTCAGGTAACCGGCGAGATGGACACTGTGGGCAGGAAGGTCGATCTGCGCCGCGGCCTGATCGAAGCGGGTGAACTCGACGGTATTCCGCATCCATGCGTCGGGGCTGCCGAAACCCGCCATGGTGATCTCGATTCGGTGTAGCCGCCCGGCATCGTCGAAGGCGGTGCTGGCGCGCAGTTGCCAGTCGGGGTTCAGCCCCGGGTGCGTCAGTCCCGCGGCGCGATCGTGATCGAGCTCTATCTCGACATCGGACTGGTTATCCGGTTCAACCGATCGGCACCCCTGCCGGAGTACCTCAAGCGCCCACCGAGGGTGGGTGCAGGTCCACTGGCCAGTCCGGCCGTCCTGGTGGGTGTGCGTCCACACCCCATCGGGCATGCTCTGGTAACTGGCAGCTCCCTCCAGCAACAGCGACGTGCCCCCAGCTGCCAGCGAGGCGCGGTCACTACGGAAGTCGACAGTCCCGCGGTAGTGCGTCGACATCGCCTCAGGCGGACCCTCGGCGGATTCGCCGGGGAAGCTGTACTCAAGGACTATGTCTACTTCGGCGCTGCCTTCCGCCAAGGTGCGCTCCACGCCCGTCTTGATGCGTGAACACCCCGAACCCGCCGATGCCCCGTCTGATTCCATGCGTTCGAGCGTAGGCCGCTCAGGGTGGAGCCGCAGGTCTTCAGGTGCGGACAGCTCTCCTGTTCCCGAACCCAACAGGAGAGCGGTCGTGGCTGCGAAATAGGGCGGATTCAAGGGACCGTCGCAACACCCTAACTGAGCAGGGGTGTTGTGATGGGTATGTCGCCGAGGGTTCCTCGTGATCAGGTTCGGGTGTTCTGGCGTTGAAGCTGGCGTAGTTCATCGCAGACCCTTCTGGTATCTGTGGAGCCTGCTCAACGGGTGTCATGCATCGATTGTTCAGCCTCAACCAGAATTGAGGTCAACCGTATGCCGCCCTCAGCCGTCAACCACCCGATCTTCGCTCAGATCTATGTCTGGTTGAGCCACCGGATGGAGCCAGAACTGGCTGCGCACCGGCGCAGCCTGCTGGCCGGGCTCAGCGGGCAGGTGCTCGAGCTCGGCGCGGGCAACGGGCTGAACTTCTCGCACTACCCCGCGGAGGTCACTCGCGTCCTCGCCGTCGAACCAGAGCCGCATCTGCGCGCGCTCGCCGTCAGCTCGGCAGCGCAGGCGCCGGTGCCGGTTGAGGTGGTCGACGGGGTCGCCGACCGGATACCCGCCGACGAATCCAGCGTCGACGCTGCCGTGACGTCACTGGTGCTGTGCTCGGTGCCCGACCAGGCATCGGCGCTGGCCGAAATCCGCCGGGTGCTGCGGCCGGGTGGTCAGCTGCGGTTCCTCGAACATGTGCGGGCCCGCTCGGTAGCGCTGGGCTGCGCCCAGCGCCTACTGGACGCGACGATCTGGCCGGTGATCGCTGGCGGCTGCCACACCCATCGCGATACCGCGGCCGCGATCCGCCAGGCCGGCTTCATGATCGAGCAACTGCAGCCGCTGCGCTTCCCCGACCTCCGTCTCTCCACACCAACCTCCCCCCACATCCTCGGTATCGCGTCGCTACCCGCGGTGTCTGGAGACAGAACGCAGTAAAGGGATGACCTGCCGGTGCAGTCTGGAGACAGAACGCGGTTATTGAGCGAGAGCGGGTGTGGGGTGAGTGCGGCCGATCCGGTGTAGGCGTGCGGCACCTATCGCCCGGCAGGTTAGGTAGATCACGAAGGCGATCGCGGTGACGTAGCCGCTGATCGGGGCGCCGGGCGCCAGCGATGCCACGATCCCGCCGAGCACAGCGACCTCCGCGAACAGCGTGGCGAGCAGTAGTGCCGTGACGGGGTTGGCGGTCACCCGGGCGGCTGCGGCGGCCGGGGTGATGAGCAGCGAGAGCACCAGCAGGGCACCGACCGTAGGCACCGCGAGCCCGGTCGCCACCCCGACCAACACGGCGAACAGCACCGACAGCCCGCGCACCGGGACGCCGCGGGCGCGGGCCACGTCGGCGTCCACGCTGGTGAACAGCAGCGGACGCCACACCAACGCCAGGACGAGAAGCACCCCCGCGGCGCAGCCGGCCAGCAGCCACGCGTCGTTTCGGGAAACTCCCACGATCTGGCCGAAGAGCAGGGACAGCTGATTCGATGCCCGCCCGGGGTACAGCCACAGGAACAGCCCGCCCAGGCCCAGCCCGAACGCGAGCACCGCGCCGATCACCGAGTCGCGCTCCCGCTCGCGCAACCCGAGCAGGCCGAAGACCAGCGCAGCCACCACCGCGCCCACCAGGGCACCTACGCTGACCAGCGAGCTGCTCACCAGCAGGGCCGCTGCGGCGCCGGTGAAGGTCAACTCGCTGGTGCCGTGCACCGCGAAGGACACCTGCCGGGCCACCACCAGCGGTCCCAGCGCGCCAGCGATCAGTGCCAGCAGTGCCCCGGCGATCAGGGACTGCTGGACGAAGTCCAATCTCAGCAGCTCTCCGGTGCCCTGAAAGGTGAACAGCCGGCGCAGGATCTCCTCGAGGCTCACGGGTGCGCCCCGGGTGTGCCGATCACCAGCAGCCGTCCCCGCACCTTGATCACCTCGACGTCGGTGTCGTAGAGCTGCGACAACGTTGCGGAGTTCATCACCTCGTCCGGGGTACCGATCCGGAACCGGCCGTCGACCAGATACAGCACCCGGTCCACTGCCGGCAGCACCGGGTTGATCTCGTGCGTCACGAACAGCACCGCGGTGCCCGCCGTGCGCCGCCGAGCGTCGATCAACTCGCTGACCACCTGCTGGTGGGCCAGATCCAGCGACAGCAGCGGCTCGTCACACAGCAGCACGTCCGGGTCACCGATCAGCGCTTGGGCGACTCGCAGCCGCTGCTGCTCGCCGCCGGAGAGCAGTCCCACCGGCACGTCGGCGTAGTGACCGGCACCGACGGCGTCCAGCGCCGCCCGCACCCGCGCGCGGCGCCGCGCCGACGGCAGCCCGAATCCCCAGCGGTGGCCGTCCAGCCCCAGGCCTACCAGGTCCCGACCGCGTAACGTCAGCGTCGGATCCATGGCCCGCTGCTGCGGGATATAGCCGACGGTGCGCAGTCCGCGGTGCACCGGCCTGCCGTGGATCTGCGCGGAGCCGGCCGACAGCGGCTGCACACCGAGCAACACCCGCAGCAGGCTGGTTTTGCCCGAGCCGTTCGGACCGAGCACGGCCAGGAACTCGCCGGGTGCGACGTCGAGATCCAGCGAGTCCCACAGCATTCGCGGCCCGTAGGCCAGCCGGGCGCCACGTAGCCGGACGGCCGCTGTCGCGGTCCGCGGCGTAGGAACGCGCGCCCTCGTCTGAGCAGCCTTGGTGGTCACGTTCGTCCCTGCAGCGCCGTGGATAGGGCATCGATCTGCGCGGACATCCATCCGCTGTAATCGGTGTTCTCGGGCAAGGTCTCGGTCATGGTCACCACCGGGATGTCAGCGGCCTTGGCGGCGGCGCGGATTTGGCTGGTGACGGGGGTCTCGGCCTGCGGGTTGTAGATCAGGACCTGGACCTGCCGCTGGGTGAACAGCTCCTGGGTGGCGGCGAAGGCAGCCGCGGGCGGATCCGTTTCCTGCTCGACGGCTTCGAGGAATTCAGGCGGGGTGACGTCGACCAGCCCGGCCGCCGTGATCAAATACTGGGCTAGCGGCTCGGTCATCGCAATCCGCTGACCGCCGTGGGACGCGGCGATGCCGGATAGCTTGCCAGCCAGGCCGTCGATCTCGGTCCGGAAGGCTTGGGCCCGTGCGGTCAGCTGCTGGGCCTGCGCTGGGGCCAGTTGGCCCAGCTTCTCCGCAATCTGCTGCGCCACGCCCTGCGCTACCGCCAGGTCATACCAGACGTGCTCATTAACCTCGGCGCCGTCTGCCGGTGTCTGTTGTTCAAGAGCGAAGGCCTCCACCGTGGGGATGTTCCCGGCCTCCTGCAGGATCTGTGACATGAAGTCGTCGTAGCCACCACCGTTGAACACCACCAGATCGGCGTTGGTCACCTCGGCGGCGTCGGTGGGCGTGCTCTCGTAAGAGTGAGGATCTGCCGACGGATCGTCGATGATCGGCTCGACGTTCGCCGCATCGCCTGCGACAGCGCGCGCGACACTGCCCCACACATCGGTCGAGGCCACCACCGTGAGCCGGTCGTTTCCGCTGGCCTGCTGATCCGTCGAACCGCAGCCCGCCACTCCGAGCAGGACGGTGGCCGCGACCGTACCGATCACGTGCGCTGCGCGCCAGCGCATGCGGATGGCCATGGTGGACTCCTCACCGAGGCACGATCATGAAATGGAAACCGTTATCGTCACCACTATAGAGGGTCACTCACTCGAACGACCACTTCGAGGAAAGTCACCGCAGCGTGCGCCCGCCTCGTGAGTGCGTAACAGTGTCACGACACTGGTCCGAAAATAAGCGGTGACCACGCGGGATTTTTGGTGACCAGATGGGTCGTGAGGGCAGGCGTTATCGGCCGGGCTGGGTGGGGGTTGTGACCTGGCCGGCCTGGCTGGTGTGGTGGGTG
>JBOHGX010000289.1:0-15084 GCA_050700255.1 Pseudonocardiaceae bacterium
TTCACGAATCCCGGGATCGGGGTCGTTGAGCAGGGGTAGTAGGCGGCGACCAGGCCGCCGTCCCGGTCGGGTTCGGGCACACCGGCGCGGAAACGCGCCCATTCCTCAGGGAAGAACCGGCCGTCGCGGTCTCGACCGTGCCGGTCAGGCCGTCATCCCGGCCCTGGTGTTGGGGCAGGCATGGCGAGGTGGACCGCAGCCGCAGCTCTCCCGCTTACTGAAGGGATGTGTCATCGAGTCTTTCGACGAGAACGCCGGGCGCGCAGTCGGCCGCCTGCTCCGCGATACCGGCACCTCCGATGTGGTCGATGCGCACGTCGTGCTCACCGCGCTGCGATACCGGGCCGCGGTGCTCACCTCAGACCCTGACGATCTGCAGCGGCTCGCCGCCACCACGAAGGTCCGACTTCGGCTGCACCAGGTGTAGTGGACCTGCCCATCGGTTATTCGTGATCTGTGCTGGCTGGAGGTTGTCCGTTCATGTTCCGGGGGCGTAGACCGGCACACACCCGCGTCCCCGACCGCGTCGAGCAGCCGTTGGTCGTAGCAGCAGAAGGCGCTCAGCTCGTCGCGTACCGAGAGTGAGCCCGCCAGGTGAATGGCGTCGACCGCAACGGGTGACTACGACCCGCGCTGCTGTCGCCACGTAGGGCTGTCACGCGCGGCAGCAAGCCCCCATTTCACCCACAAGGGCGGCGCCTAGCGGCTACGGGGGGTGCTCGAGATTCTGGGCTTGGCTGGCCGCCCGGTCAATACGCCGAATGAGACTGAGCAGTCTCTCTCACTCAGTCGGGGCTGTGGCGATTGATATACTGATCGCTAGCCTCAGCCTAGCTAGCTATCCCGAGCGGGAAGCGGCAAAGGGAAGGGACGACCGTGAAAAAGATCCTCGATGCCATTCTCAACGGCGACGTCGATACCATGGGCTCGCTGCCGGTGCCGGAAAGCTACCGGGGAATTACGGTCCACGCGGACGAGGCCGACATGTTCGCCGGACTGCCCAGCCGCGATAAGGACCCACGCCAGTCCCTGCATCTGGATGACGTACCGGTCCCCGAACTGGGGCCAGGCGAGGCTCTGGTCGCCGTCATGGCCAGCGCCATCAACTACAACACGGTCTGGACGTCGATCTTCGAGCCGCTGCCGACGTTCGGGTTTCTCAAGCGTTACGGCCGCACCTCCCCGTTGGCTTCCCGGCACGACCTGCCTTACCACGTGGTCGGGTCGGACCTGGCCGGCGTGGTGCTGCGCACCGGGGCCGGGGTGAACACCTGGAGACCCGGCGACGAGGTGGTCGCCCACTGCCTGTCCGTCGAGCTGGAGCATCCTGACGGGCACAATGACACGATGCTCGACCCCGAACAGCGCATCTGGGGATTCGAGACGAACTTCGGCGGCCTCGCCGAGCTGGCATTGGTCAAGTCCAACCAGCTGATGCCCAAGCCTGGGCACCTCAGCTGGGAAGAGGCTGCGAGTCCGGGGCTGGTCAACTCCACCGCCTACCGGCAGCTGGTCTCCCGTAACGGCGCGGACATGAAGCAAGGCGACACGGTGCTCATCTGGGGCGCCTCGGGCGGGCTGGGCTCCTACGCTACTCAGATGGCGCTGGGCGGCGGCGCCACCCCGGTGTGCGTGGTCTCCAGTGCCCAGAAGGCCGAGATCTGCCGGCGGATGGGCGCCGAGCTGGTCATCGACCGCAGTGCCGAGAGCTACCGGTTCTGGAAGGATGAGCACAACCAGGATCCGAAGGAGTGGAAGCGTTTCGGCGGGCGAATTCGTGAACTCACTGGCGGTGATGACCCCGACATCGTGTTCGAGCATCCCGGACGAGAGACCTTCGGCGCCAGCGTCTACGTCGCCAAGAGGGGCGGCACGATCGTCAGCTGCGCCTCGACTTCCGGCTACAACCACACCTACGACAACCGCTACCTCTGGATGAACCTCAAACGGATTATCGGCTCGCATTTCGCCAACTATCGCGAGGCCTGGGAGGCCAACCGGCTGATCACCAAAGCCAAGGTTCATCCGACGCTGTCCCGGGTCTATCCGCTGGATCAAACCGGGCAGGCTGCCCACGACGTGCACTGCAACATCCACCAAGGCAAGGTCGGCGTGCTGTGCTTGGCCCCCGAGGAGGGCTTGGGCGTACGTAATCCCGAGCTTCGCGAGGCGCACCTGGCCGGCATCAACCGCTTCCGGGGGGTCTGACCGGAACGGCCCATCTCCGGTAACCGGTACCCGAGTAATCTGGCGGTATGGGTTCAGTCGACGACCGTGATCTGCTTCCGATGAGATCTACGTTCGACATCGTGCGCCGCGGTTACGACTGCGCCCAGGTGGACTACCAGCTCGCGCAGCTGCAAGCCGACCTGCAGATCGCGACAGCGGACCGGGATGCCGGCGCTGCGCAGGCTGGGCAGCTTGCCCGGCAGCTGGAGGCTGCTCGCGGCGAGCTCGATGACTTACGCGTTCAGGTGCAGCGGCTCGCCGCGCCGCCGACCACTGTCGAGGGCATGAGCGAGCGCGTGGCGCGGATGCTCCGCAAGGCTCAGGACGAGGCCGCGGAGATCACCACCAAGGGTACTGCCCTTGCGGCGGCAACCAGGGTCAACGCCGAGCGCGAGGCCGACGAGCTGCGCGGCCGCTACGAACAGATGATCGGTGAAGCGCAGCGGCGACGATCGGCGATGGAGGCCGAGCACGAGCGGGTCATCGCCGACGCTCGTCGCCGGGGTGAGGAGATCCTGGCAAAGGCCAAGCAACGAGCCGAGCAGCGCGATGCCGAGTCGACGGCCCGCCGACAGCAGGCCGAGGAGGACTTTGACATCACCATGTCAACCCGCCGCCGCGACGCGATGCGTGCGATGGCCGACGAGGAGGCGAGCAGCAAGTCGGAGGCGCAGCGCCGCGTCGACGAGGCGACTGACGTGGCCCGGCGCCTGGTCACCGAGGCCGACCAGACCGCCGTCGCCAGGGTGCAAGAGGCCACCCGGCAGGTCGAGCAACTCCGCACGCTTCGCCGTCGACTCATCGATCAGCTGCAGTCGGTGCGCTCGAAGCTGGATGACGCCTTCCAGCAGCTCACTCCCGCTCCAGAGGAGGACAGTGTGCTCGCCGGTGCCCAGGCACGCTCTGAGCGGGCTTCCGCCTCACCAATGTCTGCGAGTGGGCGCCCGGCGACGCCGGGCAGCCCAGCAGCTGGTGTGCCAGTGCCGCCGGTCCGCCAATGATCCCTGCTCCCCGGCCGGCCAGGCCACCACATGCGCGGTACCGGGCCGGATCTCGTGGTCGCAGCCGGGGCAGCGGTAACTTTTGACCGCCTGCTCACCTGGCACTGTCCGTACCAGCCACTGCCCATCTGCGTCGTTCTCCGGCTGCGCCCAGCCCCGCACGCCCACCGGAGGTGGTGGGTCGGCGCGGCGAGCGCGGCGAGCAACGTTGCGGCGGGGCACAAAGTTCACGTTAGTACCGGTAAGCTGCGACCCGTGCCCCGCTATGAGTTCCGGTGCCGGGAGTGTTCGGAGACCTTCGAGGTCAATCGGCCGATGACCGCGTCAGGTGAGCCCGCCCAGTGCCCCTCCGGGCACGGCGACACCGTCCGGCTGCTGTCCACCGTCGCATTGTCAGTGGGGGCACCGTCCGGTGCCACCTCGAGCCAGACCGCACGCGCCGCTGCCCCGGCGGGCGGATGCTGCGGTGGGGGCTGCTGCGGCTAACAGCCTCGTGAGTGGCATTAAGTGCTGGAACACTGTTACGCACTCACGAGTAGTCGCGGAAGCCCTTGCCGGTCTTGCGGCCTAACCGGCCGGCCGTCACCAGGTGCTCCAGCAACGGGGCCGGGGCGAACGCGGGCTCGCGGAACTCCTGGTAGAGGCTGCGCTGGATGGCCAGCGAGACATCCAGGCCCACCACATCGAGCAACGCGAACGGGCCCATCGGTAGCGCGGCGCCGACCTTCATCGCAGTGTCGATGTCGTCGGCCGACGCGTAGTGCGCCTCGAGCATCCGCACCGCGTCATTGAGGTAGGGAAACAACAACGCATTGACGATGAACCCGGCTCGGTCGCCGCAGGTCACCGGCACCTTGCCCACGGA
Organism: Pseudonocardiaceae bacterium; assembly: GCA_050700255.1. Taxonomy (GTDB): domain Bacteria; phylum Actinomycetota; class Actinomycetes; order Mycobacteriales; family Pseudonocardiaceae. The sequence goes on from JBOHGX010000289.1 coordinate 4,096, forward strand.
ACGGGCGAACTGGCGGGCGGTGGCTGCGACGTCGCCGGACGTACTGATGGTCTGCACGACCTCGACCAGCTTCATCACCGGAGCGGGGTTGAAGAAGTGCAGCCCCACCACATCGCCCGGGCGGGAGGTGACCGCGGCGCACTCGACCACCGGCAGCGATGACGTGGTGGTGGCCAGGATCGCGCCGGGTTTGCACACCTCGTCCAGCGTGGCGAAGATCCCGCACTTAACATCCAGCTCCTCGGCCACCGCCTCCACCACTAGGTCGACGTGCGCGAAGTCGTCTAACGAAGTGGTCGTGGAGATCCGTTGCAGGGCTGCCTCGCGACCGGACTCGGCGAGCTTGCCGCGGTTGACGGCCTTGTCCAGCGAGCGCCGGACCGCCGCGATCACGTCATCAGTCCGGCTGTTGCTGCGACCGCGGACGATCACGTCGTGCCCGCCTTTGGCCAACACCTCAACGATGCCGGTGGCCATCGTCCCGGTGCCGACCACGCCGACCGCACCGATCGGGCGGGTCTCGACACCAGGCTCGCCCTCAGGTGGGGTGGCCGCGTCGGGCACCACCTTCGACGAGTCCTGCGCCGCGTAGGTGTAGAAGCCGCGACCCGACTTCCGGCCGAGCAGCCCCGCGGTGATCATCTGCTTGAGCACCGGAACCGGGGCGTGCAGCCGATCCCGGGACTGCCGGTACAGCGCGTCGAGGATCTCGTATGCGGTGTCCAGGCCGATCAGATCCAGCAGCGCCAGCGGACCCATGGGATACCCGCAGCCATAGCGCATCGCGGCGTCGAGATCCTCCCGGGTCGCGTAGCGCTCCTCATACATCCGTGCCGCGTGGTTGAGGTAACCGAACAGCAGCCCGTTGGCGATGAACCCGGTCCGGTCCCCGAGCACCACCGGTGTCTTGCCCAGCTTCTCGGCCAGGGCCGTCACGTCGCCGACGACGTCCGGCTCGGTCACCACGGTGCGCACCACCTCGACCAGTTTGAGCACCGGCGCCGGATTGAAGAAATGCATCCCGACGACCTTGCCCGGCCGCTTGGTACGTACCGCAAGCTCGGTGATCGACAGACTCGACGTGTTGGAAGCCAGCACGACATCGCCCCGCACGATCCCGTCCAGCTCGCTGAAGATCCGGCTCTTGAGGTCGAGATGCTCTGGCACCGCCTCGATGACGAAGTCGACGTCGGCCAGATCGGCCAGCTTCGTGGTGAAGGTGATCCGATCGAGCAGCTCGCGACGGGCGGTCTCGTCGATCTTCCCTCGCTCCAAGGCGCGCCCGGTGGAATGCTCCAGATGCTCGCGCCCCCGAGTCACGCCCTGCTCATCGACTTCAACTGCCACGACGTCGAGACCGGTGCGGGCGAGTACCTCGGCAATCCCGGCACCCATCGTGCCCATACCCACCACACCGACCGTCGTGATTCCCGGTGCCATCTGCTGCCTCCCGCGACCTCGCCAGCGGCGGTCCGTGCTCAGCGACCGTAGCGCACCCGGACGATCCACAGCAGTACCCGAATCGCCCAGGCAGGGCGGGCGAAGGTGAGCACCGGCACTACAGGGCGGAACCGGCGGCGGGTGACCGCCTTGGCTCGAGCGAACTCGCGCAGGCCGTCGGCACCGTGGATCCGCCCGAATCCAGAGTCCCCGACCCCGCCGAAGGGCAACGACGGCACCGCGACGAAGGACAGCGCACTGTTGACCGCGACCATCCCGGATCGCAGCCTAGCCGCAATCTCCGCACCCCGGCGGGCGGAGAAGACCGCGGCACCCAGCCCGTAGCGGCCGGCATTGACCCGCTTCACCGCGTCGTCCAGATTCGCCACCCGGTGCACTGTCAGGGTCGGGCCGAAGGTCTCCTCGGTCACAGCAATGGAGTCGTCGGGTACGTCGGTCAGCACGATCGGCTCCACGTAGGGCGGGCGAACCGACTCGGTGCCACCCACCAGCGCGGTGCCACCGCGAGCCAGGGCATCGGTGATGTGATCACGAATCACGTCGACCTGGTCAGGCCTGGTGATCGGGCCAATGTCGGACTTCGGATCGGCGCCAGTCCTCAGTCGCCGCGCTTGGGCGACCACCCGATCGGTGAACTCCGCGGCGACACTGTCGACGACATACGCTCGGTCCACCCCGACGCAGGCCTGACCCGCATTGGTCATACCGCCCCAGACAGCGGCGTCGGCGGCCGCGTCCAGGTCGGCGTCGGCGTCCACCAGCAGCGCATCCTTGCCGCCGCACTCCAGCACCACCGGAGTCAGCGTCTCCGCGCAGGTCGCCATCGCCTTCCTTGCGGTGGCTGCCGAGCCGGTGAACGCCAGCTTGTCCACCCCGGCCCGGCACAGCGCAGCGCCCGTCCCACCGAATCCTGTCACGACCTGCAGCAGCGGGTGCTCGGTAACCACCTCGGCCAGGCTCTCGGCCAGCGCGCGACCCACCCCAGGAGTGAATTCGCTCGGCTTGAACACCACAGCGTTGCCTGCGGCCAACGCGTAGCTGATCGACCCCATCGGGGTGTGGGCGGGATAGTTCCAGGGCCCGATCACGCCGACCACGCCGTAGGGCTGGTACTGCACCGTCGACGCCTCCTGCAGCATCAACAGGCCTGATCCGACCCGGCGACGGCGCAGCACCGGCTCGGCGTTGCGCGCGGCCCAGTCCAGATGCGCGACCACAAGAACCCATTCCACCCTGGCGTCATCTGGCGGCTTGCCGGTCTCGACGGTGATCAGCTCGGCCAGCTCGTCGATCCGTCGCACCAGCCGAGAACGCCAGGCCAGCAACCGGCGGCGGCGCTCGGCGAACCCGAGGCCACCCCACCACGTGGCCGCCTCGCGGGCGCGAACCACGGCTGCGCGCACCGCTGCCTGGTCGTCCACGGGGTGACAACCGACGACCTCGCCCGTCCGGGGATCCAGCGACGCGAAGCTGGTCTGTCCCTCGCGGGTCTGCTGGTTACTGTCCACGGTCGGAGCCATCGTCGTCATTCCCCACGTCGCCGTACCCCCCGAAGCCTACGGGCGCGTCGGAAACGACAGCGACAAGCATCCATGTCGCAGTTCAGCAAGGGCGATGGACAACGTTAAGCATCCATGTGGCAGCTTTGGGGTTAGAAGAGGCGGAGCTTGAGGGGTTGGGCGCCGCGGAGGTCGTCGTAGTCGACGGTGACGCAGCGGATTCCGCGGTCAGTGGCGAGTGTGTGGGCCTGCGGCTTGATCTGCTGGGCGGCGAACAACCCGCTGACCGGAGCAAGTTGCGGGTCGCGGTTGAGCAGATCCAGGTACCGAGTGAGCTGCTCCACCCCGTCGATCTCGCCCCGACGCTTGACCTCGACCGCCACCGTCATGCCGTCGGCGTCCCGGCACAGCAGGTCGACCGGCCCGATCGCGGTCGGATACTCGCGGCGGATCAGGGTGAACCCGGCACCCAGTGCTGCGGTGTGCTCGGCGAGCAGGGCCTGCAGGTGAGCCTCCACGCCGTCCTTGACCAGACCGGGGTCCACCCCGAGCTGGTGATGTGAGTCGTGCAGCAGCTCGTCGATCTCGATGATCAGCTGTTCGCCGGCGCGGTTGCTGACCGTCCAGCGTCCCGGCTGCTCGGTCAGCGTGCAGGGTGGGCTCATCCAGTTCAACGGCTTGTAGGCACCGCCGTCGGCGTGCACGCTGACCGATCCGTCCGCCTTGACCAGCAGCAACCGCGGCGCCATCGGCAGATGCGCGGTCAGCCGGCCCAGGTAGTCCACCTGGCAACGAGCGATCACGAGACGCACGGTGCACCAGCGTAGGGCGCCACGCCCGACCCGGGCAGGATCGGGGTATGCAGACACTAGGTAGCCGTCACGTGTACACGAACGCCTGGATGTCGGTGCGGGAAGACGAGATCCGACGCTTCGACGGCTCACCCGGCATCTACGGCGTGGTCGACAAGCCGGACTACGCCCTGATCATCCCGTTGGATGGTGATCGGGTACACCTGGTCGAGCAGTATCGCTACCCGATAGGCGCGCGGCGCTGGGAGTTCCCCCAGGGCACCGCCCCGGACCGGGCCGACGCCAACCCGGCCACGCTGGCCGCCCAGGAGCTGCGCGAAGAGACCGGGCTCGTCGCAGGCCGGCTACGGCTGCTCGGGATGCTCGACGTGGCACCGGGTATGTCAGCTCAGCGCGGTCGAGTCTTCCTGGCCACCGACCTGGTCGCCGGGCGGCCCGACCGCGAACCCACCGAGCAGGACATGCACTCAGCCTGGTTCACCCGAGCAGCTTTCGACGAGATGGCCCGCCACGGTCAGCTGTGCGACGCACAGTCGCTGGCCGCCTATGCCCTGCTCCTGCTGCACGAGCACTCGTGAGTGCGTGACAGTTCTGGCACTTAATGCCACTCACGAGCAGCTCAGTCCGGCCAGGCGGGCTGGCGCTTGTCCAGAAAGGCGGCCATGCCTTCCTTGGCGCCGGCGAGCTGCGAAGCCGAGGCCATCACCTCCAGCGCGATGGCGTAGGCGTCCGCCTCGGGCCGGTCGAGCTGCGCGTAGAGAGTCTGCTTGCCCAGCACCTTGCTGGCCCGGCTGCCTCGGGTAGCGCGGGCGAGCAGATCATCCACCGCGGCGTCCAGCTCGGCATCCGGGACTGCGCGGTTGACCAAACCCCATTGCGCGGCGGTGCGGGCATCGACGATGTCCCCGGTCAGCGCCATCTCCATCAGCCGCTTGCGCCCGATCGACCGGGCCACCGGCACCGCGGGCGTGTGGCAGAACCAGCCGCCCTTGCCGCCGGGCAGCGCGAAGCCCGCCGACTCGGCGGCCACCGCAAGATCGCAGGAGGCCACCAGCTGGCAGCCCGCCGCAGTGGCCAACGCGTGCACCCGGGCGACGACCACCTGAGGAACCGACTGGACGGTGCGCATCACCTCGGTACACAGCGCCAGCAACTCCGCGACCCCGGCAAGGTCGCGCGATGCCACGTCGGCGAAGTCGTGGCCGGCTGAGAACACCTTGCCCTGCGCCCCGAGCACGATGCCGGTGGCGTCCGAGCGGCCCGCGTCGATGAACGCCTCGCGTAGCTCGACAAGGTGATCGGCGGACAGCGCATTGCGCCGCTCCGGACGGTTCATCGTGATCCGGACGGTGTCCCCGTCCCGCTCGACCCCCAGCGCAGCAAAGCCCATGCCCGACGGTAACCCACGTGCGCCGCACAGCCCCCTGATCCCCTCAGCGGGGGCGGATCAGATCCACGATCTGGTCCATGATCTTGGTGAGTTCGAAGTCCTTCGGCGTGAACACCTTGGCCACGCCGCGGGCCCGCAGTGACTCGGCGTCCGGTAGCGGAATGATCCCACCGACCACCACTGGCACGTCCCCGGCGCCCGCCGCACGCAACCCCTCAACCACGGCCGGCACCACCTCCAGGTGTGAGCCAGAGAGCACCGAAAGCCCGACCACGTGCACGTCCTCGGCCACCGCCGCCGCGACGATCTCCGCCGGAGTGAGCCGGATGCCCTGGTAGATCACCTCGAAGCCGACGTCGCGGGCCCGCACCGCCACCTGCTCGGCGCCGTTGGAGTGCCCGTCCAGCCCGGGCTTGCCGACCAGCATCCGCAGCCGCTCACCTAACTCCTGGCCCACCGCGCGCACCCGATCCCGCACGCGGGCGATCGCGTCGCCGGCCGCGCCTGCCGACGACGCACCGGCGATCCCAGTCGGCGCCCGGTATTCGCCGAACACCTCGCGAAGAGTTGCCGCCCACTCCCCCGTCGTGACACCCGCGCGAGCACAGGTCATCGACGCCTCGACCAGGTTGGCGTTGGTCTTGGCGGCCTCGACCAGGCGCTCCAGTGCCTCGTCCACGGCGGCAGGGTCCCGATGCGCCCGCCAGACCCGGATCGCCTCAATCAGCGCTGCCTCGGTCTGCGGGTCGATGGTCTCGATAGCCCCGGCTCCCTGCGCTTGCAGCGGGCTGGGGTCGGTCTCGGCGAACCGGTTGACCCCGACGACCACATCGTCGCCGTCCTCGATCCGCCGGCGCCGCGCCGCCAGCGACGACACCAGCTGCGACTTCATGTATCCCGACTCGACGGCGGCAATCGCCCCGCCCATGCCCTGCACCCGGTCGATCTCCGCCCGAGCACCCGCGACGATCTCGGCGACGCGGGCCTCGACCACCCGGGAACCGTCGAACAAGTCCTCGTACTCCAGCAGATCGGTCTCATAGGCCAGCACCTGCTGCATCCGCAGCGCCCACTGCTGATCCCACGGGCGCGGCAGGCCCAGCGCCTCGTTCCATGCCGGCAGCTGCACCGCCCGGGCCCGGGCGTCGCGGGACAGCGTCACCGCGAGCATCTCCAGCACGATGCGCTGGACGTTGTTCTCCGGCTGCGACTCGGTCAGTCCCAGCGAGTTGACCTGCACGCCGTACCGGAACCGGCGCAGCTTGGGATCCGCTACGCCGTAGCGGTCCCGGCAGGTCTCGTCCCACAACCGCCCGAAAGCACGCAGCTTGCACATCTCCTCGACGAAGCGCACGCCGGCGTTGACGAAGAACGACATCCGCCCGACGACCTTGGCGAAGTCCTGCGGCGCGACCTGCCCGCAGTCACGCACCGAGTCCAGGACGGCGATCGCGGTGCACATCGCGTAGGCGATCTCCTGCACCGGTGTCGCGCCCGCCTCCTGCAAGTGGTAGCTGCAGATGTTGATCGGGTTCCACCTCGGCATGTGGTTGACCGTGTGGACCACCATGTCGGTGATCAACCGCAGGCTCGGCCCCGGCGGGAAGACGTAGGTTCCCCGCGACAGGTATTCCTTGATGATGTCGTTCTGCGTGGTGCCCGACAGTTGCGGCAGCTCCGCCCCGTGCTCCTGGGCCACCGACGCGTAGAGCGCCAGTAGCCACATCGCGGTGGCGTTGATCGTCATCGAGGTGTTGGCCTGCGCCATCGGGATGCCGTCGAACAGCGTGCGCATGTCGCCGATATGGCTGATCGGTACGCCCACCTTGCCGACCTCGCCGCGGGCCAGCTCGTGGTCGGGGTCATAGCCGGTCTGGGTGGGCAGGTCGAAAGCCACCGAGAGTCCGGTCTGGCCCTTGGCGAGGTTGCGCCGGTACAGCACGTTGGACTTCTGGGCCGACGAGTGCCCGGCGTATGTTCGCATCACCCACGGCCGGTCGCGCTCACGATCGCTCGGGTAGGGCATCGGGGCACCTCCGGCAGCCTTTACCTGGAGACTACTGGCCAGTAATGCACGGCTGGAAGGGACACCACGATGGACAGCACGATGATGGACGTTCCGCTGACCGTGGGCATGATCATGCGCCACGGCACTACCGTGCACGGTGGTAGCGAGGTCGTCACCTGGACCGGCGACGGTGCGCGCCGCGCGAGCTACGCCCAGGTTGGGCGGCGCGCCGCGCAGCTGGCCGGAGCGCTGCGCGAGCTTGATGTCACCGGCGACCAGCGGGTGGCCACTTTTCAGTGGAACAACCAGGAGCATCTGGAGGCCTATCTCGCGATCCCCTCGATGGGTGCCGTGCAGCACACCCTGAACCTGCGACTGGCGTCCGACCAGGTGGCCTGGATCGCCAACCACGCACAGGACGACGTGGTGATCGTGGACGGTTCGCTGGTGCCGCTGCTGGCCCGGGCGCTGCCGGCGATGAAAACCGTGCGTCACGTCATCGTTGTCGACCCAGCCGATACCTCTGCGCTGGACGGCGCTGGTAAGCAGCTGCACTCCTACAACGAGCTGCTGGTCACCCAACCTGAGGAGTTCGACTGGCCGACCGACATCGACGAGCGCTCCGCGGCCGCGATGTGCTACACCAGCGGCACCACCGGCAATCCCAAAGGGGTCGCCTACAGCCATCGCTCGGCCTACCTGCACTCGATGTGCGTCTGCACCGGCGAGATCGCGGCGCTGACCCCGGCCGACCGGATCCTGCCGGTGGTGCCGATGTTCCACGCCAACGCCTGGTGCCTTCCCTACGCGGCGCTGATGTCCGGCGCCAGTTTGATCATGCCCGACCACTTCTTGCAGGCCAAGCCGTTGGTCAGGCTCATCGAGGCGGAGCGCGCCACGATCTCCGCCGCGGTCCCGACGATCTGGGGCGATGTGCTGCGCTACCTGCGCGAGCACGGCGGAGACGTGTCGTCTATCCGCTGGGTGCTCTGCGGAGGCTCTGCCGTACCGCTGGCGCTGATGAAGGCGTTTTCGCAGGAGCTGGGTGTCGAGGTCATGCAGGGCTTGGGTATGACCGAGACCTCCCCGATCATCTCGGTCGCTGCGCCGCCGGTGAGCGTGCACGGCGATGAGGCCTGGCGTTATCGAGCCAGCCAGGGGCGACTCGTCGCCGGGGTCGAGGGTCGCATTGTCGACGATGACGGCGTCGTGCTGCCCTGTGACGGCATCTCGGTCGGCGAGCTCCAGGTCCGCGGTCCGTGGGTCACCGCCCGGTACTATGGGGACGCCGACCCGGCCAGGTTCCACGACGGCTGGCTGCGCACCGGCGATGTCGGCACCATCGACGAGCTGAGTTTCATCACTATCAGCGACCGCGCCAAGGATGTGATCAAATCCGGCGGCGAGTGGATCTCCTCGGTGGCCCTGGAGAATGCGCTGATGGGCCACCCGAAGGTGGTGGAGGCCGCCGTGGTGGCCGTTCCGGACGACAAGTGGGTGGAGCGGCCGCTGGCCACCGTGGTCATCGCCAAAGACGCGCAGGTCAGCGCCGGCGAGCTGCGGGATCACCTCGGTGCGTCGGTACCGGCCTGGCAGCTGCCCGAACGCTGGTCGTTCCTCGATGACATACCCAAGACCTCGGTGGGCAAATTCGACAAGAAGCTCATCCGCACCCGCTACGCCAACGGCGACTTCGCCGTACTCCAGTTGCCCCGACATGGAGACATATCGGGGCAATGACGGGTCTGATTTCCCCGATATGTCTCCATGTCGGGCAGGGCGCGCGGGTCAGCGCTCTGGGGGGGCGGTGACGCGTTGGATGTCGGCGCCCAGGGCCGCCAGGTTTTCCACGAAGCGGGGATAGCCGCGGTCGATGTGGAAGACGTCCCACACATCAGTGGTGCCCTCCGCGCACATCCCGGCGAGCACCAGCCCCGCGCCGGCCCGGATGTCCGAGGCCCACACCGGGGCGCTGGAGAGCCGTTCGACGCCACGGACGACTGCGTGATGCCCATCGGTGCGCGCATCGGCGCCCAGCCGGATCATCTCCTCGACGAACCGGAACCGGGCCTCGAACACATTCTCGGTGATCATCGACGTGCCTTCGGAGATGGCTGACAGGGCGATCGCCATCGGCTGCAGGTCGGTGGCAAAACCCGGGTAAGGCAGTGTCACGAAGTCCACCGAGCTGGGCCGGTCGGGCATCACCACCCGGAAACCGTCGAGTCCAGCGTGATCGGCTGGTGCTTGATCAACTTGGGCGCCGGCCAGTCGCAGCTTCTCCAGAACCAGGTCCAGGTGGTGCGGGTTGACACCCCGCACCGTGACATCACCGCGAGTCATCGCGGCGGCGAAGGACCAGGTGGCGCCGACAATGCGGTCCCCGATCACCCGGTGTTCGGTGGGCCGCAACAAGTCCACCCCCTCAATGGTGAGCGTCGAGGTGCCGGCCCCGGAGATCCGGGCACCCATCTGCTGCAGCATCACGCAGAGATCCACGATCTCCGGTTCGCGGGCCGCGTTGTCCAGGACCGTGGTGCCCTCCGCGAGCACCGCGGCCATCAAGATGTTCTCGGTGGCGCCCACGCTGGGGAAGTCCAACCAGATCTGCGCCCCATGCAGCCCTTCAGCCTCGGCCACCACGCAACCGTGCTCGATCTCGCTGCGCGCACCCAGCTTGCGAAGCCCGTTCTGGTGCATGTCCAGCGGGCGGGAACCGATAGCGTCGCCGCCGGGCAGCGCAACCCTGGCTCGCCGGCAGCGGCCCACCAGCGGCCCGAGCACGCACACCGAGGCGCGCAACTTGCTGACCGAGCCGTAATCGGCCTCATGCTTGGGCTCAGCCGGCGCACTGATAGCGACTTGTGAGCCAGTGACATCGACGTCGCAACCCAGGCCCCGCAGCACGTCGGCCATCAGCGGGACGTCCAGGATCTCCGGGCAGTTCGTCAGCGTCGTCGTGCCCTCGGCCAGCAACGCCGCGGCCATCAGCTTCAGCACGCTGTTCTTCGCGCCGACGACCTGCACCTCGCCGGTCAACCGGGCACCACCACGGATCCTGAAGTGCTCGCTCACGGGGCTGCACGCTAGCGGGTGCGCTCACGCGTAGCGTGCACCCCATGGCTGTGCACCTCACCAGGATCTACACCCGCACCGGCGACGACGGAACCAGCGGGCTCGGCGACTTCACCCGGGTTCCCAAGACGGACCCACGGCTGGTCGCCTACGCCGACGTGGACGAGGCCAACTGCGCCCTCGGCGTCGCGCTGGCGTTGGGGTCCCTGGAGCAACGCCTGGTCACGGTGCTACGCCAGGTGCAGAACGATCTGTTCGACGTGGGCGCCGACCTGTGCACGCCCATCACCAAAGACCCCCAGCACCCTCCACTGCGGATCGACGAGAGTTACGTCACCCGCCTAGAGGGCTGGTGTGACGAGTTCAACGCCCCGTTGCCGAAGCTGGACTCGTTCATCCTGCCCGGAGGCACCCCGGCGGCGGCGTTGCTGCACACCGCCCGGGTTGTCACCAGGCGGGCCGAGCGCAGCACGTGGGCACTGCTGGCAGTCGACGACGAGCGCACCAATGCGCTGACCGCGCGCTACCTCAACCGGCTCTCCGATCTGCTGTTCATCCTGTGCCGGGTCGCCAACCCGGACGGGGATGTCTTGTGGGCCCCCGGCGGGGGCCCACAAGACTCGTGAGTGGGTAACAGCACCTGATACCCGTGCGGGTCGCGCGTTCCGTGGTGAAAATGGGGGTTGGCTGCTGTTGTGCGGGTGGATGATCGTGGTCTGGGCCTTTCGAGGGGGAGGGTGGTGG
>JBOHGX010000290.1:0-8513 GCA_050700255.1 Pseudonocardiaceae bacterium
GTCGGGAGGGGTCCACGCGAGGCAGCCGACGCCGATGACCAGCTCCAGCTACTCGGCGTGTCCGATTGCATTCACGAACATCGCGAAGAGCTCGCTGTAGAGCTCGCGGGTAGGCCGGTCGCGCCGCTCCTGTTCCGCCCACGCTCGCCAGTCCCGAAGCCAACTTCGGAACGACTCGGCGATCTCCGGCTGCTCGTCGAGGTGCTCGACCTGCCCGGACAGCTGGCCATCCTCCACTGTGTCGTTGCCCGCCCTGGTGATCGAGCTCCGGAGCACGGGCTCGGTGTCCGGGTCGTCACGGGGACCGTCCAGCCACACGGCAAGTCGGTCATCCGGCGCAGGCGGGGCGAGCCGAGGCGCGCGGTCTACTGTCAAGAACGGCGCCCCGGCTTCCAGCTCGCCCTCGTCGATCGCGCTGCGGACCGTGGGGTGGTGAGGGAGGTCGCCGAACCAGAGGACGGCTCCCTCCCGCCGGTACGCCTCCACCGTGCGGGCCGGCTCGTCCCGGACTTCCTGGACACGCATGAGGTACTGGAAGAGGCGGATCGCGCGATCCATGATCGGGTTGCGCGCCGTCGGATCCAGAGACATGCGGTGCTCCAATGCGGCGGTGTCGCGAGGCTCGGTCATCTCGGATTTTTCCGGTCAGTGCCCGCTGACGTCGACTGCCGTGGTTCTGTTCGGTGCGGATCGTCGCGCATGGGTGGTGCCGAGGGTCCGCGCTGGCGCCCGACCTGCACGACCGGCGTCCACGGCGCGTTGTCCTGACAAACGGGAGCTCTCGAGCTTTCACCTGAGCCTCAGATGGACGCTGAGGTAGCGCATTCGCAGTACAGCAGGTTGGATTACCTAACTAGTCCGCCGCCTTTTCGTTTGACTGTGTGTGGTAAGTCGGCGTGGCGGTGACGCAAAACCGAGTCCCCACCGCGCGATGTCCGTCCTACGGGCGGTCAGCAGCATGGCAGTGCGTTCGAGCACGAAGCCACTCACGTTCGTCCGATCACCGCTGCGGGTTCGCGCAAGTTCATCACTCAGCTGCCTTGACCAGGACAGTCGTCGACGGGTCGACGTCGTCCGCGTGGGCCAAGGTGGGTAGTTCGTGCCCGGGGAGTCCGGCGAGTTCCAGGGCCGCTTGTGCCGAGAGGTGCGCTGAGCGGATCGACTGTCCGTTGGCGACGGCCGCGTAGAACTGGGCCGCATAGGTGATGGCGTCGCCGTCGTCGATCTCATCGGCCATACCGATCGCGAACGGGGCAACTTCCTCGACGAGTCTGTCGATCTGGGAAGCCGAGTTGCAGGAATTCAACAGCACCAGCAGCGGCGGGTCGTTGGTTGCGGCGGCTGCGTTCGCGAAGGCTTGAGCAGTGACGATCACGCCATAGTGGTGCTCGTCCAACTCGTCCTCGAACACAATCAAGTCTTCGTTGCTATGACCGGAGAAGTGCACGATGTGGGGGCGGAACTTCGTGATGCCGTCGAGGAGATCGCTCGTTGTAGCCGCTGGCCGAACGTCTAGTTCAATAAGGTCACGATGCAGGGCATTCTCTACCGCGGCCCGGATACGCTTCTGCTCCCGCCCAACACGCAGGTCTCCTTCGGATGCCGCGCCCAAGATCAGCACCCGCAGCCGCTCCACCTTTGGGGCACGCAGTTCCCGGAGCGCCACGTCGACCAAGATCTCTGTCGCATCCAGCCGTTGGCGAACGGCGGCATCGTGCGCGACCGTTCGACGGGCGGCCTGCTGCTGCTCCCGCTTGCGACGACGCTCCTCCGCCGCCGTTTCTGACTGTTCGGCCCTGAGGAGCCTCCCCTGCAACGCCAGCTCGTCCTTGGCATACGCCGACGCCTTCTCCTGCCACCGGCCGGCTTCCTTCCCCGCCGCAGCCGCCTCACGTTCGTAGCGTTCGGCTTGGCGCAGCTTGCTCGCCACTGCACTGCTGCTGTTGGACTTTCCGGCGGCGGTCCTTCCCTTGGCTGCCTCCGTGCGCTTCTGAGACTCCTTGGTCCGGTATTCGCTCGCCTTCTCCTCGGCCGACCAACGCTGCTTACGTTTCCGGTCCAACTGGCCCCGATACTGGCTCACGCTCATACTCACACTCCATGTTGATCGCCGCCCGACCGAGGCCGCGTTACACAACGCTATGGCCTGGGACCGACAGTCACCGATGAGCGCAGCTCCAGTTCATCGAGCCGGAGTAAATCATGTCTCGTCGGACGCGGGGCGCGACCACCCGCATATCAAGCATGACCGCGCATCCGACCGGCGGTCTGCGGTATGACAAAAACGTTCGCGGGAGAAACCTAGGCGGCGGCACGTTTCACGCCAACGCCTGGCTGGGGTCCGGGACGTGGGAGATCGAAAACGAGGCTGCCACGGCGTCGAAGGTGCCGGCCCGAAAGGGCAAGGCACGGGCGTCGGCGGCGATGGCCAGGGGGCGGTGACGCTGGTCGAACCGGAGCATGTCGAGGGCCAGGTCGACGGCCACCACCCGGCCACCGGTTGCTCCGACGGCGCGGGAGGCCGCTCCCGTCCCGGCGCCCAGGTCGAGCACCACGGCGCCGCCCAGGGACACCGGACTGGCCGCTACCAGGACCTCGGCCAAGCGGTCATAGACCCGGGCGGGTCCCTTCGCCCAGGCGGCGACGTCCGCCCCATAGCCAGCCGCCATGAGACCGGCCAGGTCACCGCTGGTCACCCCAGCCATCGCACGCCTTCGAAGGCGCGTTCCTCCCACCAGTGGAGGTCCTCGGCGGTGCCGTGCAGGGCCTTGTCCCAGCCGAACTGGACCAGGGCTCCCAGCAGAGCGAGGCCGAGCTGGCGTTCCCACCACCCGCCGGTGTCCACGCCGTGGCCCTCCAGGCAGCGCCGGTAGGCGGCGATGGCGTCCTCGTAGGACTCGGGGAGGCGGGCGGCGTTGATGGCCAGGTACCACGCCAACTCGGCGCAGGCCGACCCCCGCCCCGACAATGCCCAGTCCAGCAAAAGTGTCCGTCCGTTGGGTCCGGTGCCGAGGTTACCGGCCTTCCAGTCGCCGTGAATGAACGTGGCCGGTGTGGTCTCAAGCGCCTGCACCAACGGCCAGGGTGCCGCCAGCAACGGCAACACGACCGACGCTGCGCGGGGGGCGATGTCGCGGAAGCGTGACCATCCCTCATAGGCCAGCCTCGGCACGGCGGCATCCGAGCCGAGGGCGGCCTCCGTCTCCCACAGGCAGGGACCGAAAAGTAGGTAGCGATGGGAGCAGGGGGTGAGCCCGACAGTGTCCTCGAAGCCCCAGAAGGCGGCGTGGAGGGCGGCCATGTGGTTGAGAAAGCCCCGGTGTTGAGCCCAGGGAAGCGGAGTATCACCCTCCGGGACGAGCCACTCGCTCACGTCGCGCATCAGCACTGCCGCTCCCCACCCATTACGACCAAGCCCTCCGGCCACTGCCACCACGGCATGGTCGAGACATTCGGGGAGCATGTCAAAGATACCGGCGCGCCACAGCACTAGCGGTCGACAGGTCAGGTCACCCGTGCCCCGAGCGATCCAGTCGCCATCGCAGTGAAGATGCTTGAGCACGTAGGGCCGACCATCGATGACAACTCGCTCGAAAACCACCTCCGATTTCGAGTCAACTCGTCGTAGCGGCTCCCGGGTGACTTCCCCGCCCAGCAGATCCTCGATTGAGGCAGCCACCGGACGTCCGAGGCCCGTGCCCGCACCGGCGATGACGACGCCGGAGGGCTCAACCGAGAGCACGTCTGACCTTTGCCATCTCGGCCAGCAGCGAAGCCGGCCAGCGGCCACCACAAAAGACCGCATCGGCCGCAATAGGGCGCTCAGCCACCTCCAAAACGTGGGCCTGGTGGCAAGCGCGCAAGGCACCCCGTTCCTCCCTGCTCAGCGAGCACTCCACGAGCTCCCCGTCAGCAAGCGGGCGCCGGTGCAGCTTCAGAAAGCAAGCCGGACCCCGAAACCACTCGGCCAACTGATGGGAGACCTCGCTTCCCTGCACGGTGAATCGCCAGTTGGGGACCGTGGTGTCGAACTCGACCCCTTTCGCGGCCCGGACGGGACGATCTTTACCCTGTAGGACCCGCTGTTCTCGATCGTGCCCGGCTGCGCGGCCTATGTGGTCACGGCACATCACCACACGCTCAACTTGCCTCAGTACGGCGTGTTGTGGTCGTTCACCGACTACAACGCCATCCAGGCCGACTACCGGATCACTCATCAGGTGCAGGAATGTCGACCACCGGATCCCCACCAGCCACCGCGTCGGGGCGGCGACTGGCACTGGCCGTCCCGGCGACCGTCGTCGCTGCCTAGCTGCTGTTGCCGGTCGCCCAGACCGGCAGGTGGTCCGCATTGGTCTCCCTGACAGGTAACAGCTTGATCTCCCTTACAGAGCCACCACGCACGCACCCTGATACGCCGACCCCGGTCACACTTTTTTGATCTTGGTAGGGCTGACCCAGACGCCCACGCTGATGGCGGCCTCTCAGGCGTTGTGAGGGCGCCCCTACACTCGATGAGAGCGACGACGCATTGACCAAGCCTGCCCAACGATGCCCTAGGGGCGCACAGTCGGGGGCAGGCGCAGGGCCCGTCCCGCTCACACGCGCGTCGCGTCGCTACCGGATCCGTCGCCGCGTTCGGTGGGTAAGCGTCCATCACTGTTGCGTCGAGGTGCGCAGGCTGCTGCGGTCGAGCGCGAAATCCGGGCCAATTGACGTTGGGCTTTAGTCAGGTTGCCATGGGGTTGTGCATGGTGCGTACGAGGATCTCCGGCCCGAGCTTGACGTTGTCGCCAGCGTGAAGGAGGAAGCGGACAACGTCGACCACCTCGTCGACTCGGAGGAAGTTGCTCGGGTTGGCGCCTGGGATGACACGGCCCATGTCGGTGTCAACAAAGCCGGGGCAGACGACCCAGGCCTTGATCCCATTGTCGTGGTGGCCGTCTTGGATGACCTTGGTCAAGGCACCCAGGGCGTGCTTGCTGACGCAGTAGGCGGCCAGGCCGGGGACAATGGCGACCCCGGCTTCGCTGCCGATGTTGATGACCCGGCCGAACCCGTGGTCCCGCATGTCGGGTAGCACCGCCGCGCACAGATAGGCGGCGGCGCGGACGTTGATGGCGAAGATGTGGTCCCATTCGGCGATGGCGGTCGCTTCCAGCGGCTTCCACAGCAGGTACCCGGCGTTGTTGACCAGGATGTCGACCGGGCCGAGCTCGGCGCGGGTCCGGGCGAGGAGGTTGGCGAGCGAATTGTCGTTGGTGAGATCGGTGACGACGGGCACCGCCACGCCCCCGTCCTGGCGGATGCCCTTGGCGACCCGTTCGAGTTCCTCGCCGCGGCGCGCTGCGAGGACGACGCGTGCTCCCTCTGCGGCGAGCATGGCGGCCAGGCCGGCGCCGATCCCGGAGGATGCGCCGGTCACCACCGCCACCCGGTCCGTCAATGTCATGGTCGGTCTCCTTGGTCTAGCCTGCTCAGCGGGCCGGTTGGGCCAACGTCTCGACGGTGGCGGATTCGAATTCGTAGGCGACGAAGGATTTTTCGCTGGTGACCCAGGTGTCGTGGCCGGGCTCGATCGCATACGCGTCGCCGGCCGAGTTCTTCCTCTGCGGTCACCTGCTAGCCCGACTTTCCTGGATAAGTTGATCTTCTCTTCGTTTCCGCTGGTCAGCATGGTCGCAGGGGTTGGTCGGGTGTATTACCCATGTCAGCGTTTGGGGGCGTAAGGGTTCAGGTGGAAGATCTTGATGAGTTTGTCCTGGACGGGGGTGGTTTCGGTGAGTATCCGGTGGGCTCTGGGCCGGCCCCGCTGGCCCTGGTAGAGCAGGACGGTCTCGCCGATGCCGGCGAGCTCGCCGAGCAGGGCGCGCACGGATAGGTCCAGGCCGGCGGTGCGGGCGCGCAGCCGCATGAGGTGGGCGAGTTGCAGGGCAAGGACGCAGGTGAAGGCGTGGACGCGGATGTTGTGCTCGGTCCAGTGGAACATCGGGCTGAAGGAGACGACGTGGGGGTCTTTGAGCTGCCGGAAGGAGAACTCGGCCTCGGACTGGGACCGGTAGCCGGCGATGACCTCGGCCACCGGCCAGTCGTCGTGGTCGGTGATCAGCACGTGCTTGCCGAAGATCTCCTGTTCCAGGGCGGCGCGGGCAGTCTTGTTGATGTCCCAGGAAAGCCGCAGGTCTTTGGGTGCCTCGCCGGTCAGCTGCCAGGTGAGGACCCGGCGGGCCCAGGGCTTGTGGGTGATCGCGTGGATGTCGGCTTCCACCTTCTCGCGGGGGCGGCGGGTCTTGCCGCGGGCCAGGGTGGCGGCCAGCTCGTCCAGCTTCTTCCCGGCCTTGGCCAGGGTGGTGCCGTCAAACCCGCGGGCCTGGCTTTGGTGCAGCTCCGGGGAGTGGGTTAAGATCGCCCGGCGCTGCGCGCCGTAGGCCTCGCGGCTGGTGTCATAGGCGGTCAGCCCCCCGAACCGGCCCGCATCCACGACGGTGCGCACGCAGGCGGGCAGGGCGGTCAGGTCCGGGCAGTCCGAGGCGGGCACCGACCCGATGTAGTGCAGGCCGGTCCCGGCGAGGTAGGCGAAGTTGTCCTGAGAGTTCTGCCCGGCGTCGAACACGACGGTCATGTCCGCGGGCTGGCGGGCGGCGGCGGCGCAGATCGCCTCGTGCCGGGTTCGCAGCGCTGCGATCAGGGCGGGGAACTGGGTGACGTCGGGCTTGTCGCCGGGGTAGGCGTGCCAGGCCAGCGGGATCCCGCCCTCGCGGGTGACCACCAGGCCCAGCCCGACCAGCCGCAGGCCGGCGCGTTTCTGCTTGGCCTTGCCCTGCGCGACCGGCGCCTTGTCATTGCCGGTGTCGATGAAGGTGGCGAAGTTGGTCATGTCCAGAGCCACCGATGAGCAGTCCAGCCCGAACAGATCCACCATGCGCAGTACGATCGCCTGGCTGATCCGCTCCAGGTCACCAAGCTCCACGGCGTGCATCGCGTCCCAGAACCGCCGATGGTCCAACACGCTGGCGGGGATCTTGGTGAACCGGGGCGCCGCTGTCTTAGCCCACCAGTCGGCGAAGGCCAGCTTCGAACACGGCGCCGCCAACCGGTTCAGCGCCGCCAGCACCAGGTACGCACCGACCGAAGCGCCCGCATCCGACCGCCTCGTCCCGGCCGCCTCGTCGATGACGGCGGCCACGCCGAGGTCTTCCAGCAGACTCCAGGCAGCAGCGACCGCACCGAACTCCTTGTGCTGGGTGCGATCCGGCAGCCCGAGCCCCCCGCCGCGCATCGCCGCCGCCAGCTCCTCTGCGGTTCCCAGGTATTCCTGCGACACGATCCTGGGCTTGCCGTCCACACGCGCAGACTCCACCAGATAGTAGTAGGTCCGCTTCCCCCGCTTCTTACCCACCACAGATGCCATATATGGGTAATACGCTGAAACGGGCGCTGACACCAGCACCGACACGCCGTTTGCCCAGGAAAACCCGCCACGAGCCGAGCAGGAAACCGGCTTCAGTCCATCAAGATCAAACTAAGGGGGAAACTGGGGCTAGGGGGCTGACTGCACTCTACGAGCCTGCAAAGGCACTGTGATTTCTGGGCGCTGTGCGGTGATGACAATCCGTGAGGCTTGTTCTGGTCGCTGTCACCGCCGCATCGGCCGCAAGGCGCATAGATACCCTCGCCAGCCGTGCGGGTGTTCGCCACCGGGAATGGCCGCAAGACCGATCCGGTCGACGCGCATTCGGTCGCGATCGCCGCGCTGCACGCTGCGAACCTCAACCGAGTCGAGGTCGATGCTGACTTGGCCGTGTTGGGCATGCTGGCCGACCGCCGCGACGAACTTGGCCGGGCCCGCACCCAGACAATCAACCGGCTGCACCGCCTGCTGTTGGAGCTTTTCCCCGGTGGGGCCAAGAAATTCCTCTCCGCCACCCAGGCCCGCGCACTCATCGCCACGATCAAACCGCGCGACCCGGTCAGCAAGACCCGCCGCCGACTCGTAGTCGAGTTGATGGACCTGCGCGGCATCGGTCCCTCCAGCGCGGCGCGATTGCTAGCCGATGTTGGCGACATCCACCGATTCCGCGACCGAGACCAGTTCGCCTCCTGGAACGGCACCGCCCCCTGGACGCCTCCTCCGGTGAACAAGAGCGCCACCGCCTCTCCCGAGCCGGGAATCGCAGAATCAACCGTGTCCTGCACATCATGGCCGTCGCGCAACTCCGCAATCCCACCAAACCGCGGCATGACAGAACGTTCGGGGAGAAACCTAGGCGACGCGGCTACGTTTCACGCAGATGTACAGTACCGTTGCACGCAGATATGCCAGGCGCTCCCACGTACTGCCTCATGTGGGCGATGACGCGCTTATCGCGCTCAGCGACTCGCGCAGCGGTGCGCGCACGCACCGGAGCTGGAAGAGGAAGTCGCGCTGGCCATCGTCGGGCTGGACCTGCTCGGCTAGGAGCGCGCCTGCTGTCGGCCCGTGCCGCCGCCGATACCACTGCGTGCCGCCGCTG
>JBOHGX010000291.1:0-1727 GCA_050700255.1 Pseudonocardiaceae bacterium
CGGGGGCCCCCTCGGGTTATCGGCGATTCCGCAAGAACTACGCGGACGACGCCAGCGTGTGCACCGGGCACCCCGCCCGCTTCGTCTCGGTCCCAAGCCACTCGGGGTAGCTCAGGCCCTGGGTCCACATCCAATAGAGATAGGTGCAGAGCTTGCGCGCCGCCGCCACGGTGGCTTTGGGCTTGCCCTTCGCCCGGAGCAGCCGCTCGTAGTGGAAGCGCACCGGGCCCGGCACCTGCTTCAGCGTCTGGACCGCCTCGATCAGGATCCACTTAAGCCAGTGATTGCTCGCGGTTCCGACGCCCCCGTGGGCGGTCTTGTCCCCCGAGCTCCGGGTGCTGGGCACCAGCCCGGCGTAGGCGGCGAGCTCGTGCGCGGTGTGGAACCGGGTGATCGTGCCGATCTCCCCGACCAGCAAGGCGGCGCCGAAGACCCCGATGCCGGGGATCGTCTGCAATCGTCGCGCGTCCGGATGCCGCGCCAGGCGTTTGACGTCCGCGTCATAGCCCCGGATCTGGTCCTCAAGGGCGGCGATCATCGCCAGCTGCACCGTGAGCTCCCGGCGCGTGCCCGGTGACACCGGAGCGGTGTCCAGCCACGCCCGCCCGGCCCGGCCGAACAGATCGGTCGCGCCGACCCGCAGGTTCTCCGCTGCTAGGGCACCATGTATCCGATTCTTGGCCCGCGTCCGCCACCGCACCAGCGCAGCCCGGCTCCGAATCAGCTGCCGCCACGCCCGGACCTCCGGCGTCGGGACCCAGATCGCGGGCAGGAGATTCGCCCGCGTGAGCTCGGCCAGCTTGCGTGCGTCGATGGGATCGGTCTTGCAGCGCGCGTGACAGATCAGCTTGACCTGCTGCGGATGCGCGACCAGGACCGTGAAGCCCGCCGCCGTCAGCCGATCGTGGAGCCAGGCCCATTGCAGCGTCGCTTCCACGGTCACCGACACCGGGCCGCCGAGGTCCCGGAGGATCGAGGTCAGCGGCTCGAGGTCCGTGGGCAGCCGCCGATGCTCGACGAGCACTTCGCCCTCACTGGTCAGGACGCAGAGCGTGAAGTACTTTTTGTGAAGATCCAGGCCGGCGTAGTACATAGAGCCTCCGTAGGGTGGTAGCACGCCATTTTGATGTGCGGCTCGTCCGAGCCTGCACGACTTCAAATGTGCGCCTCCCTCGGAGGCTCTGCCTTTCATAAGATCGGGTTAGACAGCGGTCTGACGTATATTAGCCATTCCCGGTGTACGTCATGAGGTCACGTGCAAACGAAACTGACCCTTATCTCGCCACCAAGACCGTCGGGGCTGCGTCATGGGCATCAACGGACTCACTCCCATGCAGCGACTCGTGACGCATCGGTGAACAACGTGTTCATCAACTACAGTTAGGCCGCGCTCAGCGCGGAACTGACAGGGTTACGCCCAAGCGCACCGACTTCCATCGTTCTCGCGGGTAGAGCGCCCCGAAGACCGCTCCCGTGGTGACGCCAAGCCCGGCGCCCACCAGCGCGGCAGTCCCGGTGCTGGTCCTCTGCGACGCGTCCTCGGATTCATTCAGCAGCACCAGCAGCACGGCGAATGCCGCCCCCGCAAAGAGCCCCCGGGTGACGGCACTCGACGCGCGCGACGGTACCCCGCGGCTATAGTCAAGCTGCTCAATCAGGTGGCGGGGGACCGCCAGTGGCCCCAGGCTGTCGGTAATCGCCAAGTAGAGCGTGTCGGCGGTCAAGGC
>JBOHGX010000292.1:0-5500 GCA_050700255.1 Pseudonocardiaceae bacterium
TGTTCAGCGGGTGGCCCGACGCATCGGCCACGGGTGTCGGGGGGGCTTTTTGGAGTCCGGTTCCGACAATAGCGATCCGGTCGCGCTTGATCTCGTCACCTGATGCATTCGTGCAGTGCGTGGCGAGCCTGTTGCCGAAGCTCTGGTCCTGGCCAGCCGCGACGATGATGTGCGCATCCACCGTGAGTAAGGCGTCGAGCCCGGCGTGGTAATTTGCCGTCGGGACGCCATTGGCGACCCCGGCGCCGTTCAGGCCCCCGGTCAGCGGGGTGGCCAGGACAGGCTTGGGCAGTTCCTTGGAACTAAAGCCGCCTGGTGCGGTCGCCTCGACCAGCGTCGAGCCGATTTTGAGGTCGGCGATCAGGTCGTCGCCGGACACGACGCTGTAGACCTCCTCGACCGCGAGCCCAGCCTTGACAGTGACCTTGACGGCCGACGTCTTGTCCACGGTGTACGTCGCGAGGACCTTGGCGCCGGCAGGCGGGGGGACGAAGGTAAGCACTCCGGTGTCGGTGTTGACCTTGACCTGCGTCGGGGTGGGATCTGGCGCAGGTTTCGTAGTCGTTTCGTAAACGATGTTGGGTACCTGGTCAGCGCCGCCGGCGGACGGCCGGACGATGATCCGGTTCACCGCGCTCTGCACGACCGGCTTATGGCCGAGGGTGAGCGACGTAGCCACTTCCTCCGCACTCACCACCGCGTTGGCGTCGGATGTTGATACTTCAACGGTGATGTCGTTGCCCCAAGTACCAGGCGACAGGGCCTCAATGTTGACGCAATCGCCGCTTGCATGTTTGAGCGTTACCGCGGCTTTCTTCTCTGTGCCGTCGGCGACCCGGACGGCCCAGACCGTGGTGGCGCCGAACCGATAGGCCTGTTCAAGTGCTCGGACGAGGGTCAGTTCACCGGATGCGCCGTCGACCCAGCGGTCGTAGGCGCCGAACCGCTGCACGGCATCGGTGTAGCTGCCGAGTAGCTGGGGCACGCCCACAGGCCCCATGGCGGCGGTGCCGACCACCCCCAGGTTCCCCACGGTGACGGCACCGGGGACGATGAGTCCCTCCGGCCGTACCTCGATGAGGACGCCAGGCAGGATTGCTTCGGTCATGGTTCCCTCTTCTCCGCCTGATGGGTGTTGTCGCGTGCTGGCGTCACGGCGGGTTGATCCGTAGGTACACGACGGCGATCCCATCGAGTCCCGGTCCCACCCCCGGCGCTGGCAAGTACGAGATGATGAACCGGTCCGCTCCCGTCGGCAGGCGGACCGGGGCGGCGAGCACCCGGTCGAACCCGGAGTACCGGTCCGGGCTGCTGTCGGTGTCCCAGTCGCCGAGGTCGAGTTGCCCGCTGGCCGGCCCGAGACCGGTAAGCAGATCCTCTGGCGACACCGTGACCTCGGCATTGGTCTGCGCCGGACGCTCACCGCCGACGGCCGTCAGGAAGGCCGCCAGGTCTGGCAGGGGGGTCGGCGGCGCAGTGGCTCTGGCCACCACTCGCTGCAGGGTCACGGTGCCGCCCAGGGCCGGGCCCGGCAGGTATGCCAACGCAGAAATCCGGTGCACGGTCGCGGGGCCGGCGACCACCAGAGTTGCTGCGGTCTCGTTGTCCCATCGCACCATGTCATCGGCGACGATGTCGGTCTCGCGGGCGGGGCTGCCAGCCTGCTCCGGATCGGTGGTGACCACAATGCGGGCAATGAGACTGTCGGCGTCGTCGGTGTCGCTGTACTGGTACTCGTAAAGCACGTCGAAGCTCGTGGCCTTACGCCAGCCACCCACCGTGTCGATGAATTCAGCCAGCGTAGTGGCGGCGATCGACAATTTCAGGAATCCCACCAGCCGTAGCTGGTCCCGGTCGGTGAAGAGGTCGGAATGAAGGGCGAGCACCGCGGCGTCGACGATCGGGGCTGAAGTGCCCCACAGCTGAAAGCGCACTCGGGCATCCAGCCGACCGCCGCGAAGGGTCTGCGGGCCCAGCGGCGATTCTCGATCGCTACCACGATGGTTGCCCAGCCCGACCAGTCGTTCGCCTACACGCTCGAGAGTCACGTTCGGGCGAGGAAGGGCAGCTGCGTGCGGCGGGAGCCGCGCCGCCAGGATGGCCAGCATGTCGTTGATGACGTCGGTCAATGCCGGTGCAGTCATCGTATCCACCGCGGCCATGGCGACGGTGCCGGCCCATTCCGATGAGAGCCGGCGGTCAATGATCCGGACGATCTCAGCCGTCCGATGCCATACCTCCCGTTGACCGGTGGCGACGTCGGTGACGAACCCGTGCCACCCCAAGTCCGTGTCCGCACCGTTACGCTCAAGCAGAGCTCGGACGAGAAAGGACCGGGCGGCGAGATCCTCCGTCGGTCCGTCCGTTGCCTCACCTTGGCTCCCGCCACTGTCATCGCTCACTGCGAGCAGTGGTACATCAGTCGCATCTCGGTGGCGTCTTCGCGGCGTCTCGCGCTTGCTGCGTCAGGCGAGTGACTTGCAGATCTGTTCGCGCAGCGCGTCCACGCTTGTGCGCAGGGCGCCCAACTCGACGCGGAGCGAGTCGAGCATGTCCGCGGTAGCGATGGCGAGTCGATGGGCCGGTCGCGGGGCGTCTTCCGGCTCGCCGGAGCCGGCCCTGATGGCCGCGGCGAGCGACTCGGTGCGCGCTGAGGGCCGCACGCCCAGCTCGTTTTCCAGTACCCACCGGCAGCGGTGGTACTGGCGAAGTGCACGGGTGCGGTCGTCGGTGTTGTAATAGAGCTGCATGAGTCGGCGGTGGCTTCGCTCGTGCGCCGGTTCAACGTCGAGCAACGCTTGCGTCCAGTGGATCGCCAGCTCGAACTCGCCGCGGCGTTCGTGCGCGACGCTGAGCTTGTCGAGCATCGTGATGTGGAGGTTGTCAAGGTGCTCCCGCTCGACCAGACACCACTCGGCATCGCAGCCGGCCAAGAGGGACCCTCGGCGCAGGTCGGCGGCGCGGCCCAGGGAGGCGAGCTCGCGCTCGGCGAGGTCGGACACGGTCCTCACCTGCGCGGCGCGAGCGGCCTCGCGAAAGCTGGCCACGTCGGCCCAGAGGCGACGGTTCGGGTTAATCAGCAGCCGATTGCCATCGGTGAGCACCAAACGTGGATCCTCATGAAGGTCGACATCAGTCCACTGATGGATCTGCCAGAGAACCTGACGAATCGCCTTCTTAGATGCGTCGGGCGGCGAGCACGGCCAGAGGCTCTCGGCGGCGACCTCGCGGAGGATGCTGCGCTGTGGTGCGAGCAGCAGCAGCCCAAGAAACTCCTGAGCCTTGGGACTCACAGGGTCGGAGATCTCGACGGCCCCCAGAGAGATCTGGAAGAAACCGAACAATCTTATCTGCAGCTCTTCCACGATCGGCCTCCTCTCCAATCAAGCGCACCAGTGGTCGCGGCAGCTGCACTGGCAGGACGAAAGCGTGTTGCCACGGCATCTGGCATGTAGCGCTTCTGTCAAAAGACTCCTCTCAAGCGACACTCAGCCTTGTCGCCAGCGGCGGCGTGAGCCGCCGAAGCTGCCAGCGACTGACTCTTGCCGGAACTACGACGATACAATTAGGTTGTCACTGTTGTAGGTCCCGTGTCTATACTTGGTGCCTGAGGTACCGGTTACTGCCCGTATTCTTTACTACCCTCGGTGTTGGCACTGGGACTAAGCGCCACAACATTCCAGCCCCTGACGCTCCTGGGACGCTCCTGGTAGGTAGACCCCGAAACAGAGACTGCGATTTCCCTGTTTTTGGCGTCGATACGCACGGTAACAGTGCGAGTCCTCGCAGGCAGTGCCGGCTGATTTGGAGTCGAGATGTGTGCGACCGTGTCCGTCAAGCGACGACGAGCGTGTCGTAAGTGTAGAAGTCGACAACATCGAGCATCCGTCGTGGGGTCACCGGGTCCGACAGCAACGCATTCATCAGATCATCGATACGGTGGCCGAGGAGATCCGCGGGCGCGGTTTGATCAGGCAGATACTAATGGAAACATAAGTGTCGAGACGAGTATTATTTCACGAGTGCGACGCGCTGATGTATCGGAGCTTCGGATCTCCGAAGAATCCCCGGACGATGCCAGGGCATTACTTGAGTCGCTCAAGAGCTTCGACTGCGACTTTCATTAGGTCGTCTCTGGTGAAGGGTACGGCTCGCGCGATCCTGTCGTGCTTGACGTTCTTGTTGACCCACTCGTCGGGGTTCAGCTCGGGTGAGTAGGGCGGCAGGAAGAATAGTTCCAGTCGCCCACCTGTGCCGGCGACGTATTCTTTGACGATGTTCGCCTTGTGCACGGACGATCCGTCGACCACTAAGAACACGGGTGTGTTGATATCATGGAGTACGCTTTGGAGGAACTCGATGAACCGCTGGGCGTTCATGGATCCTTCGTGGACCTGGAAGCTGCACTCGCCGCGCTGGCCTATCGCTGAGACTATCTTGACCGAGTGGCGTACCGCCGAACTGACCACGACGGGCGTCTGTCCGACCGGTGCCTAGGTGGTGCCGGCGTGGTAGTCCGTCCGCACCGACGCCTCGTCGGCGAACAGGATCGTCGCGCCCACCTCCGCCGCGCGGGCCTTGATCGCCGGGTACTCGTCACGCTTCCACCGCTCCACCCGCTCCGGGTCCTGCTTCCACGACCGGTACAACGGCCGCTGCGGCGACATGCCCAGCTTCTTGAGTATCCGTCCCACCGTGACCAGCGACACATCCTTGCCGAACGTCTTCTTGATCAGGTCCCGGATCAAGCCGCGGGTCCATAATGCCAGGCCGAAACTGTAGGCCCGCGGATCCTTCCCATAGATCATGGTGTAGAGGCGGACCATCTCGCTGTCATCCAGCACCGTCGGGCGACCGGACGCGAACTTCGTGGATATCGCAGCAAGCCCACCCTCCTGATATTTCGAGATCCACTCGAAGACCGACGACCGGCCCACATTCATGATTTCCGCGATGCGATCGGCAGTGAGCCCGTTCTCATACATCCGGATAGCGGCCAGCCGCTCCTCGTTGGTCGCTCGGCGACCCTTCTTAGCCATGCCACAAGTATCGCACAATGCTGTTTTAAAGTCCAGAAACTAATGAACTAATTAGTAGTCCGCAACTGCCTCGCCGACGTCGGTGGGCAAGGGCAGCCGCTCGCTGCGTGGGCGAACAGCCGGCGCTGCCGCTCCATCCGCAGGCTTACCAGCCGCTCCACCTGGTCGGGGCGCACCCGGGCGCTGCCCGCCGTCGCACCGAGGGAGTACGCCTCGGTCTGCACCAGGGCGTGCAGCACCAGCGGCATGTAGGTGACCACGTGCGAGGCAAGCCCCTCCAGGCCGACGTAGGTCCGGTGCCAGTCCGGGATGACGTCGTTCCAGCGGGCCAGCCAACTGCTCTGGTCGGCCCGGCCGGTCAGTGAGGACTATAACCATAGTTACTGTCTGCACTGCGTGGTTCGTCCGCGGACCGCGTTCCGGCTGGACGAGGAGCGGTCGTCGTTGAGGCCATCCGAGAC
>JBOHGX010000293.1:0-44102 GCA_050700255.1 Pseudonocardiaceae bacterium
CCGAGGTCGCACAGCTGTGCCGCCGGATCGAGGAACGCATCGCGGCCCGCGACGCGGTGGAGTGGGCCGCGCTCGCGCCGACCGTGGTCGAGTTCGAGGAGCTGACATGACGACGTCCACCGCGCCGCTGCGGGCCGATCTCGATCCAGCCGACGCGCAGCGGGTGTTCCGCGCGGTGCTGGCCGCGCTGTCCAGGCCGGGAACGGTCCACGCGATGCCGCACCATTGCGTTCAGACCCTTCCGGCGGCGATGCTGCCCATTCTGGCCCTGGCCGACCTGGAGACGGGGGTGTGCGTGCTGGGGGCCAAGAACGATTGGCCGACCCTGGTGTGCACGGCCACCTCGGCACCGGCCGTGCCGCTGGCGCAGGCACGGCTGGTCGCCGCCCTCGACGGCCTGGGTACCGAGCAGCTGCTGTCGGTGCACCGGGGTAGCGCCGAGGCGCCCGAAGCAGGTGCGCTGGTCAGCGTCGCGGTGCCCGACGTGCGACCACCCGGTCCGACCCTGCGCCTGTCCGGCCCCGGCGTGGACGGCTGCCTCGATGTAGCCCCGGTGCTCACGCCGGACCTGGTCACAGCCCGCGACGAGGCAGTCACCGACTTCCCGTCCGGTGTGGACCTGCTGCTCGTCGCGCCGAACGGCCGGCTGATCGCCATCCCACGCAGCGTACGAATCGAACAGGGGGCGCGGTAGATGGGCTACTCGGGGGCGCGGGGCGGGCTGGAGGCCATCCTGGCGGCCGAAGACCTGGTGCGCCGATCACGCGACCACGCGTCGGCGCCGTGGGTGTCGACCGATCAGATCACCGCCCGGTTCCGGCTCGCCGTCGACCGGGTGATGGGCGAGGCCGGGCTGTATCACGAGGACACCGCGGCCGACGCGTTCCGCCAAGCCGAGGGCGACGTGCTGGAGGCGGCGCACCTGCTGCGGGCACACCGCTCCACGCTGCCCCGGCTCGCGGTCAGCGAGCCGGTGGACCCGGACGAGATGGTGGTGCTGCGCCGGATCGTGCCGGCGCACCGCACGCCGGACGGGCCGCAGCTGCTGGGCGCAACCACCGACTACACCGGCCGGCTGCTGGAGCGCCCGACCGGCCCCCCGCAACCGGCGGGGGACCGGCACAGCACCAACGGATCCACCCCGCGGCGCACCGCCGCAGAGCGCCATCCCCGGCGATTCTCGGCCCTGCTGCGCGAGGCCGACCTGTTGGTGGACCACCGCGGAGGCGACCCCGATCCGTTCGACATCACCCGCCGGCCGGCGAGGCCGGGCGCGCCACGGTCGGCCGTGCTGGCGACGATGGCCCGGGCGGAGACCGGCGCTCTGGTCGGGCTGTGGTACCGGTCGATCCTCGGGCCGGACGGGGATATCCACGAGGTCACCCTCGGCGAGGTCCGCCACGGCCGGTTGCCGTTGCGGGTCCGTCACCCGCACACGGGTGCCACCGTGACCATCGGCGAGTGCCGCGTCACCGAGACCGAGGCGATCGAGGACCTCGACGGTGCTGACGAGGATCGCACCCGTTTCGACATCGGCTACGGGATGTGCTTCGGGCACAACGAACGCAAGGCCATCGCGATGGCCAACCTCGACATCGCCTGTCGCCGCTTCGGTCGCAGCGGACCGCTGGAGCAGCTGCTGTTGCTGACCACCGACGGCCTCGACGCCGGGGGGTTCCTCGAGCACCTGAAGCTGCCGCACTACGTGACCTTCCGTTCCATGGTCGAGCGCAAGCAGGCCATGCGGGACAGCGCCGCGCAGCGGCACCGCCAGACCGAGCCGGTCGGGAGGGACTGCCGGTGACCGCATCCCCCACCGCGCCGACCATCGACGCACTGCTGGCCGGGCTCGACGACGCGACGACCCCAACGGGCGTTCTCGACGAGGGCGCCAAGCGGGAGATCCGCCGGGCCGCGCTCAGCGCGGTGTGCGTGCCCGGCTACCAGGTTCCGTTCGGGTCGCGGGAGATGCCGGTGGCCCGCGGCTGGGGCTCCGGCGGCCTGCAGGTCACGCTTGCGCTGGTCGGCCCGGGCGACACGGTCAAGGTGATCGATCAGGGCGACGACGGCGGTGTCAACGCGACCAACCTGCGGCGGCTGATCGCCGGCAGCACCGGGTGCGGCCAGACCACCGACAGCCGCAGCGCCTCGATCGTCCAGACCCGCCACCGCGTGCCGGAACAGGTGCTGAGCTCCGATCACGTCCTCGTCCTGCAGGTTCCGGTGCCCGAACCGCTGCGCGGGGTGCAGCGCTCGGTCGCCGAGTGCGCCCGGATGCACGCCGAGGCGGACTACTCGACGATGTGGGTGAGCCTGTACGAGGACCTCGTCCGCAACGGTCTGATCAGCCGCTCCACCGGCTACCCGGTGCTGGTCGGCGGCCGCTACGTGATGGCAACCACCCCGATCCCGCGCTGGGACGTCCCGCGGTTGAACGGCTGCCCGCACCTCAACCTCTTCGGAGCAGGCCGCGAGAAGCGCATCTACGCCGTGCCCCCGCACACCGACGTGATCCCGCTGGCTTTCGACGATGTGCCCTTCGAGGTCGAAGGCACTGGCGGCGCCATCTGCCTGCGGTGCGGATCCGGCGACACCTTCCTGGTCGACGCCGGCGCGGGGCGTTTCGCCTGCAGCGACACCGAATGGTGTGAACGGGTGCTGGCCGGCGACGCCGATCGCACTGCGCACCGCGTGGCCTCGCCGCTGCACCTGCTCCCGGACCCCGAGCGGCGGGTCCGCTGGGGACCTCCAGCGCTGGAGCCGGTCTCGCTTCCCGACCAGCGCGCGTTGCCCGCTGACGGGCCGGAGTGGACACTTCGGGTGGAGCGCATCGGGAAGGTACACGGGCCCGGGGGCTCCGCAGCCGTCCCGGGCACCGGTCCCGACCACGGCACCTCGATCAGCCCGAACACCGGTGCGGTGGTCG
The DNA here is from genome assembly GCA_050700255.1 of Pseudonocardiaceae bacterium. Taxonomy (GTDB): domain Bacteria; phylum Actinomycetota; class Actinomycetes; order Mycobacteriales; family Pseudonocardiaceae. Next base: position 2,927 of record JBOHGX010000293.1, read on the forward strand.
CCGCGTGGGATGTTGATTTCGACGTGGCGCCCGGCGAGGCACTCGGGTTGATCGGCGAGTCGGGCAGCGGCAAGTCCACCGTGCTGCGCTGCCTGGTGGGCGAGGAGCGCGCAACCACCGGTCAGGTGCGCCTCGCCGCCGTGGACGGCGGCGGCACCGACGTGCTCGGCCTGAGCGCCGCCGCGCGGCGCCGGTTACGGATCGACGTGGTGGGCTTCGTGCACCAGGACCCCAGCGCGGGGCTCGCCTTGAACGTGTCCGCAGGCGGCAACATCGCCGAGCGGCTCACCGCAGCAGGATGGCGGGAGTACCACGCCATCCGCCGGCGCGCCGCCCAGCTGCTCGACCGGGTCGAGGTACCACTGGCTCGGATGGACGATCCGGTGCGCACCTTCTCCGGTGGGATGCGTCAACGGGTGCAGATCGCCAAGGCGCTCGCCACCGATCCCGCCGTGCTGCTGCTCGACGAACCCACCACGGGACTCGACGCGTCCATCGCAGCCGGAGTGCTGGACCTGCTGCGTGGGTTGCTGGCCGAACGGGACGTCGCGGCCGTGGTGGTCAGCCACGACTTCGGCGTGATCGAGACGCTGACCGACCGGTCGCTGGTCATGCAACTCGGGCGGGTCGTCGAGCAAGGCCTCACCGACCAGCTGTTCCGCGATCCCCACCACCCCTACACGCAGCGGCTGGTCGCAGCCGCCAGGAGGTGAGGCAGTGCCTGAACCAGTTCTCGAGATCAGGGGCCTGCACAAGACCTTCACCCTGCACACTGTCGACGGGCGGACCGTCGTGTCGTTACGCGGCGTGGACCTCGACATCTCGGCCGGCGAGCATGTGGCGCTGGCCGGACCCAGCGGCGCGGGCAAGTCGAGCCTGCTGCGCTGTGTGCACCGCAGCTACCTGCCCGACCGGGGCACGGTAATCCTGCGGACCGGCGCAGGACCGGTCGAGCTCACCACCCTGCCCGACCGCGCGATGGCGCGGTTGCGCGGCCGTGAACTGGGATACGTGTCCCAGTTCCTCTCCACGCCGCCGCGGACCGGACCGCTGGAGGTGGTCGCGTCCGCCGCGCGGCGCCGGGGCATGTCTCGGGCGGACGCATCCGAGGCGGCGGCCGAGTCGCTGCGCGGGCTCGGCCTGGACAAGTCGCTGTGGGACATCGACTGTGGAGTGCTCTCCGGTGGCGAGCGCCAGCGCGTCAACCTGGCCGCCGGCACCGTCAGCCCGCCGCGCTTGCGGCTGCTCGACGAGCCGGTGTCCGCATTGGACCCGGAGAATCGGGAACGCGCACTGCATCTCGTCGAGTCGCTGGCCGAGCACGGCGTGGCCGTGCTTGCGGTGTTCCACGACGCCGATGCCATGCGCCGGCTCGCGAGCAGGGTCACCCAGCTGACCGACGGTCGGATCACCAGGCAGGGCAGCCCTGCAGAGTTGCTCGGAGTGGCGGCATGACCACGCTGGACGCGCCGGCGGTCCGCTGGCCGCTGCGCACCCCGCCGGCCGACTACGTGATCGGCAACGTGTCCGCAGTGCTTCCGGACCGGATTGTCGACAACGTCCGGATCGTCGTTCGCGACGGCCGGATCGCCGCCGTCGAACGCCACGGTGGCGCGCACGCCGGTGTCGACGGATCCGGACTGCTGTGCCTGCCCGGGCTCATCGACGTGCACTCCGACGGGCTGGAGCGCGAACGACTACCGCGGCCCGGCGCCGAGGTTCCCTGGGAGTTCGCCCTGGTGTCCTTCGAGGGCAAACTGCGCGCCGCGGGTATCACGACCGTCTACCACGGAGCGTCATTCCAGCAGCCGCACTCTGCCGAGCCGGCCCGGTCCGTCGAGGCGGCCTTGCAGATGTGCGCGCTGGTCGGTGACCGCAACAGCGCCGGCCCGGTCGACCATCGGGTACTGCACCGCCTCGACGCCCGCAGCGAAGCCGGCTTCGAGGCGCTGCAGCGGCAACTGTCCACCGTGGCGCAGATGGCGCTGGTGTCCCACGAGGACCACACGCCCGGCCAGGGCCAGTACGCCGACCGCCGGTTTCTCGAGCGCTACCTGGCCGGAACCCAAGGGATCAGCGAGGACGAGGCCCGCCGCCGGGTGGATGCCAAGATCGCAGAGCGAGACGCCGATGCGCACCTGCGCGGGCGGGCCCTGCAGTGGTTGGGTGCGCAGGCCCGGACCGGAAAGGTCCGGTTGATCGGCCACGACCCAACCTCGGCTGCCGAGATCCAGGAGCTGCACGACCGCGGAGCCTCCGTGGCCGAGTTCCCGACGACTCTTGACGCGGCCCAGGCCGCCCGCTCCCTCGGGATGCCGGTGGTGATGGGGGCACCGAACGTGCTGCGGGGCAGTTCGCACTCGGGCAACGTCGCGGCCCACGGTCTGGCGCGGCATGGGCTGGTCACCGCGCTGGCCTCCGACTACCTGCCCTTCGGGCTGCTGGCGGCGGTGTTCCTGCTGGCCCAGCAGGGCATTGCGACGCTGCCCGAAGCGGTCGGGCTGGTGACCTCGGGCCCGGCCAGGGTCGCCGGACTCACCGACCGGGGCGCGCTCGTCGAGGGGCTGCGCGCCGACCTCGTCCTCGTGCAGCACGGCGGTACCTGGCCGGTGGTCCGCGCGGTGCTGCGGGCGGAGCGGTGCTGAGTTCGCACAATGCTCACCGGGTCGGCGGCTGGACGAGCCCGGTTTGGTAGGCGGCGGCCACCGCTTGCGCCTTCTCCCGAACCCCGAGTTTCATCATCACCCGGGCAAGATGTGTCTTGACGGTCGCTTCGCTGATGAACAGCTCTACGGCGACATCTGCGTTGGACATGCCCCGGGCCATCAAGGTGAGCACTTCCCGCTCGCGTGGGGTCAGCTGAGCCATCTCCGCTGGGGTGGGGGTGTGCGGCTCAGGCCGGGCGTTGAACTCGTCGATGAGCCGGCGGGTGACGGCGGGATCCAGCCAGGCCTCACCGCTGGCTACCGCGCGGATCGCGGCGGCGATTTCGGTGGGGGCGGCATCTTTGAGCAGGAAGCCCGAGGCGCCGGCCCGCAGTGCGGCATAGACGGCCTCATCGATGTGGTAGGTCGTGAGGATGATAACCCCGATGAGCTGGCCGTTCTGCGCGGTCAGGCCCTCATCGATCACAGCGCGGGTCGCGGCGACGCCGTCGGTGCCCGGCATGCGTACATCCATCAGCACCACATCTGGACGTTGAGCGCGGACCTGCGTAAGAGCTTCCTGGCCGTCGGCGGCCTCGGCAACGACGGCGATGTCTTCCTCGGCGTTGACCAGCATTGCGATGCCGGCTCGTACCAGCGGCTGGTCATCGACTACCACAACTCGGATCACGGTGACACCTTCCTTGACCCCCGCTGCCTTGGCTGAATCTATTGGTGGTGGTCGAGGAGTATCCGCTGCGGGGTGTCCGCGAGCGGCAGCGCCGCGTTCAGCCGGTAGCCACCATTGTGATGAGGTCCTGCGTGCAGGCGCCCACCGGCCGCGTGGGCACGGGCACGCAGACCAATCAGGCCACGACCGACCGAGAGCGCCTGCCCGCGGTGTGCCGCCGCAATGTTGATGTCGTTATCGATCTGGATGATCAGACTGCGCGCTTCCCAAATCAGCCGCAGCTGCGGATGGGACTCCATGCCGCCGTGTTTGAGAACGTTGGTCAGACCTTCCTGCACGATCCGGTACGCGGCCAGATCGATACTCGGGTCCAGGCTGCGTGGTGTGCCTTCGACATGGACGGTGACCGGCATTCCGGCGTCTCGTAACGAGGCGAGCAGCGCAGTCATATCCGCCAGTCCGGGTTGCGGCCCCAGATCGTCGACGCCCTCGTCGTCATCGTCAACGGGCTCGCTGGCCTCCAGCACACCGAGTAGGCGCCGTAATTCAGCCATCGCCTGTTTGCCGGTGGTCTCGATGTTCGCCAACGATTGGGTGACCTGGGCGAAGTTGGTATTGGCCACCCGCGACGCCCCGGCGGCCTGCAAGACGATCGCAGTCACCGCGTGAGAGACGATGTCGTGCAATTCCCGAGCGATTCTACTGCGCTCCGCGGCCACCGCTTCCCGGACCGTCTCCCGCTCGCCCTCCAGGCGTTGAAGGTGCTGGTGAATGTTCCGGGTCACACGGCCCGCGCCCCACGCCCCGACAGTCACGATGACAAGTATTATGGCATTGGTGATGAATACCTGCAGTTGTAGAGAAGGGGCAGAGTCGGCGTAGACCCTGAATCCTAGAGTGACGTCGCTGAGCCCGAGAGGAATGAAGGATGCCAGCAAGGCCAGTAGGGATGTTTTCCTGCTCCGATGGACGGCAACCGCATGCAGGGCGGCCGGAACGCCTACGACGGGGGTGAACAAGGGCATGATCGGCCAGGCGGCCACGGTGAGCACCCATTGACTGGCGAAGACAGCTAATGGCGCCTTGTTTCGCCACACCAGCGGTATGAGCATGGCCAACCCGTATAGCCACACAAAGATCAACCATGGCTCGGTCCCCACCTGGGCCAACTGATACCATGCAGAAAAAAACAGGCTATTGAGGACAAAGAGCGCCGGCAGCAGGAATGCATCCAATCTTGCCGAGGGCGGCATGTGCATACTTCTCGGCACCCAACCCGGAATTTTCATCGGGTTCCCTTACTGTAACAGGTAGTCAGCGCTACGGCCAACCTCCCCAGGGTTGCCTCTACCGCCAAATTCACGATTCTGGTAATTGATCTGTAGTTGGCTCTTCGTTCGAATCTGATGCAGAGCTTTCATTAAATTCCGCAAAAGGAGAACTGGGGCAGACGCCGGGATTATCTCCCCGGCAAGGGGGAGGAGGGTCGAAGGCGGACGCCGCAGAATTGCTCGTGGCCGCTGGTGCAGCTGTCGCAGTAGATGCGCCTGCGAGGAGGAAGGTGGCAGTGAGGAGAAGTGCTGCGACCACTTTCATGGCGCGTTCGCATGCCGAGCGCGCACGGGCGCTTCTCGGTGCCTCACTTGCGAGAGGCGTCTCACGGCTGATCATCGTGTTCTTCTCCTCAGCGGCAGCGCGCGCCAGGCACGACTAGCCAATTCGTCGCTATTGTCCCACTTGCCTCAGTCGGAGGCAACCCATCATAGGAGATGGCGGTGTGTCGTTTCTTAGTGGGTCGGCCACAGTCATCCCACAGATGTAGAAATCCTCCTGGGATACATCATTCGATGTACCCGGGCTGCGTGGCCTGGAGTAGGTCAGAGTAGGTCCGGGGTGGTCGACAGCCGGTCCCGCGTGCCCACGTGATGTTGCTACAGTGCGACGGGGCGGGCGATCGCTGCAGTGATCCGGTCGTGCTGAACCTCCTCGCCCATCCATTCGGTCAGGTACCTGAGGCGTTCGGTGATCTTGCTGGTGATCGCCGTCGAGCGGACCTGAGCATCGCTGCCGTGATCAGAGCGGGACCTAGACGTCAGTACGGTATGCAGCCGATTCAGTGCCCGGTGCTGCGCTACCCGGACGGCGCCGGGAGCCGAGCCCACGGCCTCGGCGGTCTCCTCTACCGACAGCCCCACCACGACCCGCAGGACGAGAATGTCCCGCTGCCTCTTCGACAACGTGTCCAGCAGCTTGGCCATCCGCTCGGCCACTTCGGCCTGCAGCAGCTGCACCTCCGGACCGTCGACCGGTTCGGAGGTATCGGGAACCTCCGGGAACGGCTCGGCGCGATTGCGCGCCGCTGACCGTCGGGCATCTGCCACCTTGTGCGCGGCGATTCCGTACACGAAGGCAAGAAACGGTCGGCCCTGGTAGCGGTAACTGGGCAGGGCCGTGAACACCGCGAGACACACCTCCTGGGCCACGTCGTCCGCCGATGCGAATGACTTCTCCTGGCTGCCGACACGGGCGCGGCAGTACCGCAACACGAGAGGACGGATCCAGCGGAGCACACCGTCGACGGCATCTCGATCGCCGTCGAGGGCAGCACGGACAAGGCCGTCGAGGTCGTCCCCGGCTGTGCTCTTCAGCTGACCCTGACCCCGAAGAAGTGTGGTGGCATTCTTGAATCGATCGGTCAGTGGCTGGACATCGTCGACTGCATGGGCTCCTTCTGGAGCCAACGACGTCTGCAAGTCACATAGTGAGGGCGTAGCCACAGGGGGCCCCTTCGCTGATTGACCAGCCACCGTGTTCGAGTTTCGGCGGTATTACGGGTTCTGTTGGTGAAGACCGGTGCGCGGAGCAGCGGCCTTGCTGGGCGTTTAATATGCCGGACGCGCAGCGCCCGGCCATCCGTTCCACGGATCATCTTCGGCGTACCCCAGGTCATGCAGTCCCGGTACATCAAATGAGGTAGTGCCCGGATGTTTGCTACGTCTGTGGGGTGATCGCGGCCGTCCCACCGGCGGAAACGAGACCGCGCCGACCTGTTCACCGGTTCTTGGCCAACTCGTCACCCACGTGCTCCGGTGCAGGCCACCAGTGCGGAGTTGCCATCGACTCCAGGACCGACGAGTGAGCAGAGGTGACGTGTGCCTGGCCTGGACCGTGCAGTGATCAGCCGGCGAACCGTGCTGCTCGGTGGTGCCGCGGGATGGGGAACAGTGGTCCTCGGCGGCGCGCTGTCCGGGTGCGCCGGAAGTCCGCGCCCGCCGGACCCGTTCACGCTGGGCGTCGCCTCCGGCGAACCGAACGCTGCCGGTGTGGTGCTCTGGACCCGCCTGGCCCCGCGTCCGCTGGCCGAGGACGGGTTGGGTGGGATGGCGCCGCGCCCGGTGGAGGTGGAATGGGAACTAGCCTCCGACGAGCAGTTCAGCCGGGTGCAACGGCGCGGCACCGAGACGGCACGTCCCGAAGCGGCGCATAGCGTGCACGTCGAGCTCGACGGCTTGGAGCCGGGACGGGAGTACTTCTACCGGTTCCGCAGCCAGGGGTTCCTGTCACCGGCCGGTCGGACTCGCACCGCTCCCGGTCCCACCGCCACCGGCGGGCCGCTGACGATGTGTTTCGCGTCTTGCTCGCAGTACGAGCACGGCTACTTCACCGCCTACCGCCGCCTGGCCGAGGACGACCCGGACCTGGTGCTGCACCTGGGTGACTACCAGTACGAGTACACCGCCAACGACTACGTGACCGACGGGGGCAATGTTCGCGACCACGCCGGGCCGGAGACCGTCACGCTGGCCAACTACCGGCAGCGCCACGCTCAGTACAAGACCGATCCGGACCTGCAGGCCGCGCACGCGACCGCACCGTGGCTGGTGGTGTGGGACGACCACGAGCTGGACAACAACTGGGCCGACGAGATCCCGGAGGAGCCGCAGCCGGACTTCCTGGCTCGCCGGGCCGCCGCCTTGCAGGCCTTCTACGAGAACATGCCGCTGCGCCGGATGTCGGCGCCCCACGGCATCGACCTGCGCCTGTACCGCAGGGTCGGCTGGGGCCGGCTGGCCACGTTCCACATGCTCGACACCCGGCAGTACCGCGGTGACCAACCCTGCGGCGACGAGTTCAACTCGAACTGTCCCGAGCTGACCGACCCCACCCGGTCCATCACTGGAGTAGAGCAGCAGGCCTGGCTGCTCGACGGGTTGCGCACCTCAACCGCCCGCTGGAATGTGCTGGGCCAGCAGGTGTTCTTCTCCCAGGTCGACTTCACCCCCGGCGCGGGACGCGGGTTCAACCCTGACGCCTGGGACGGCTATGTGGGCAACCGGGACCGCATCGTCGCGGCGCTGCGGGACTCGCCTGGACGCAACGCCGTGGTCTTGACCGGTGACGTGCACGCGCACTGGGCGGCGGAGGTCAAGGAGCGTTTCGACGACCCGGACTCGCCGACCGTCGCCACCGAGCTTGTGGCGACCTCGATCACCTCCGGTGGGGACGGGTCAGAGACCGAGGAGGACACCGCAGGGATCCTGGCCGACAACCCGCACATCCGCTTCTACAACAACCGCCGGGGCTATGTCCGTACCCGGTTCTCTGACGGCGAGATGCGCGCGGATTTCCAGGTCGTGCCCTACGTTTCCCGGCCCGGCGCACCGGTGCAGACCCGGGCCTCATTCACGGTCCCCGACGGCCGGCCCGGCCTGCAGACCGTCTGAGGCCCCCAGTAGCGACCCACTCGCGAGCGCCGCTGAAAGCCTCGGCTAGCGTCGCAACCATGCGGATCGCTGTCGACAAGCGAGGTGGGCTGTTTCCCGTCGATCGGCGGGTGGAGATCGACGATAACGCCGTCAGGGTGACCGACACGCCGCCGGGCGCGACCGCCGAACTGGCGATAACTCGGGAGCAGCCGCTGGCGACGACCGACGCATTGCGGCTCCGCGAGCTTGCGTCCCAGGTCGTAGCCGCGGGCGATCAGATCGACGACGGCCCGGGTGGAGTCGATGCAGGCGCGACTGTCATCGACGTGGACGACGGACAGGGACACAGCCGGGTTGAGATCCGGATGGGCCGGACGACGGCGCAGGACGTCTGGAATTTGCTCGACGCCGTGGACCGGCTGACGCCGGACTAAGCCGCGCTTGGCCTGGTTCGACGATCTGGTCGGCCTGCTCGGAGACCGTCGCGGTGATCCCGCGTCGACGCACGGGGCACGCCCTAGCTAGGGGATCCGGCGGTCGTAGGCCGTCGTAATCGCGTTGGCGTGCCGTCCGCCGCCGTCGCCCGCCGGGAAAAGCTGGGCGTCGGAGGCCAGCAGTGCTGCCCGGGCCGCGCCGATCGTGCTCGTCTCCTCGAGATAGAAGATCGTGTCGAGGGCGAGGGCATCGGCGACGCCCGCTCCGATGGTCTCATGCAGGTCCCACAGCACGGCCGCCCATGCCGAGCCGATCGCATACGGATCGGCGGTTGCCGCGGGGTCGGACGGGAACCGGATGTCAGCTGACGAACAGTCCCGGAACTGGGCCGGCCGCACCCAGTCCCCGAACCGGGGATCGGCCAGGAAGGACGCCTGGGCGTAGTCGGCGTATCCCTCGTTCAGCCCCCTGGCCTCGATCGGCCCGATCTCGTCGATCTGCCGCGCTCCCCACACCACCGCATGGGTCAGCTCATGCACGCAGATGTCGGCGCACCGCGCCCCGGGCAGGGCGCCGTCGCCGAACACAACGGTCGCGAGGCTCGGCAGGAACCGGGCCACCCAGTCCCGGGTGGCCCGGTCCCCAGTGACCACCCGCAGCGGACTGAACGGTGGTCCGGAAAACACGCCGGGACCGACGATCGACGCGAACCAGTTCGCGGCGCGGGTGAGGTGGTAGTACGCGCTGACATCTTCGAACCCGGGGTCACCCACGTCGAGCCGCCAGTCCCGCAGCGGACGCTGCGGGCGGTCGCCCGCGGTGGGCACCACGTCGATGACGCGGCCCCTCAGCACCGTCCCTGCACTGTCCAGATCGGACAGCCGGACCGCGGCGGGCCGGCCGTCCCTGGCCGGGTTGGACGCGTAGGCCAGGCCTTCGCCCCAGGTCGCAGACATCGCCGCGTCTCGGCTGACCAGCAGCGACAGATCGTCGGCGCGCACGATGATCCGGAGGTCGGCGACGATGTCGTCGCCCCAGAGGGCGCCCCGGCCCAGGTAGGCCCAGACTGCGTTGCCCTCGAGCGGGAAGAGCACGGTCTCGATGTGCAGCTCGATGCCGGAGGGGAGACTCAGCTGCGCCCGCATCGCGTCCGCGATCGTCGCCCGCCGCCGTCGCGGCACCGGTCCTGGATCCCGTCCGGCCACGCCGGCCACTGGGTACCCGGTGACGACCACCTGGCCCGTCGGGGCGGCGTGCAGCCGGTAGCAACCGCCGACCACCCGGCGGCCCGCGACGAGTTGCACGCGCAGCTGGTGTACGCCGGAAGGGGTGGTGACCTCGGTGAGCACCCGGTTCGCCGCCGCAGGCTGGGTGAGCAGCGCATCGACCGCATCCGAGGTGTGCGCCAGCGCCTCTCGTGGCGAGCCGAACGCAGCGATGCCGCCGGCGGCGCTGCGCAGGTACAGCCCGTCGTCTCCGGAAACCGACTCGAAGCCATGGCCGAGGGCATGGCCAACCCGGTCCGCGGCCGCTGCGCCGTCGCCCAGTCCGGGCGTGCCGAGTACCTCCGACAGATCGCAGGCCACTTTGTCGAATCGAGTGGCCGTGTTCGTGCCGTACCCGCTGAACATCCTGCTCAACACTGCCGAGACAGGGGATGGCCGCGCCGTGCCGATGGCGGGCCGGGGCGAAATGCACTGCGGAGTTCGCCCATCTGCGGTCTCCTCGGAAACGGATGGAAGGTGTTGAATCGACGATACCCGAGCAGCCGACGGTGAGATGAGGGATTCACACATGACCGAGGCCGATTCGGTGCAACCGATCCGCATCGCGGTGCGCGCAGCCGCAAGGACCTCGGCCGCGGCGGTGCAGACCGTGACCGAGCGGGCGATGACGGACCTGGCGGGGGTACGGGGACCCGTGCGAGTGGCCGGCCTAGGACCGGATTCGGACGACCGCGACTGGCTGCTGGAGGTCTCCGCGACCGACGCCATCGGTTCGCCCTCGTATGCGTCGGCGGCCTGGGAGTTGACCCACAGACTTCAGGATACCGGCGTCTTCGCGCTGGTAGAGGCAGACGTCCCGGTTGGCGCCTTCGCCCCGCGCGCGACGGGGATCGGGTCGTTCGGGGGCGGGGACTGCCGCGCGGACGCCCTGTCGACCAACCATGACTGGGCGCTTGACGTCATCGGTTGGGCCGCTGCCATGGACCTCATGGACCCGGCAACACGCGGCGGTACCGGGATCAGGGTGGGCCACCCGGACTCCGGTTTCAGTGATCACTTCGCGCTCGGTCCCGTCGTCGACCGCGCGGCGGACTGGGACGTGATCGATGACGATGATGACGCCACCGATCCACTTCGGCCCCCGCGACGTCGATTCTTTAACCCGCTGCCAAATCCCGGGCACGGCACCAGTACCGCAAGTGTCATTGTCGGCGCGGGTGACCAGGACGGTTTCCGCGGAATTGCCCCGAATGCGGTCCTCATTCCTTTCCGGGCGACGGAGAGCGTGGTGCAGTTGTTTGATTCTGACGTGGCGGACGCCGTCCGGCGGGCACGTAAGGCCGGCTGCCACATCGTATCGATGAGCCTGGGCGGGACCGGTTTCTTCGGGCTTCGGGAGGCGATCCAGGAGGCTGTCGACGACGGGATGATCGTGATGGCCGCGGCCGGCAACCAGGTTGGCATCGTGACCGCGCCAGCGTCCTACGACAACTGCCTCGCCGTTGCGGCGACTGGAACCGGGGACACGCCGTGGAGCGGATCGTCCCGGGGCTCCGCAGTTGATGTCTCCGCTCCCGGTAGCTGCGTGTGGGCGGCGCTGTTCGACTGGAGCAGCGACCCGCCAGGCCGGATCGTCGACCGCAGCCACGGTACGTCCTATGCGGTGGCGCACCTGGCCGGGATTGCGGCGCTGTGGCTCGCGCACCACGGCCACCAGGCGTTGTGCGACCGCTACGGGCGCAACCAGGTCCAGGCGGCGTTCCTGCATCTGCTCCGGACGCCCGGCGTCTGCGTCCGGCCGCCGGGCTGGGACGACGACTGGGGTGTGGGCCGGATCGACGCCAACGCGCTACTCTCCCAGCCGCTACCGGACCCGTCTGCCGTCGGCGGCGTCGCGGCGTTCGCAGCGGGTGGAGCTGACGATCCGGTGAGCCGCCTCGCGGCGCTGACTAGCACGGATCCGGAGCGGGTTCGCGGATGGCTCGCAGAAACGCTCGGCCCGGACGACATCGACGCCCGAGCCCGCCGATTCGAGGGTGAGTTCGCCTACTTGCTCCTGGAGGACCCATCGTTCCTTGCCGGCCTGGCGATGCCCGGCTTCGGAGCCTTCAGCGCCGACCCACCCGTCGCGGCCTCACTGGAGCTGCAGGCCTTCCTCGCTGACCGTCGGTCCCCGCCGGGAGGGCCGAACTGACTTGAGAACCCCGGCCAGGGCGTGCAGTTCGGCTACAACAACGACTTCACCGGTCTGGTGCCGATCGGCGAGGGGCGGTGGCTGATGGTGTGCAACCACGAGTACACCACCGAACCGTTGATGTTCCGGGGCTATGACCCCGACAACCCCACCGAGGCCCAGGTGCGCATCGGCCTCGCCGCGCACGGCCTGTCCGGGCTGGCGATCGAGCGTGACCCGGGCGGCGCGCTTCGCCTGGCTCCCGATCCGCGGTTCAACCGGCGGATCACCGCAACTTCCGGCGGCGTTACCCCATGGGGCACGGTGCTGTCCGGCGAGGAGAACTTCGACCAGTACTTCGGCAACGCCGCCCTGGTCGCCGATCCGGTGGCCAAGCAGCGCCTGGCGCGCTACGGCGTCGCCGAGATGGCCACCGAACGTAAGTGGGGAGCGCTTCGACACAAGGTTCGACGTCTTACGGGAGCCCAACGAGCCGCACCGGTTCGGCTGGGTGGTGGACCTCGACCCGAACGACCCCACCGCGCCAACGACGAGCGCGGCGTCGGCGGCAACGCGCAACCCCGCCCATCCGTCGCCGTGGTCTACCGCGACGGTGGCGGTCCCATCGGGTTCTGAGCCAAGACTGTCGGGGTCCGCCAGTACTGTTCGCGGCATGGCTGGTAGCGCACGGTTCAGTCTGGTGGCCCTCGATTGCCGCGACCCGCGGGGCCTGGCGGAGTTCTACGCCGCGATCACGGGTTGGGAGCCCGACCGTGACGACGACGACTGGGTGCAGCTGCGCAGTGATGGCGGCGCTACGTTGGCTTTCCAGCGCGCTCCTGGCCACCAACCTCCGGTGTGGCCGAGTGACCAGCACCCGCAGCAAGCTCACCTGGATTTCGACGTGCCGGATCTCGATGCCGGCGAGGAGCAGGTGCTGGCGTTGGGCGCCCGCAAGGCTGATGTCCAGCCCGGGACGACCTTCCGGGTTTACCTGGACCCGGCAGGCCACCCGTTCTGCCTCGTGCTTGATGAACAGTCGGCGTAGCGCCGCTGGTGGTCGGCGCCGAGGCTCGCGCAGGTGCCGGGGATGGACGATCAGACCGCTGGCATGAGGTCCTGGCCGAGGAGATGTGTTTAGGGAAATGTTTTAGTTTGAACTCCTCTTGGCCCTCTAGCAGACAGGCGAATCGAGGATATCTCGTGTATCCGCCGTTCACTCACCCGCCCGCGCGGAAGCCCCCGAGTCATTGCCTCGGCGAGGCGCAACAGACCCGTAGTCCATCGCGCCGGTCCAAGCGGATGGCGCCGCCGCGGTGGTATGAGCACGGCGGGCGGGACAGCGCACCCCGACGGTTACCGCTCAGCATGCACCGACACGCCCGCTCGCAGCGCTCGAAATGCTGTCAAGTCGGTCACCAATAATGGCGCCGGGGGCCGACGGTGCGGCCGAACCCGCCGAGCAGAGCCAGGATCGCCCCGACCACGATCAAGATGATTCCGATAGTGACGAGAATACTCACCTGCGGGAACAGAAGGCCGAGCACCACCAAGACGATACCAAGAATGATCATTATTCCTCCTGGAATCCCTGATCCGACTGGCCCGGACCTGTACCGGACAGGCAGACCCTGTTCACTCTCAGCTTAACCCCGTCGGACGCGTTTGCAAACGTGTCGAACTTGTCGCCGCGGGTCACTCGCAGGTCGTGGGCGCAGTATCACCCAGATGCTGCGCTGCTCTACCGGCTGCACGGAAGCCGGCTCCTCACGTCGCCGGCTGCGCCCGCGCTGCTGCCACGGTGCGATCCGTAAGCCAGGATCTGGTCGGTGGTGGACCCGCGGTCGGTGGTGGACCCGCGGTCAGTGGGGAGCTCGATGAGCTGAACGAGTGTACTGGGCGTGGTAGCCCGGCCTGTGGGGTATGTGATAAATGGGGTATGGAGGCTGTGTCGAGATATCACCGACGGAGGTTGAAAATGGGCACGCGGCAGGAACACTACGGGGAGCCCGAAAAGTCAGAAGGTCTGGGCAAGCGGGTGCGCCGCCTTGTCGATAGTGAGCTGAACCGCTTCCTCGAGAAGGACGATCGAGAGGACCACGGGGAACGCACCGGCCATCCCAGCGATCCGGATTCGGCGGAGCGCGCTGGCACCACGGCCAGCGCTCACGACTCTCATCGGCTTCACGAGTCTGATCGGACACACGAGCCTGATCAGACACTCGAGTCTGGCGCTCACCGGCGCCCCGAGCCTGTCGACGTCAGCCGCGCCGACGAGGCGCAGCGCGTGGGCCTGCTCAATGACGTGGCCGGGATGCGCGACGAATGGCAGCGGGTGCAGGGCACCTTCGTCGACGATCCCCAGCGTGCGGTGCAGGAGGCCAGCGTGTTGATCGATCGCACCTTGGACGAAATCCGCGTGAATGTCGGGAGCGGGCACACGAGCGAGGCAATGTCGACTGAGGACCTGCGGGTGAGCTTCCAGCGCTACCGTGAATTCTTCCAGCGCCTGCTGTCCGCGTGACCTCGGGCCACCGCTCGCACTGCCTGGTTCCGTGTGAAGGACGAGAACGCTCTGCCTCAGTCCTTCCTGCGCCCGACGATGAAGCGGACCTCACCACCATCGTCGGCGGGTTCGACATCAAGCTCCTGCTCGTGGAGGTCATAGACCACAGTGGTCGCCAGGAACACTTTGGCACCGTTGCTCTCGACCACGGTGTCGTCGTCGGCCGGGGTCGCCGCAATGGACAGCCCCAAGCCCTCTGACCGGGTGGTTTGCCCCTGCGGCGCGATCCGCAGGCCTGCCCCCTCCGGCATCTGGTTCTTGGTTATGAGTGAGTTGATGGCCCGGGCCGCTGCCTCGGTCACTGTCAGCATGCCGTTACCGTAGGCGTCATCCCCCGCCGTGCGTAAGCCGGAGGTCGTCACCACGCCACGCCGGACCTGAAAGCATGACGCGGTACCTGTTGACGTGTGGATACGTCAATGCTCCTCGGTCGCCTCCGCAGAGGTCAGCGCTTCGACGGTGTGCTCTCGCACCGGGCGCAGCTCGAATTCCCCGAACTGGCCGCGGCGCACGGCCACGGCACTCATCGGCAGGGGTCGGCTCTGCCGGTGACGGGGAGCGAGGGTCATTCCGGCCCGCGGTCGGCGGTCGGAGACGGGCGTGCGCATGTGGTCCTTCTTCGTTGTGGTTCACATTGGACAGCCGCCAGCCGGGACGGAGCGCGCAACGCGCTGCAGAGCGGGGTGAATCCCGCATGCTCGGGCGCCCCCCGGCCATCGACGGATCTATTGGTCGTTCCGACGAGTAGCCAGCACAGTGCTGCTCTCGGACACTCGTCCGCGGTGAAGGCTACTCCCCGACGTCATGACGAGCATACCTGCTATCGGATGGCACCCGCTTGGGTGATAGTGCGATCTTGCGCAGTTCGCGATATCCGCGGATCCCATCCGGTGTGCGGCCGTACGATCATCGGGCCAAGATAGACTCGTGACCGTCCGGTCGCCGGCCGTGCCGTACACCGCCAGCGCGAGGAGGTTCCGGTGAAACTCTACGACCTGCCCGTTCAGGCCGGACAATGAGCACCCCGGAGGCCGGTCAGCGGCTTACCGGCGAGACCGCATCCACGCCGACCCGCCGTGCGCCGCAGGCGACGAGGATGCTGGCCTGGGCCGGTATGGACGGCCTGCGGTTGGAGGCGGCGCGGGTGGTCCTCGGCGGGCGCAGTATGCGGGCCAGCGGCTCCCTGGTCAATGCCCGGCAAGAGGGCACCGAGGCGTACTCGGCGTCCTACTCGCTGGCCACCGACGAGTGCGGTGTAGTGCAGCGGTTGACTGTTCGCACCATTCGGGCCCAGGGCGAGCAGTACGTCAGCCTTACTCGCTCGGAGGAGGGCGTCTGGCTGGTCGACCGGGTCGACCGGGGCGTGGGCACCGTGCGCACCCACTTCGGCGGAGCCCTGGACGTCGATCTGGCGCTGTGCACGCTTTTCAAGGCTTTGCCCGTGCGCCGGCTGGGTCTGCATCGCGTCCCCGCCCAGCAGGACCTGGCCCAGCAAGATTTGACGCAGCGAGATTTGACGCAGTACGACGACTTGGCGATGGTGTTCGTCTCGTTGCCGGAACTCGAGGTGAGTTGTGTCCGGCAGACCTATCGCACCGTGGCGGTGGGCGAGACCACAGTGGTGAGCTTCGCCAGCGACCTGTTCGAAGCGGAGCTGACGGTGGACGCCGACGGCCTGGTGCTGGAGTACCCCGGATTGGCCCGGCGTACCTGAACCGGCGTCAGCCGGCCGCGATGCGAGCACCGGCGGCCAGTACAGCCTGCTCCCCGCCCTGCACTCCAGCCAGCTGGATACCGGCTGGTAGCCCGGCCACTTCCGGCGCGGGCACCGACACCGCTGGCCAGCCCAGCAGGTTGAAGGGCAGGGTGAGGGACAGCAGCGCCGGCCGCACCGCGACCTGAGTGCCATCCGGGGCGTGGACCTGTTCGGCTCCGATCGGGGTGGCGCGCAGCGGGGTGGTCGGCAGCAGCAGCAGATCCACCCCTTCAGCGTGCAGCCGATCCGTCAGCTCTGTGGCCAACCTGCGGCGGGTCCGCTGCGCCATGACGTAATCGGCGGCGGTGTGCCGGGCGGCGGCCTGCAGCCGTGCCGCGGTGATCGGCTGGTAGTCGCCGGGGCGCTGGGACAGCCAACGCGCGTGGGTGGCGTAGGCCTCCGCGTCGACGATCACGTAGTAGGTGGCCGCAAGTTCCTCGATGCCGGGCAGGCTGACGTCACGCAGGATGGCCCCCGCGGTCTCCAGCGCGTCGGCAGCGCGATCCACGGCGGCGGTGATCTCCGGATCATGCACCCGCCAGTAGGCGTCGGCGGGGCGCCCGACCACGGTTTCTTCTACGGGGGCTGCCGGGTCGATCCGGTGCCCGGTCAGCGCGCTGAAGGTGACCGCGACTGTGTTGATGTCGGCGCCGAGCAGCCCGATGTGGTCCAAGGTCTCCGACAGCGGGAACACCCCAGCTGTGGGTAGCGCGCCCCGCACCGGTTTGAGCCCGACCACTCCACACAGCGCGGCCGGGGTACGTGTCGAGCAGCCGGTGTCGGTGCCTAACGCCAGCGGCACCAGTCCCGCGGCTACCGCGGCCGCCGACCCGCTCGACGAGCCGCCGGTAATCCGCTGCGGATCGTGTGGGTTGTGGCACGGGCCGTCCACGGAGACGTCTCCAGTGGGTCCATAGGCGAACTCGTGGGTGTGTGTCTTAGCGACCACCACCGCGCCGGTCGCGCGTAACCGGGCGACCACTGCGGCGTCTTGCTGAGCCGGGGCGGCGTCGGCCAGCACCGCGCTACCACAGCGGGTAGGCAGCCCAGCCACATCGATGAGGTCCTTCACCGCCACCGGCATCCCGCTCAGGGGTCCCGGCCTCGCCGGCTGCACCGCAACCCGCTGCACGATCGCGTTATACAAATCTTCGGTCAGTGCCCCCAACATCGCCTCCAGCCGCCACATGGATGCTTGTCGCACTCAGCGAAGCCCTTTTCACTGCGATAAGCATCCATGTCGCAGTCCGGCGGCGTGGTTAGAGGGCGACTTGGCAGCGGGTGTTGTGCAGGGCGATAACGCGACCGCCTGATCGGGCGATCTCGCGTAGCCGCTCGAGTGCGCCGGAAGCGGCCAGGTCGACGTGCACGGTGTCGCTGTCGCGACCGTCACGATCGTCGCGGGCTGCGTCGAAGGCTCGGCGGGCAAGGTGGCCGGCTCGGATGGTGGCGTTCAGCGCGCCGGTGGACGCCAGTGAGCCGCGGGCCGCGCCCAACCGGCCGAGCGCATCGTCCACCGCTTCCAGCAGTGCGTTGCGGTTGCCCTCGCACATCGCGCGCACCAATTCGGGTCGGGCAGCGGCTACCCGGGTGCCGTCGGTGAACGAGCCGGCGCCCAGTGCCATTGCCAGGGGTCCGCCATCGGCGCCCACTGAGGCGAGCACCGCGGCCAGCACATGCGGCAGGTGTGATACTCGCGCGACCGCGGCATCGTGGTCCTCGGCGCCAGCCGGTACCACGGTGGCGCCACAGTCCAGCGCCAGCCGGGCGACCTGCGCCCACACCGTGGGATCAATACCGTCGTCGGGGCTCACCACCCAGGATGCCCCGTTGAACAACGTCGCCGAGCCGGCCGACCAGCCCGAGGCGGACGTTCCCGCCATCGGATGCCCGCCGACGTAGCGGGCCTGCGGGGTGTGCCGTGCGACCGCTGTCGCGACAGGTTGCTTGACGCTCACCACGTCGGTCAGGCGGCAGCGCGGGGCGTGCCGAGCCACCACCGGCAGCACGTCGGCCACCGCGGGCAGCGGTACCGCGAGCACCACCAGTGCATCGTCGCCGGCGGCTTGCAGCACATCCTCGATCGAGGATGAGACGTCGAAACCGGCGTCCCGAGCCGCGCTGACGGTGGCTTCCGACGCCGCGGTGCCCCGGACCTTCCAGCCGGCGCCGTCGGCGGCGCGCAGCAGTGACCCGCCGATCAGGCCCAAGCCGATCACACACAGCGTGGATTCGCTCACCGGCTCAACGCCTCGAGCGCGAAACCGGCGTAAAGGGCCACCCCGTGCGCCATCGCTGACTCGTCGAAGACCACCCGATTGGAATGGTTCGCCGGTGTGCTGTCCGGCTCATGGCCTGACGGGCACGCGCCCAGGAACGCCATCGTGCCGGGCACCTTCGCCAGGACGTAGGAGAAGTCCTCGGCGCCCATCATCGGGTCCGGCATGGTCTCGGCGTGGTGCCCGCCCAGTACTCGGCGGGCCACGTCGAGCACCTGCGGGCTCACCTCGTCGTCATTGACGGTGACCGGGTAACCGTGCTCGATCGCCACGGTGGCGGAGCAGCCGTGTGCTGCTGCGACGTGCTCGCAGACGCGGCGCACCTCCCGGTGCACCGTGGCGCGGGCGTGCTCGGACAGCGCCCGGATGGTGCCTTCCAGTTCCGCGGTCTCGGGTATGATGTTGGAGGTGGTACCCGCACAGATCCGGGTGACCGTGATCACTGCCGGGTCGAAGACGTTGAGCGTCCGGGTGACCATCGTCTGGAGCGCCCCGACCATGGCGGCCGCCGCGGGCACCGGGTCCAGCGCGTTCTGCGGTGCTGAGGCGTGCCCCCCTCGACCGGTGACGGTCACCCGCAGCACGTCCGACGACGCCATGATGGCGCCGGGTCTGGTCTGCACCACTCCACGGTCCAGGGTGGACGTGATGTGCACGGCCAGCGCGCGCTCCGGCATCCCGGCGACTTCCAGCAGGCCCTCGTCGAGCATGTGGCGGGCGCCGTGAAAGCCCTCCTCCCCAGGCTGGAACATCAGCAGCACCCGCCCGGCCAGATCCGCGCGCTGCTCGGCCAGCAACCGCGCGGCGGAGGTCAGCATCGCGACGTGGGTGTCATGCCCGCAGGCGTGCATCGAGCCCGGTAGCTGCGAGCTGAACGGCAGGCCGGACTGCTCGGCGACCGGCAGCGCGTCCATGTCCGCCCGAAGCAGGACGGTCGGTCCCGGCCGCACGCCCTCGATCACCCCGATCACCGAACTGGCGGACTGCCCGGTCCGCACTTGCACCGGTAGATCGGCCAACGCCTGCAGCACGGCGGACTGGGTCTCGGGTAGATGCAAGCCCTGCTCCGGGTGCCGATGCAAGGCACGGCGCAGCGCGACCGTCCGCGGCTGCAGCGTCCTGGCAGCGCCCACCAGGCTGCTGGTGCCCAAACTGGTCGAACGGGACCGGGAACGGCTGCTGGCGCGCCGTCGGTGACGCGGGGCGGGCGTGCTCACAGCGTCCCATCCTTGCATTTCTTGATGGCACCTGTGTCGGGCGCCTGTGTCGGGCACCGGATCTGGGCGTCAGATCTGGGCATCAGATCTGGGCATCGGGGAGTCGGACACGTATTATGCTTCCCTGCCGCGCCAGACAGCGCATACTTGTGCCATGGCGGTCACCGGCTTTGCCGTCGCTGTGGTTCGCGAGGACGGGCGCTGGCAGTGCACACCACTGGACACTGCGGCCCTGCGAGATCTCGACGCGGCCATCACTGAGCTGCGCGGACAGCGCTCAACGGGAGCCGTCTTCGGCCTCCTCGACGTCGATGACGAGTTCTTCGTCGTAGTGCGACCCGTGCCTGGCGGTGTGTCGTTGCTGCTGTCCGACGCTGTCGCAGCACTGGACTACGACGTCGCCGCCGACGTGCTGGACCTGCTGCGCGTCGAGGTCCCCGCAGAGGATGCAGCAGACGCAGACGATATCTGGCCGGAGGGTGACCTCGGGCTGCTCGCCGACTTGGGGCTGCCGGCGGCGGAGATGCAGGTGATCATCGATGAGGTGGACCTGTATCCGGACGAGCAGCTCGACATGATCGCCCAGCGATGTGGGTTCCGGTCTCAGTTGTCAGCGCTGCTGGAGAAGCAGCCGGGATGACGGCGGTGGCCGGTGCCGACGCGGACGCGGACACAGCGCTGGTCCGGCGCGCTCTCGAGGTGGCTAGCGGCGCGGTGGCCACCGGCGACGTGCCGATCGGCGCAGTGCTGGTGGGCGCCGACGGCGTTGAGCTAGCCGCGGCCTGCAACGCCCGGGAGGCCACCGGGGACCCCACCGCGCACGCCGAGTTGCTGGTGCTTCGGGCCGGGGCCGCCTGGCTGGGGCGTGACGGGCGCGGCGATGGCTGGCGGCTCTCAGGGTGCACATTGGTCGTCACCGTGGAGCCGTGCACGATGTGTGCGGGCGCCCTGGTGGCAGCCCGGGTGCGACGCCTGGTGTTCGGGGCCTGGGAGTCCAAGACCGGTGCCGTCGGGTCGCTGTGGGACGTCGTCCGGGACCGCCGGTCGCCGCACCGCCCCGAGGTCGTCGGCGGTGTCCTTGCTGACGAGTGCGCTGCGCTGCTCACTGAGTTCTTCGCTCACCACCGCGCGGGGATCGCGCCGATACGTCCGGTATGGTGACCCGCGGTAGCGTGTCCGAGCGGCCGAAGGAGCGCGCCTCGAAAGCGCGTGAGGGTTCACACCCTCCGTGGGTTCAAATCCCACCGCTACCGCCACTGACCAGCACAAACGCCGCGTGATCTTGTGAGGTGATGTGCTGGTAGCCCGCGTTTACACCAAGGTGCTCAGCCTCGCACTACGCACGACAGCAACGCCAGCGAATACGTGCTCGCGGATGCGCCGCTGTGCGCCTGCGTTGCGGCCAAGATCGCTGCCCGGATCGACGCCGAAGTGGCCGTCGACGTCGTCAGCGCGCGGACAGCGATCGAGCTCTACCCTGGACCCATGAGCAACCCCGCCGTGGAGCCCTCGCTGCCGCCGGTTGACGAGACCGCGGTGCGAGCGCACGCGCACCAGCTGCGCGCACTCGCGGCAGACTACGGCATCACCGACCTGCGGTTCGCCTCGATCGGCCGGCTGGTAGGCCACGTCGCCGAGGACCGGGACTCGTTGGACGTGGCCGACTTCGAGCTTGCCGCGATCCGTCTATTGGGTGCTGACGTGCATCTGTACTCGGATCGCGTGCTGGGCAAGGCCAACGTCAGCCCGGATCTCGTCGCAGCTCAACCGCTGTGAGCGGCAGAGGCGCTCGGCCCGATCAACACGTGCTGCTGGAAATTGACGGGTTTTGAAGCAGATCCAGATCCTGGCGGCTGACGGTGACCGGGAGCTGTTCGACAAGGATGATCGCCTCCGCAAGTCGACCAACCCTCGCTCGGCTGTACCGGTGTTCCGGCTGTAACCGGTCGATCCAGTTGATGAAGAGCCCTCACGTCGGGCGTTGTGCGACAATGTGTGACGTGCTGAACGACCTGTGGTGGCGCGACGAGGATGCCGAGTACATCCGGCACCGCAGTGACCGCTACCCCGGCGCAACGAACATCGAGCCGGACTGGACCTTGGAGGCCGCCGCCGATCCGCGACGGATCCTCCACGATCCTGACCCGAAGAGCCGAACCGGCGCGATCCGGATCATTGGTTACTCACCGAGACGCAGGCTTCGTGGTCACGGTCATTGCCACTGGCGGTGCCCACGCCGGTGTCACGGCATGGAAGAGCAGTGGGGCTGACTTGCGCGATTATGAGGGGCAGAACGAGCGATGACGGAGCAGCGGAGAAAGCCACGGCCAGCAGGGCGGGCCGATGATGCCGCACTGGCGGCGGAGGTGCTTGCCGTGCGACAGGAGTACGCCGAGGAAGAGGCCGAGGCGGCGGAGCGGGAGGCGGCCGAGAAAGCGGCCGCGTTAGAGGTGCTGTTGTCGCTGCGCATCACCCGGGAGCTCGACGCCGAACTCAAGCGGCGAGCGGCCGCCGAACAGATATCGCCTTCGGCGTTGATACGCCGGATTCTCCGCCAGGTGCTCAACAGTGGCCAGGAGCCGGTCCTGACCGTCGAGCAGGTGGAGGAGATCGCCCGCCGCGTCATGCGCGAGCCTGCATGATCACGCGTTGGGTAGGTGTGCTGCGGGCGGCGCACCCGGAACCGCCGGTCATTGCCGCCTGTCTGGAGCTATCGGCGTCGATTTGATGCAGCAGCAGATCCGCCCCGTCGATGCCGGCGAGGAGCAACCGGACGGCCTGCGCCGGCGAACGTGTTCGGACATGCACGATTCAGGAGGGGGCCCGTCCGTAGACCTCCTCCGTCTGACGTTCCGCACTTCTCGAATCCAATATCGCCTCCCAGGGTTGCCGGTTAGGCAGGGGTGTAGCTGGTGGTGGGAACGTCGAGGAACTGGAGTACCTGTTGGTGTAGCGGGTTGAGTTTGGGTTCGAAGGCCTGGACGAGGTGTCCGTGCTGGTGGAGTTCGTGGCGGGTGAGGTCGACGAAGATCTCCATGGTGCGTTCGGTGGAGGGCGCGGCGCAGCCGCGCAGCTCGGGGTAGAGCGGGACGTGGTCGGTGGCGGCGGTTTTCATCGCGGTGCGGATCTGGCGTTCGATCAGCGCGCCGAGCCGCAGCGCGAGGAACTAGCAGCAGAACAGGGCCTCGATGCGGGCGGGGCTGCGTAGCAGCACCGGGGCGGCGTCCTGCACGGACTTGAGGAGGTGGTGGCGGCGTTCGAGGTTGGGCTGGTAGCGGTAGGCGGCTAGCACTTCGGCGTCGGTGAGGGTGGTGTCGTTGGTGATCAGCGGGAAGCATCCGTCGGTGACCGTGTCGTAGGCCAGGAGGTCGAGGCGGGTGTCCCAGCTGATCGTGTGCCGGGTGCGGGTGTGGCGGCGGTAGCGGGTGTTGGTGCCGGCCGGCCGCGGTGTTCCTAGCGGTAGGTCTGGTCGGTGGTCTCATCGATCGAGTAGCTGATCCAGCGGTCGGTGCCGGCCCGGGCGAGCAGGGCGGCGGCCTCGTCCTGGACCGCGACGGGGGGTCTTGAGCCGGAATTTAGGTCCGGCCAGCCGGGCGGCCAGCGCGTCGATCGCGGGTGTTCGCCGCCAGCCGCTGAACCATCCGCTTCCGCAGCTCGCTGGGGTCTGTCCGCTGTCCGGTCATCGGTCGTGCTTGTTGGTCCGGGGGCGGCGGTATCGGACGCGGAGGATCCGGCCTTCCTTCCCGTGTGTTGTCCTCCCGGCGGTGCTTACCTTCGTCGTCCTTGTTGCTGTCGTCCTTGCCCATGATCAGTCTCCCGGTATTAACGTCTTGCCTTCAAAGGCTCGTGCCCATTCCGCCGGGTCGGGTAGCTCCGCTGTGGCCCGATCACGCACGGTAGATACAGCACACCCCACGGCCGGTCAGCGCTCTCCAGTCCGGCATCTGCGACGCGGACGCCGCAGAGCGCTTCTGCGTAGCCGACGGTCTTGTCGAGATCACCAGGCGTTACCGCGTGGCAGTGCTCATCCCTGGATGAAGCACCCACTGCATCTCGGGTGTGCTCACTTGGCTGCTTTCAAGATGCCCTGCGCTAACGCCGTTGCATCAGACTGGGAGACCTTCACGCCGGGCGCGCCCAGGCCGTGAAACGACCATGAGCCGTCGTTCTCGTGCACCACCAGCAGCGTGCACATGCTGCCGTCGTCGCTGCGCCGGCCGTGCGCCGTCATCCGGCCACGCTCGCGTTGCCCGTAGATCCTGGGCGGTTCGATGCTCATCGCCTACGTCTCTCTCGCAGCTTGGGCTGACATTGACGTTGTGCGGCATTGCCCCACGACTGCGGGGATGGCCACAGCTTGGCCTTGAGGCTCGGGAACCCCGGGCGCCTCAAGCTATACGTCAAAACGGTGTGATGCAAGTATCGATCGGTGGTAGGGTTCACAGCACAGCAGGGACTGGACCTCTAGATCGCGCACTCATGACGTACAGGAAGGCGACATGAAACTGGAGATGTTGGCCAAGGACACCAGCAGCGGCGATCAGGGCTGCGACAGCTGCTACCTCGGCGATGATGCGATGGTCTACGTGCAAGCCGAGGAGGCCGCGCCGGCTGCGTATGAGGTTGCGGAGAACCTGTTGCCGGGGGAGCGGATCGTGCGACTCGACCCGCAGGTGATCCTCGATGCGGCAGATCGCCTTCGGGTCCGCACGTAGGCATGCTGCCCCCAGGCGCTCCGGATTTCTCGGTATGGTTTCGCCAGTTTCGTCGCTCTTGCTTCCGGTTGGAGACGTTGCAATGTTACCGGGGATCTGGTGAGGATGACTCGATCCAGGCTTTTCTCGCTGGGCGGACCCCGCAACCGCACCCCGGCAAGCAGGAATGGATGGCCTTGGTAGGCGCCGCTGTCCGGGACGGCCGCACGATGCAACGCGTCCACGTGGTCACCGAGCCGCTCACCGACTACGTGCGCTTCGAGGTCGCATGGAGTTACGCGCACAGCGTCTCTGCTGGCGAGGACGTGCGAATCATCCCGCTAGCCGAGTGCGAGCCGTGGCCCGCCGACGTTCCTCTGAATGACTTCTGGTTGTTCGACGACACCCAGCTATTCGGCATGCGCTACGGCGCTGACGGCACGTGGATCGGCGTCGCACACCTCACCGACCCGGACGCCGCGCTGGTCGCCTGCCAGCAACGGGAAGCCGCGATGCGCCTCGCTCAACCGTGGGCTGCCTACGTTCGCGAGCGGTCTGAGCTGGCCCAACGGGTGCCGACCGCGCAGTGACAGCACTGAACCCGCGGCGGGTCCGCCTAGCAGCAACGCTGAAGAAACTGCGGGAAGCGGCGATGCCCTCTGGTGCTGAACTGGCCCGCCGGACTGGATGGGTGCAACCCAAAGTCTCCCGGCTGGAGACCGGGGCACAGCTGCCCACCGAGGACGATCTACGAATTTGGGTTCAGCAGACCGGCGCATCGAATGCGGAGATCGAGGTGCTGCTTGACATGCTGTACGCGGCCCGTGTCGAGTACACGCCTACTGCGGACCTGCTTTCCCGTGGTGCGCTGGCCAGCCGGCAAACGCTCATCGAGGCGATGGAAGCCGCCGCCACCCGTATCGGCGAGTATCAACCGGCGTTCCTCCCCGGCTTGGTACAAACCCCGGCGTATACCCGCGCACTGCTTGAGCTGCCTGGCAGTGCCGAATCCAAGGGTGCATCGGACGCTGAGCTGGACAGGATCGTCGCCGCACGGGTCAAGCGGCAGGCACGCCTGTCCGAGCCCGGGCGGCACTGGCAGTTCGTGATCGGTGAGACTGCGCTGTGGTCCGCGCCCGGCGTTCGGGAGATACAGCTAGACCAGCTGAGCCACCTCGTCGTGGTGAGTGAGTTCCCCGGTGTTGAGTTGGGTGTGATCCCGCTGCGAGCGCCGATGTCGGTGCTACCGCTGTCTGGTTTTCGGCTGCTCGATGACGAGTTCGTGTTCGTGGAATCGTTGGCCGGAGAGCAGCGGTTGGACGATCCCGAGGAGATCGCACCGATCATCCATGCATTCGACGTTCTCCGTGGCGCCGCAAAGACAGGGGACCAGGCAACGGCTCTTATACGGCGCGCCACGGCTGAGCTGAGGGGGATGAGGCTGCAAGCGGAATGATTAGGAGCTGAATGCTGGGAAGCTGAATTGATCCGCGAGATCGGCCAGTATGCGTTGATACGACCACGGCACGCCAGTGCACCCAAAATGTCGTGCGGCACGAGTACGTCACGAGTGAGTGTGGTCATCTGTTTGGGGCCCCGGTTGGTGAGGTTTTCGTCATCAGCTCTGGCCCCACCATCGTGTGTGGTGGTGGTCGGGGACGTGTGCCGCGCAAGCAGCGTCACACCGCGCGGTGGATCGGGCAGCGGCTGGGTGCTGAAACTCGCCCGAACGATTGCCCGCTATGGCCGGGTAGACCTTCTCTATATTGACGAGCTAGGTTAGATGGAACTGGACCGTCGGGGTGCGGAGATGCTGTTCAGGGTCCTCACCGAAAGGGAAGAAACCGCAAGTGTCGCGATCGCGAGTAACGAGTCGTTTTCGGGCTGGACGATGGCGTTCACCGATCCCCGACTCGCGCGGAAATTGTCGACCGTTTGACTTTCGGCGGCAACATCCTGGAGACCGGCACCAACTCCTACCGCCTCGCCCACGCCAAGGCTCAGCGCGCGGCACTCAGCTGAGGCCAGCCGCTATGAGCTGGTTCGCAGCGGTCGCAACCGCACGAGATGCACCGCGTGTTGCTCCGCGGATTCAGCGCGGTACAACGCCTCGAACCGGACCCAGACCCGCGCGCGGATCGAGCTCGACGTCGTCTGCAACGGTTCGCAGAAGCCCGAATCGACAAATGCGAAGGCTGCCTGCGGGTCGGCACGCGGTTCCTCGAAGACCACCTCGCAGACCTCGTCGCAGGTCCACCCGGTGGCAGCGGCGAGTCGGTCGCGCCGTCCGGCGTCCGCCAGCGGCTCACCGGGGTCGTCGAGCTCGATGCCTTCCAAGGCCGCAGCCTGGCGCAGCAACCGCGAACAGGTGATCCCGCCGGGCGCCGGGACGGTGAACACGACCTGCCCCTGGGGACGGCAAACCCGTCGCCACTCCGCCAGAGCCGCCTCCGGATCTGGGAAATACGGCACCGCAGCAACGCACACCACCGCGTCGAATACCCCGGCACGAAACGGCAGTGCCTGGGCGTTGGCCCGGACGAAGCGGCTTACGCCGGGATCGCAGACCCGGCGAGCCCTCCGCAGCATCTCGACCGACACATCGATGCCGACGATCCGCCCACTCGATCCAAGCCACCCGGTCAGCTCCCGAGCTACCAAACCGGTCCCCGTGGCGACATCCAACACATCCACACCGCGCCGCGGCGCGAGAAACCGCGCGGCCTGCGTGGCCTGCCACCGGTGCACCGCGCTCTGGTCATAACTCAACGCACGACGGTCGAACTTCTCCGCGACCCAACCCTCGCTGCCAATCACCCCACCCAGCCTGCCCAGCCTCGGACGGCCGGGCAACGGTCCTGAATGGTCGCGTTGTGTACGGCGTGCGAGGGCGACCGCCGCTGGCGAGCGGTCCTAGCAGCTCGCTATGGACTTGGTGCCACACTACGCAGGGAAAAGAGCGGCCGCGCCATAGGCGACGCCATGTGAAAGGGCGGCAGTGAGGGCATCGGCCTGTGAGGGTGGGAGGCTGGTAGTGGATCAGGACGAACCGCAGCGCGGCGATGGCGCCGAGGTGGTGACCCGTCCGCTCCAGCTCGGTGAGCTTGTCCCAGACCGAGCCGACCAACTCGCGGGCGCGGGGTCTGTCGGCTAACCACGCCACGGTCCGTGCTGATAGTTGCAGCGTCACGTCCACCCGCGGTATCGGTGTGGTTGATGCCGCCGGATCGGTGTAGCGCTGTGCGCTCAGTGCCTTCGGCATCGGCGACCATCGTCGCTGGATGCCCGTTGGGCGCGGATCCGGTGCACCAGCTCGGCGACGAGCTCGTCGTTGGTGGCGTTCTCGCCACGGTCGGCGTTGGCGAGGAAGTAGTCACAAAGCGCCCGGGCGGCAGTGCCAGGGCTGTCGATCAACGGGGGAGCGGACACCGGCGAACTAATGAGGTGCGCCTCCGGTCGGCGTCCACCGGGAGTAACTGACGCAGGATCGGGACGCGGGACGGGTGCGCATCCGTGTTGGCGCGGTGCGGGCCCGCCGCCTCAGCTTTAGTCGTTACCTTTACAAGACTACAGGACTAAGGCGGTCACTCCGTAGTTGCTTCTGCGACGAGTCTTTGGAGCAGCGTCTTCAGATGCTCGCCTTCGAGGGCGGCGGCGCGGAGTCCGTTGAAGTGCTCTACGTACTCCGCGACCTCACCAGAGCCGCGGACTGTGATGGCCCTAGTGACGGTTTCGACCAGCACGATCGCCTCGTCGTCGATCTCCGGGTCACCGAGGATCGCGAACCCGTGGTACTGGTGCACACGCTCCTCAGCGCGGAACGGGATCAATCCGACGACCACGTTGGGTCGGGCGGTGAGACCAGCGAGTCGATTCAGTTGGGTCCGCATCGCCTCTGGCGGTATGAGAACACGCCGCAGCGCCGTCTCGCCCATCACCAGCTCGAAGCGCTTGCTTGGGTCGTCCAGCAAAGTTTGGCGACCGAGCCGAGCGGTCACTGCTTCATCGAGATCATCCGTTGGTCCGACTCGACGGCCGAGGCGAAACAGCGCTTCGGCATAGGGACGGGTCTGTGCGAAGCCGACCACGACGTCCGGCGAGAAGACCCGAATGACCGAAGCGGCTGCCTCGAGGCGTTGGATCTCCTCCTGCTTGCGTCGTCGGCCGGGTGCCAGTTCACGGCGCCAGTCCGTTGCCTGCACGGCCGCCTGGCCGGCGATCTTCACCATCTCGTCACGGATCGCCGGGTCGGCGCCGGTGGCCTGGGCCCAAGCGTCGACGTCTTCTGGTTGAGGTCGGCTTCGACCAAGCTCTGTCTTGGACACTTTTGACTGTGACCAGCCGAGGCGGGTGGCTAGCTGAGGGGTGGAGAGGCCGGCATCGGTACGCATGTCGCGCAGCGCGGCGGCGAGGCGATGCCGTTCCTCGGCAGGCTCGGTCATGCGGTCAACCGAGGCCGCCTCCGGGCGAGGTACTCGTCGAGGGACTCGGCATGGCTGAGCGCGATCTCCCGCATCTTCTGGTAACGGGCTGGCTCGGCAGCGCGTTCCGGACGCAGGAGGTGCCCCTCGTCGTCATAGATCATCCGGATGGCGATCGTGTCGTCGATCAACAAGAAGTCCTCACGAAGCTGCTGGAGGTCAGCGTGCGCGTCTCGATCGGCGAGGTAGATCTCTTCGCCGGCGGCTTGATTGGCGCGATAGCCCCACAACTCGTAACGCGCGTAATCGGATAACGGCTGATCCAGGATGTGCACGCGGTACCACCGGTAGCCGCGGGCCACCGCTGCCTGGATCCGAGCGAGCCACGGGCTGGTCTCTGGAGTGGGCAACGTCAGCGGGCAACCCGCACGCCATTGCGCGAACTCGTCGGCCTCCTGCGGCACTAGGTACTGCGGCAAGACCTCCAGTCGGAATGCAGAGCGCTGGGAGCGATCCACGATCCGACTCAGACCCTCCAGATCCATGGTCACCCCAGGCCAGTGTCTTGCAGTATCCGGCGGGGAAGCCGGACGGCCACCTCATCAGGCCCGAGCGGAACCGGCGAGGTGTCGTCCGCTTGCCCACGACGATGACGTCCTTCGCACCTTCGTGCTCTTCCCAGACGCCAGGACACGTGAAGCCGTCCTTGCACTCGGCATCATCGCCGTCGAGCCGTCGGATCGTCATCGTGGCCTCCCCACTGATCTTTAGTATCAGTTGCCGACTAAGCGGGCAAGGCCTACCGATGTCGCTCCGACGTCATGGTGCCGGTGGAAGTTCTGACCGAAGGTGTGCCCTGCTCTGATCCATCCCGCTGAGTTCAGCCATCTGAGACCATGCGTAGGCCTCCGCGGGCATTGCTGGGGTGCGCGGCCGAGGAGACGTCATCGTGGACACGGCAGATTTGGACCGGCTGGCGCTCCGGGCGGTGTGACGTGCGGACACCGACGCGGCCGGAGCGTCTGCTGGTTTGTTCAGTGCTGGTGCTCCGGCGAGTTCGTTGCTGCTGCCGGGGTCGGGTGCCGGGATGGCAGCCACGGGAGCCGCAGGCACAGGGTTCCCGACGGTGGCCGCGGGGGTGGGGCCGTTGTTGGAAGTGAGCAAAGACACCGATGCCGCGCTCCCGACGAGGGCAAGGACGCCGGCTGCCGCGAATCGCTTGAACCGCTGCGACCTATCCGGACGTCGCTGGACGTCGGTGAGGGGCAGGTTCAGCGGGACGGTGGTCACGAAGGAGAGGTCGGAGACATCAGCCTGGGCCGGCAAGGGGATGCAGGACCCGCCAAC
The DNA here is from genome assembly GCA_050700255.1 of Pseudonocardiaceae bacterium. Lineage (GTDB taxonomy): Bacteria > Actinomycetota > Actinomycetes > Mycobacteriales > Pseudonocardiaceae. Next base: position 33,083 of record JBOHGX010000293.1, read on the forward strand.
CCCGACCACGATGGGGGCTGGCCTATACGACCGCATGTCCGCGTCGGCGATGTTGATATCGGCAGGATGGTCAATGTCTGCCACAAGCGCGGGCGGGGCAGGGGGTAGCGCGATCGCGGCCTCCGGACCGGCGTCGACAACTACCAAGTGATCGAACTCGGCCGAGACAGGCTGCGCGACGACAGGCAGCCGCGAGGACCTACTGACGGCCACGTCTAGTCGTATCGACGGGAGTGGCTGGGTGTCTGCGGCCTCCCATGTGTCTGCGGCTGTGTCTGCGGCCTCCCATCGTGCGGCGGTGCAGCGTTCCACTCCCAGACCGTGGGCGAGTGACCCTTGAGTCAGCCCGGCGGCCTTGCGGCGCTGGGATAAACGCTGCCGTCCAGGCGTCATGTCGTCACCTCTCGCTGAAAGCGTTTCCGCTGGCGCGTCACGCACCGTTGTCTCCGGTTACGGCGCGACACCTTACGCGCAGCACGAAGGGGGTCCACGTCGGCCCAGGACGTCCCTGCTGCGCCTGAATTTCCGATCATGCTGGCTTGCTGCTGCCGCGACGTCAGCTACTCGGATACAGCTGACGCTGTGCCCTGCTGACCGGCGAAGCGGTTGGTCGCGGCGACGACGTGCTCCCCGAGCTCCGCCGACCTATGTCCTGCGTTGTCGAGCACGACGAGCTCGCTACTCGGCCAGGCCTGAGCCAGTTCCCAGGCGGTAAGGAGCGGGCCGCCGAGGTCCAGTCGGCCATGAATGAGCACGGCGGGGATGCCTGCGAGTCGATGCGCATTGCGCAGTAGCTGGCCCTCATCGAGCCACGCACCGTGCCGGAAGTAGTGGGTGACGATGCGCGCGAAAGCCATGCGGAAGTGGGCGTCGGCGAAGCGGGGGTTAGGGACGCCGCCGGATTCCAGCGAGACCACCGCGGCCTCCCAGTCGCACCAGTCCCGAGCGGCCTGCTCCCGGACACTGGCGTCGCAGTGGGCGAGCAGCCGGGCGTAGGCCTCCACGAGGTCGCCGTCACGGTCGCCGGCAGGCACACCATCCCGGAACCGGGCCCACTCGGCGGGGAAGAATCGGCCAACACCGTGGTACAGCCACTGGATCTCAGATTGGCGGGTCATGGTGACGGCTGCGATGACCATCTCGCTGACCCGCTCGGGGTACCGCTCGGCGTAGGCCAGGCCCAGGGTTGAGCCCCACGAGGCTCCGTACACCAGCCAGCGTTCGATTCCGAGATGCCCGCGCAGCCGCTCGATGTCGGCCACGAGGCGGTCAGTGGTATTCATCGACAGGTCGGTCTCGGGATCGCTCCCATGCGGAAGGCTCCTGCCGGCGCCGCGCTGATCGAACAGCACGACTCGGTAAGCCTCCGGATTGAACAGGCGTCGCGCGCCGGGGGAGCAGCCGGTCCCCGGGCCACCGTGCACCACGACAGCAGGTTTGCCGTCCCGGTTGCCGCAGTCCTCCCAGTACATAAGCTGCCCGTCCCCGACATCGAGCATCCCGTGGTCAAACGGTTCCGTCGGCGGGTAGGGAACTGGCACCAACAAACTGTAGGCGGTGAGCGCTACCTGGCTGCGACTCCGTTCTGCGATGGATCTCCACGCTGCCCGCCAGGCCGCCGCGTTCCGCCAAGCCATACGCAAGCGGAACAAACGGCGCAAAAGAGCCCAGTATTGAATTCACTGTGTACACAAGTCCTAACTAAGCGCTATTGCGCAGCGGGATGGGTAACGCCTCCTAGCTCGGAAGCGATGAACGCCAAGGATGCATCAGTGGACAACGCCAACGTCGAGTGCAGTTACAGAAAGTGCTTGCACCGTCACTCAACCAAGCGGCCGGGAGCACATGTAGAAGCGCACCTCTATCACGACAGTCACAAGACGCCAGAGGTATTCAACCAACAGAACGGAAGACCGAGATGGGTAACTACATGGTTAACGGCGAAATCATCGATGTGCGTGAGGAGAAGCCGACTGCCGCCGATCTCAAGCGTCACAGCAAGAGCGTACTGTCTGATTGGGTAATGGCAAGCATGCCCAATGGTAAAATCGTCAAGCTCGAGGATCATAAGCCACTGCCGGCTAATGCAGTCGACTACTCGGTAGTGACGCCATTCACCTATGGGTGCACCTCTTGACGTCATGACCAAGGACCTCGAAACCCGGCGCCGGCTCGGCCGACTCCAGGCCGAGGCGTTATTGCTTTCGCAACGGCTAGGCGACGTCCGTTTCGATACCGAGAGCGGCACATGGTTCTATGTCGAGCGCTTTCCCATTTCTCCGGGCTGGAACAAGTCGCACGTTGAAATCCTGATCGACATCCCCTGCGGTACTCCCGGCTACCCCTCAGTGTCCCCGGAATGGTTCTGGACAGACCACGATATTCGGACGGACAAAGGCCAGTCAATCAACCACTTTTTCACGCGTGGCCCAAGTGCCGATAAAGAACATCTTGATCGCGGGTGGGGACATTTCTGCATTCACCTTATCGGTTGGCGACCGGCTGGTGGAACCGACTTGCTGCGCGGCCACAGTCTGGTGTCTTACCTGAACCTGATCGCAGCGGTGTTTCGCGATCGGCGCAGACTGAGTGGAGAAAGACGATGACCCTTGAGGTGCATGACATTGTACTGAGCTCGAGCCTCTGGTCGCAGCTTCGTAGTCATCTACTGGCTGCCAATAACGGGTTAGGGCGAAGGGGTGACAATGAACAGATGGCGTTCGTCCTCGCCGCGCCCAACGTGTCGTCTAGCAGGATTCGCTTGGTAGGCCATGAGCTGGTGTGCGCACGATCGGCAGATTTGGCTCATCAGTCGCCCTCAGCAATCAGTCCGAACGGTAAGTTCGTGGCGGACGCATTGACCCGGTGCCGTCAGGAGGGCTGGAGTCTCATTGAGATCCACTCACATCCCTTTGACTCGGGGTCTCGAACAACGTTCAGTGGGGTCGACTGGTCCAATGACCGGATAAAGATGCCTCGTGTTGCGTCGATGCTACCTGATCCATTTTATCATGCCACGATGGTGGTCGGGAGAAACAGTCTCGACGCCCATTACTATCAGCGGGTAACCGGGACGATTGTGCCGGTGCGGCAAGTGACTATCGTCGGTGGATCCACCGAAGACTCACCAGTCTTGCGCTACCTCCGGGCATCGACCTCTGAGCCTGTGTCAGTCCCTTCGCCAGGTATACGTCACAGCCGCCAACTGTCCCTGCTCGGCGTCTCCACCCAGGAGGCCCTCTCAAAAGCGCGAGTGGCCGTCGTCGGTGTTGGTGGTCTTGGCTCCTTCGTAGTCTTAGAACTCGCCCACCTTGGCGTCGGCCACGTGACTCTGATTGATCCTGACCGTATCGAGTTGAGCAATCTTAACCGCCTCATCGGGGCCACACCAGACGACGTCGGACGGTACAAGGTCGACGTCTTCCGGGAACTTATCGAGCGTCTGGCACCTGCAACGGCGGTGACAGCCGTGGCAGCGCCACTTCTGGACCGTAGTGCTCTTAACCACGCTAAGGCAGCGGATTTGCTGCTCGGTTGCGTCGACGGGCACGGCGCACGTCTGTCGTTGAACCATCTATCCATTCGCTACCTCATACCGCTCATCGATGCTGGTACCGGTGCGAGACTCGGAACCGACAGTCTCGCTGCCAGACTTGGCGGACAGGTCCAAGTCGTTGCACCAGGAATCGGTTGCCTCGAGTGTCGAGGTTTTATCCACGCCCAGCGAGCGGCGTATGATCTAGCACCGCCAGCGGTACAAGAGTACGAAAGGGCCCGTGGCTACGGCACTGAGGAAACCGCGCCCTCGGTGATATTCTTGAATGGTGTTGTGGCGTCAATGCAAGTTGCAGAAGCTGTGCGAACGTTCGCCGCTGCGTCAGGGCAAGAGACCGCCACGCCGAAACTAGTTGTTTACGATGCCCAAGCCCAGCGGACTTTTCCGGCGGCTGTTCGGTATTCGCCTGCGTGCGCGACATGCGGTACTCACGGCGTTATCGGAGTAGCTGATCTGGCACCGTTGCAGGCTGCACCGACGGCAGGACCCGCTTTCGCACCAGCTTCACTCGAACTAGCTGGAGTCAGGCATGCCGGATCCGATTCCGAGGAATAGAAGCGCGGGTAGGTCTCGGCCGCGCCGGTTTAGGCGGCGACAAAGAGATTGGCCAGCTCGACCACTCCGGCAACGCCGGGAAGACGCAGAGCAGCCTGAGCCCCCTCCGGCACAGCCGCGCCCACCGGCACATCGGCAAGGGGCACAAGGGGCTTGGCTAGGTCGGCCATTCGGGCAACGCCGGGAAAACGTCGAGCAGGCTGCTCGTGCTCCTGCTGTTCGTGCTGCGGCGCAGCCGCGCCCGCCAGCGGCGCCGCGCCGACCGGCGCATCGACAAAGGGTTTGGCCGCGCCGGCCATTACGGCAACGCCAGCGAAACGTTCAACGACCTGGTCCACGACCCCCAAGGCCGAGGCTGACGCGATCCAGCAGTCAAGTCGTGGTGGGTGTATTACTCTGTGCGGTAGCGGCGCTTGTGGTAGGGATCGTCGTGCCGCCGCTTTTCCCATCGGATACGTCCTCCAGCTTGGTGGTGGCTGCGCCAACAAGTGGTCAGGTCGGCGCTGTGGCCGCGGGCAGTGGCGATCCGGGTCAGGTCGGTGGCGAGCTTGCTGCCCCGCCTGCGGGGCCAGGCGCCGATCGCGTCCAAACGCAGCCCGCCCCAGCGCTGGTTGGTAATCGGACCGCGGTGCCCCCTGGTAGTGAATCGTCAGTGCCGGCAGGCCAGTCCGGCCCAGCGACAGAGCCTCCCCCACCAGCCGATCTCGGGCAGCAAGTTGACCGGCCGGCAGGCCAGACCCAGCGGCCTGCTGAGCGGTCCGATAACACCGAGTCTGGCAATCCTGAGCCCAAGCCGCAGCCGAAGCCATCACAACCTCCACCCAGTGGCAGCGCGACGCAAGCCGATTATGCGAAGGCCCGTGAAGCCATTCGTGAGTACCAGTCACGTTCCTCTGGACCGAAGCCGGGCGACGGCAACGGGGGCACATCAGGAGAATCCCCAGGGGGGACGGACTCGAGCGGCGGCGGCGACGAAAGCGGCGGGCCGACAGGAGGCGGGGACACACCAGAAGGCGGGTCCTCAGGGAAAACTAACTCAGGCGGCGGCAAGCGAAGCGGCGCATCGGGGAACTCCGGATCCGGAGAGTGACGCGATCATGTGATTTGCGGGACTGTGCCGTTGGCGCGGGAGAGATGACCGGGACGCGGCGGCCACCCCTCCCAGAACACCTACGCGCGATCTACGACGAGATGCGATCCGCACACACAGCCCTCTATGCCCCCTACTGGCCGCGGTTGAGAGCCTTCGACGGCGCCGCGGACCTGCTGCGCGCGTGCGCCAATCGGGGCCTGCGGGTGGTGCTGGCAAGCTCGGCCAGCGAACGTGAAATGCGCGCACTGCGCGACGCACTCGATGCGGCGGACATTGTCACCACGGCGACCTCCTCCGGCGACGCGGAGGAGAGCAAGCCAGCACCTGACATCCTGCAGATCGCGCTGGAGCGCGGCGAGGCGGCTCCCGATCCGGCGGTCTTCGTCGGCGACTCCGTCTGGGACGTGCAGGCGTGCCAGAAGGCCGGGCTCGACTGCATCGCATTCCTCACCGGTGGGACCAGCCGCGAGGAACTGAGCGAGGCGGGCGCGGTGGAGGTGTACCAGGGCCCCGCGGAGCTACTCGACTCCCTTCAGGACAGCCTCATAGCCTGATGTAGGCCTGTGGCAGGGAGCCCAAGGGGAGTCCGATCGCTCGTCTCTGACCCTGGCGTTCAGCCGGCTAAGCGCTTGCGCAATTGCTTTTTGCCCTGCTCGGCCCCCTTGCGGCTTTCGCCCTGGGCGCGGCGGAAGAAATCGGCCAGCTCCGAGTCACCATCGCGTTCGGCATCCTGGATATAGGCCTCCAGGCGCAGTGTGTTGCTCAGGCACTGCTCGACGAACCAGATAAGGTTGTAGTCCTTGTCCTTCGTCCCGGCGACCTGACCGGCCTCTCCACTCGCTGTGCTCATCTGTGGCTCCTCTCTCGCGGATCTGCTTGCACTGTTGCTCTACCCCCTGCAGCGCAGGCCTACACCAGCAGGCGGGATGCATACACCGGACGCCCGATCCCCCGGAGGCCCACGGACAGTGACATCGTGTACCTTGCGTCGGACGAACTGAGCGGTCGCCAAACGCGCTTGCCGAAGGGGAGAGGACACATGAAGCGGCTTTTGGCCATGGCCACCCTGCTCGTGGTGTCAACGGCGGGTTGCATGTCCTCCCCGGAGAATCCACTGGGTGAAGCACCACGCTCAGACGAACCTTCACCCTTTCGCGTGCTAACCACCGGTTTGGCTGACCCGTGGGAGATCACCTGGGGTCCCGATGGATTTCTCTGGGTTACAGAGAAGGCCGGCAAGGCAGTGACCCGAGTGAACCCGGCGGATGGATCGAAAACCACCGTGCTCACCATCGCCGACGCGTATGCCAGCGACAGTCAGGACGGCCTGCTCGGTATGGCGTTTCAGCCGAACTTCCTCAAGGGAAGCGAGAACAGTGGCGTCTACATCGCTTATACCTACGATGTCTCGCCTAACGCTGCGGTCGACCGGCGCATAAAGATAGTTCGCTACACCTACGATCCAGCGGTGCAGGCGCTGACCAATCCGGCTGACGTGATCTCGGGTCTACCGGCCAGTTCAGATCACAATTCTGGGCGGCTGCTGCTCGGTCCAGATCAAAAGCTGTACTATTCAATCGGCGACCAGGGTAACAATCAGTTTGAGCGTTTCTGCAACCCGATTCGGGCTCAAGATCTTCCCACCGCCGAGGACGTCGGTGCGCGAAATTGGACCACGTACGTCGGAAAGATCCTCAGACTCAACCTCGACGGCAGTATTCCGCCGGATAATCCGGTGATCAACGGAGTTCGGAGTCATATCTACTCATATGGTCATCGAAACCCGCAGGGTCTTGTCTTCGGACCAGAGCGCCGCCTCTTCTCGGCCGAACACGGCCCCAAGGCTGATGATGAGATCAATCTGATCCAGGCCGGCAAAAACTATGGCTGGCCGCATGTTTCCGGTTTCAGAGACGACCAAGCCTATTCGTATGCGAACTGGTCGGCATCGAACACGCCGCCGTGCTCCAGCCTGAGGTACGATAACTTTGCTTCCCCGCCATCAGTTCCCCAGCAAAGGGAGACCGCCTGGAATGGTCCCGACTATGTCGAGCCACTGAAGACGCTGTACACCGTCGCGGACGCACACAACTTTCGAGATCCGGCGTGCGGTGAGCAGTCATACATCTGCTGGCCGTCGATAGCGCCGTCCAGCATGGATTACTTGCCCGCAGACAAGGGCGGGTTGGAGCCATGTCGGAATTCCCTACTGGTGACTAGCCTGAAAAATGGCGCACTCTATTGTTTGAGGCTCACACAGGACGGCGGCTCGGTTCAGGGCGATATCACCCAGTTCTTCAAGACCACAAACCGCTATCGAGATCTCGTGCTGAGCCCGGACAATCGTACTCTCTACATCGTCACCGACAGCACCGGTCGGGCAGGTCCCCAGTCTGGGCCTCCAACTGACAAGCTGGACAATCCTGGAGCGATATTGGAATTCGCCTTCGTGGATTAGGAAGGTTGCTGGACGAGGTCGACAACGGGGCATGTTCAAGTCGCCGGCGGGACCTCCATATGGCCCAGCTGGACGAGGATCGTAACCTGGTCATAGTACAAACTTCCACGGATGATCTGACCCGCCGCGTTGAACCGCATGATCTCACAGAATTGTGTGGATATTCGCCGTCCGGTGCGCGGCATCGGCCCGAATGCGCCATCATTGGTCCCGGCCGCGGTGAACTGTGCGATCACATGGTTACCGGCATCGATGTAGCCGACCTCGGTGATCGCGGCGTCGGAGAACGCCGCTACCCAATTGACCCTGAGGTAGTCCACTAACTCCTGTGGACTCTTGACCGTGACTCCGCGTGCCTGATCGGTGTACTCGGCGTCGGCGGCAAAATTCTCGATGAGCGCTGTCCAGTCACGGCGATTGAACGCTTGGTGCGTGAACCGATACTTGTCGACGTTGCTCATGGTTTCACTCCGCCTCTGCGCGATCTTCCGCGCTAAGAGCACGGTACGCTGCGCTCGGGGCGGCCGGGAGATGTCGGGACGCTACTCCATGTAATGGAACCGCCAGCTGGGCTATCCGCGCGCGATGTAAAGATCCCGGAGCAGCCCCGTCTCGAGCTCCATGTCCGAGACCCGCGCCTTGACGACGTCACCGATACTCACCAGGCCGACCAGCTTGCCCCGGTCGACCACGGGCAGGTGGCGGTAGCGAGAGGCGGTCATCTGTTGCATGAGCCGCGCGATGCTGTCCTGCGGTGCGCAGACCGGAACGTTGCGCGACATGACGTCGGACACGCGCATGGTCAACAGCTTCGCACTGTAGCTGCCGAGAGCACGTATGACGTCACGCTCAGTCAGCGTGCCGGCGATCGGCCGCTGACCTTCCTCGCCGCAGATGACCAGGGCCCCGATCTGAGGGGGCCCGTTGAGGCGGCCTACTGCCTCAGCGATGCTGGCCCCCGACTCGATGGTCTCGACCGATCGACCCTTCGCCTTCAGGATTTCCTCGACCTTCATCTGTTCCCTCCTGGTGACGCCGGTCACCCCATGGTCCTCCTGAAGGCGGCGGACCACCACAGGCATCCATGTGACGCCGAACTCAGGGCGCGGTCATCGACCCCCGTGTGAGCCCTTCTCGGGGGTGAAGTCATCGGCGGTGGGGGAGGTGTTGACGCGCTGCGCGATCCACTCCGTGACGCCGGTGACTGCTTCGTCGACTGGAATGCCATTGATTTGGCTGCCATCGCGGAATCGGAAGGACACCGCACCTGCCTCAACGTCCTTTGCCCCGGCCAGCAGCATGAACGGAACCTTTTGGGTGGTGTGGTTGCGGATCTTCTTCTGCATCCGATCGTCGGACGCGTCGACATCGACGCGGATCCCCTTGGCGCGCAACTTCTTCGCCACCCGATGCAGGTGCTCGGCATGCTCGTCCGCGATCGGGATACCGACCACTTGCACCGGAGCCAGCCACGCCGGGAACGCCCCGGCGTAGTGCTCGGTGAGGATGCCGAAGAACCGCTCGATCGAGCCGAAAAGTGCCCGGTGAATCTTGACCGGGCGCTGCCGTGAGCCGTCAGCGGCGGTGTATTCCAATCCGAATCGCTCGGGCATGGTGAAATCGACTTGAATGGTCGACATCTGCCAGCTACGGCCCAGCGCGTCCGTGGCCTGTACCGAGATCTTGGGACCGTAGAACGCCGCGCCACCAGGGTCGAGCACCAAGTCCAGTCCGCTGGCCTCAGCGGCCCGGCGCAAGGTATCGGTCGCCTCGGCCCAGACCTCGTCAGTACCGATGTACTTCTCGTCATTTCGAGTGGACAGCTCGATGTAGAAGTCTGCCAGGCCGTAGTCACGCAGCAGGCCGAGCACGAACGACAGCAGCGACTGCAGCTCCGCCTGCACCTGCTCGGCAGTGCAGTAGATGTGAGCGTCGTCCTGGGTCATGCCACGGACTCGCGTCAACCCGTGCACGACACCGGATTTCTCGTAGCGATACACCGTGCCGAACTCGAACAGTCGCAGCGGCAGTTCCCGATAAGATCTCCCGCGCGACCTGTAGATAAGGTTGTGGAACGGGCAGTTCATCGGCTTCAGGTAGTAGTCTTGGCCGGGCTTGCGGACTGTGCCGTCTGCGTTGGTTTCGGCGTCCAGGTGCATGGCGGGAAACATTCCCTCGGCATACCAGTCCAGATGGCCGGATACCTCGAACAGATGAGACTTGGTGATGTGCGGGGTATAGACGAACTCATAACCCGCCTCCTCGTGACGGCGTCGTGAGTAGTCCTCCAGCTCACGCCGGATGATGCCACCCTTGGGATGGAACATCGCGAGACCGGAGCCGATCTCGTCGGGGAAACTGAACAGATCCAGCTCGGTACCGAGGCGGCGGTGGTCACGGCGCTCGGCCTCGGCGAGCATTGCCAAGTGGTGATCGAGCGCCTCCTGCGACTCCCACGCCGTTCCATAGATGCGCTGCAGTTGGGGGTTGCGCTCTTTGCCCCGCCAGTACGCCGCCGCGACGCGGGTCAGGGTGAAGGCAGGAATGTGTTTGGTCGTCGGCACATGCGGGCCGCGACACAGATCACTCCAGATCCGCTCTCCGCTCCGCGGATCGAGATTGTCGTAGATGGTCAACTCGCCGCCGCCGACCTCCATCACCTCGGAGATGTCCACGTCGGACTTCAGGTCGATCAGTTCCAACTTGTACGGCTCGGCCGCCAGCTCCTGCCGTGCGTCCTCGACCGATTCCACGACCCTGCGAGAGAACCGCTGGGACTGCTTGAGGATCTGCTTCATCCGCTTTTCCAGCGCCTGCAGATCCTCGGGGGTGAACGGCCGGTCGACGTCGAAGTCATAGTAGAAGCCGTCTTTCACCGGCGGCCCGATACCGAGTTTGGCGTCCGGGAACTGGTCCTGAACGGCCTGCGCCAGCACGTGGGCGCAGGAATGCCGGATGACGCTACGGCCCGCTTCAGTGCAGGCCGCGATCGGCTCCACTGCCGTGTCGGTCTCTGGCGCCCAGGACAGATCACGCAGTCTGCCCTCGGCATCCCGCACAACCACCACGGCGTCGGCGCCCTTGCCGGGCAAGCCCGCATCCCGCACCGCCTGACCGGCTGTGGTCCCGCCCGGCACCAGCACGCTCGCGGCGGGCTCGGTGGACACGGGACTGAGCTGCGACACAGTGGCTCCTTGTTGATCAGGTTCGGCAATCAGGTTGGGGATCCGGCGACCGATGCTATCCCGTCGGATCCGGCACTCTCTCCTCAGTTACCGCCCCTGCGAAGGGAGCTGTGATGGCGACCGTGTGAGCAGCACCCGAGGACCGCGGGGTGACTAGCACGACGAGCAGCGTG
>JBOHGX010000294.1:0-2025 GCA_050700255.1 Pseudonocardiaceae bacterium
TCGGCATCGCAGTGCACGAGGGACGGCAGTGGGGCCTGATCAACCAGATCCTGGTCACGATCGCGGTGCTGGCGATCCTGCTGTCGGTGGCCACGTCGATGGTCATGTGGCGCAAGCGACGCCCAAAGGGGATCGGCGCACCCCCCAGGGAGCCCCACCGCAAGCTCGGCCTCGGACTGCTGATCATCATTGCCGTGCTCGGGATCCTGTTCCCGCTGCTCGGGGCCACGATACTGCTGGTACTTTCACCCCGCCCCGGAAGCCAGCCGATGGAGAGGCCGTCCGGGGACAGCTCCGCGCGGGCGATCTACGGCGAGGTCTCCTGGGAGCAGGTGATACCCGGTCGGGACGCTCAGCGTGCACAACGCCGAAGCGGTGCGCGACTTCGCGAAGAAGCTCCAGGAGGTCACCGCAGGGCCGTGACACAAGGTAGACGGTGGGTCGGGCGCGCCACGATCAGAGGTAGCGCGCGCCTGACCCGATCCCGCACACCTGTCAAGACGCCCGTGCAGAGACAGCGCGGCTCTCGCGTCCGGGGAACAGGCTCGTGTACCGCGGCAGGTAGGTGTTGACGGCCGCTAGCCCGGTGCCCAGCAGGAGGGAGAAGCCGGATCGGGCGGGTACGCGGTTCGCGGGGCGCGGCGAGCCGGGCTCATGTTGGGCGAGCAGGGCTTAGGCCGAGGGCAACGTCTGACCCGGACCCTGGGCATTGTCTGAGGTCGGCGTGGCACGCCCGGGCGGCCCTGTAGGCCGCAAGGAAACCGTCTCGGCAGTCCCGTAGCAAGCGGGAGGCGGCTGGTGGTGGTCGCACCACGGTGGTGTCGGTGTCGGCGTGACGTATTCGGGTGCGGTCGTAGTGGCGCACCGGGGCACTCATCAGGTCGGCGAGGGTCAGGAGCGCACCGCCGATCTGAGTGAGGAGCCCACCGAACGCGATCAGCTCCTCGCGACCCAGCACCGCCATCGGTAGCGCCCGGTTGACCTGATGGACGGCCTCGAGGACCTGGTCGAGCATGGCGACGAGATCGCTGCTGGTGACCGGCATCAACACCGCCCCAGTGGTGCCCCGCCGGAACGCTTCGGTGGGTGCGGTCGTCGATGCGATGATCGCAGCGTGCGGTGGCGGCGAGTCGGGCAGGGTGCTCATAGGCGCGTCTCCTCGGATCTCACACGCGGGGGCGTCATTGAACAAGTCGCGTGGTCACACCTATCAGTTCCCTGCCAGCGATTGTCGATCCGATCCAGATCGGATGGATGACGGCGTCATCACCCATTCGTTGCGGTGAGAGTTGCCGCAAAGCCCAGCTGGTCGCAGCTGCGGGCAGCCAGGTCGATGTCGTGGAGCACCGCCAGCGTCGTCACGCCGGTGGAGCGGATGAGATCGAGCAGTTCGAAGCGGGCCGGATGTCGAGGTGGTTGGTGGGCTCGTCGGGGATCAGCAGCCGGGGCTGCTGGGCCAGCGCCCTGGCCAGCAGCACCGGCTGGCGTTCACCGCCGGACAGCGACCCGAGGGCGCGTTCCGAGAGCTGTGCGATGCCGGTGTGCTTCAGGGCGTCGCGGACGGCCTGGCGGTCGTGGGGCCGTCGCGGTCGAACAGGCCGTGGTGGGTGTCCGGCCCCATCTGTTGTGCCGGCGCGCGGCTGGCTGACCAACCGCGCGCACAACCCGGCTGGAATCCCGAAGATTGGGATCAATCGGCCGGTTCGGGGGCGGTGGCCCGCTTCCGGGGCGGGGCGACTCCGAATGCCCTGGCCACGGGCGGGACCTGCCGGATGACGAGGAGCTCGGTCAACAGAACCAGCAGCATCGTGGCCCCGAGCAGCGGGAGCACGGCAATGATGATCAGCAGTCCGAGGCCGAGCTTGCGGTGGGGCTCCCTGGGGGGTGCGCCGATCCCCTTCGGGCGTCGCTTGCGCCACATGACCATCGACGTGGCCACCGACAGCAGGATCGCCAGCACCGCGATCGTGACCAGGATCTGGTTGATCAGGCCCCACTGCCGTCCCTCGTGCACTGCGATGCCGA
>JBOHGX010000295.1:0-2668 GCA_050700255.1 Pseudonocardiaceae bacterium
GGCCTGGCTGAGGGTGAACGGGCTGGGCAGGCCACGCAGCCGTTCAATGGCGTCATCGTCGGCACCGGGGACGAGGTAGATCCCGTCGGCGATCTTGAGCAGCTCGCCGGCGCGTACCGCGGCGGCGAGCTGCTTGGCGCCTAACCCGAGCTCGACGAGCCGGTGTGCCTCGGGTGCGGCGAAGGGCTGTTGCGCAAGTTCGGCGCGGATCGTGGCGATGGCACTGCGGACGGCGTCGGGTAGGCCGGCGCCCGGTCCTCGGAGGTGCACCCGGCCTTGAGCGAGAACCAGCTGGGAGCCGAGCAGCAGTTCGACCAGCCGCGCGTCGGGCAGTGCGGTGAGGCGGCGGGCAGCCTCCAGCGGCATCCCCGGCTCCAGCGGATTCGCCGCGGCGTGCTCGGCAACCGCAGCGGCGAGCCGGTCGGTCCGCTGCGCCAGCAAACCGGGATCGGCCAGCCACCCACCCACCTGCGCGGCCTCGGCGGGCACCGGCGCCCCCATCGCGATCAGCTCGTCGCGCCGCACGAACCCGCGGCGGCGCAGCTCGGCGATCCCGTCCGCGATACCGTCCATCATGGACAGCACGGCGGCCCGAGCAGCGGCTGCGCCGCGGCGTCGCAGCACCGGTGGGCGTACATCGAGCACGGTGACCCCGGCGGGGATACGCCGGACGCCGGGATCGCGAACCAGCGCGCGGTCCCCGATCCGCAACGGCAACGGATGCGCCAGATTCAGCCGCGCAACATCCTCCCCCAGTGGACGGACCCGCGCAGCCACCGCAGCCGCGCCCACATGCAGCACCACGTGCTCCGGCAATTCGCCGGCTGCCCGCCCCGACGTGGAGACATATCGGGGTACACCGGGGTCCGCTTGCCCCGATATGTCTCCATGTCGGCCTACAGGGGATCGGCCTACAGGGGATCGGCCTACAGCGGACAGGCGCACGTCGATGGTGCGAGTGGCCAGCCACGCTCCTGGGGTGAGGAGGGCGTGACCGCGGCGCACGGCGCTCAACGGCAACCCGCGAAGGTTGACCGCTACCCGGGCCACCGCGGGCGCGGACTCGACGGGTACGCCCAGCGACTGCAGCCCCCGCACACTCACCCGCCGGCTACCGGGAGCCAGCTCCAGCTCGTCGCCGACGTGGATCGTCCCGGCGGCCAGCGTGCCCGTGACCACGGTGCCCGCGCCACGGATCGTGAATGCCCGATCTACCCACAGCCGGACATCGGCTTCGACGTCCGGCGCGGGCAACTCAGCGACCAATGAGCCCAGCGCGGTCCGCAATCCATCCAGCCCGGCTCCGGTGACGCCGGAGACGCAGACCGCGCCGACCTTGTCCAGCGACGATCCGGCCAGGTGCTCCAATGCCTCCTCGCAGGCCAGCTCCGGGTCCATCAGGTCGCTGCGGGTCACCACCAGCAGGCCGTGCCGGACCTGCAGCGCGTGCAATGCCTCGAGGTGTTCCCGGGACTGCGGCATCCAGCCCTCATCGGCCGCGACCACGAACATGACAGCGGGCACCGGCCCGACCCCGGCGAGCATGTTCGGCACGAACCGCTCGTGCCCGGGCACGTCGACGAACGCCACCGTCGGCCCAGTGGGCAGAGCCGTCCAGGCGAACCCGAGGTCGATGGTCATCCCACGCCGGCGCTCCTCCGCCCACCGGTCGGGCTCCATCCCTGTCAGCGCCCGGACCAGAGTGGATTTGCCGTGGTCGACGTGACCTGCAGTGGCTATGACATGCATGCCAGTACAGCGTCCCGCACTGCGGCGTCCTGCTCGGTGGGCAGCGCGCGCAGGTCGAGCAGGCAGCGGCCATGCTCGATCCGGCCGAGCACCGGCGGGTTACCGACCCGCAACGGCGCGGCGAAGCGCTCCGGCAGGCTGACCGCGGCGCTGTCCAGCGTCACCCCCGGCGCGCCGCCGCCACCCACCGTGGCCTGTGACGCCACCGCCGTGGCATCCACCCCGAGCGCGGCCAGTGCCGCCGCGATCACCGCCGCCCGCTGGTGCAGCGTGCGGGGGTCTGCGGCCAGCGCTGCCGCCGTCGGCGTCATCGGGCCCTGCAGGGTGGCCTCCAGTGCGGAAAGGGTGAGCTTGTCGACCCGCAATGCCCGGGCCAGCGGGTGCCGGCGCAGCCGGGTCACCAGATCCGCTGAGCCCAGCAGCAGCCCGGCCTGCGGACCGCCGAGCAGCTTGTCGCCGCTAGCCGTGACCAGGTCAGCGCCCTGAGCCAGCATCGTGGCGGCGTCCGGTTCATCGGGCAGCGCAGGGTGCGGCGCCAGCAGGCCCGAGCCGATGTCGGCGACCACCGGCACTCCCAGCCCGGTCAGCTGCGCCACCGGCACCGACGAGGTGAACCCGGTGATGCGGAAGTTGGACGGGTGCACCTTGAGTACGAACCCAGTCTGCGGTCCGATGGCTGCGGCGTAATCCTGGCGGGCGACCCGGTTGGTGGTGCCGACCTCACACAGCCGCGCACCGGTGGACACCAGCAGGTCGGGAATGCGGAACCCGTCGCCGATCTCCACCATCTCGCCGCGGGCCAGCACGATCTCCTGGCCGGCCGCCAGCGCGGTCGCGGCCAGCACCAGCGCCGCGGCGCCGTTGTTCACCAGGTGCACCGCTGGTGCCGTCGGTACCGCCGCGGCCAGCGCAGCCAGGG
>JBOHGX010000296.1:0-11400 GCA_050700255.1 Pseudonocardiaceae bacterium
CCCCTCCGACAGAACTGGTCCGCGTATGGTCCGCGGAGCGCTGTAAACGGCTGGATTTGACTGGACTGAGCGGGACTCCGAAGATCGCCATTAGGGCAGTAGATTCCAATACTGAGCTGGGAAAACGGGCTTGGCAAGGCGGGGGAGAGGGGACCGCTAAGGTCCGCTTAGGAAACCGATGCTCTATCCCCTGAGCTACGAGGGCCTAGCTTGTATGTTTGCCCAGCAAGCTGGGCAAGTTGGTTCCGTCAGGATCGAGCTGGCTGCCTCGCCCCCGGACGGCTTGTGCCGCATCTGTACCGCGTACCGTGAGCTTCCGACCACCGCCCTGGCACGCGGCGCCGATTGTACGGCTGCGTCCGTCGTTGACCTGCAGCCGGTGATGCACGGGAAGTAGCTGCCCGGCGAGGTCGATCTTGTCAGCCGCAGGAGGCGCGGCCGTGGCCACACTGGGGCAGAGCTGGCGCCGCCAGAAAACCGCTGACCTGCGACACCTGGACGTCCAGCAGCAAGGCCCTCACTCAACCAGATGTGATCCATCCGCCCGCGTCATTCGGTTACCGATCCCGGGCCCGCCTGACTTGTGAGCAGGAGCGCCCTGATAATGAGGCGCAGCTGACTGTCGCCTGGGGGATGCTGTGCTGGTGCATGAGGCGTTGAGGCAGTCGTTGGAACCGGTGTTGCGCGACATGGGGGTATCCGGGATTCCGGTGCCGGTGGTCAGCGAGGACGACTGGGCGGGTGATCCCGAGATTGCGTCGGCGATGTTGTTCAGCCGTGACGGCAGCGGAGTTGGTGTCAGTGTGATGGCGAGCGGTGCCGAAACGGATCGTGTGGCGCGGGTTGCTGACCAGGTTCAGGAGTGGGTGATCGAACAGCTCTGGGCGCAGTCTTCGACCAACTGGCCGTCGTGTCCGTCCCATCCTGGCAATCACCCGCTCAGTGCGTCGGTGATCGGGAGGGTCGCGGTCTGGACCTGTCCGAGCGACGGCACTGTGTTCTGTCCAGTGGGCGCTCTCGCGGTCCGCAAGGGGTGAGACCCCTAGGCTCGGCGGGCGTGGATGAGAACGTCCCGGCGTCCTGGAACGCCGAGTACGCGAACGGGCGCTATCGCGGTGAACCTCCCGTCCGGTTTGTCGAGGACATTCTGGCGGCGGCACGTCGACACGGGCTGGTGCGAGGGCTCTATATCGGTTGCGGGAACGGGCGCAATCTCATTCCGCTGCTCGATGCCGGACTCGACCTGGTCGGGCTTGATATCTCGACCGAAGCGATCGCGCAGCTGCGCGAGCGACGCCCCGACCGCGCAGGCGATCTCATCATCGGCGACCTGAGTGCGCTGCCGGCCTCCACCCGATACGAGCTGGTCGTGGGAATCCAGGTCTTCCAGCACGGCACCCGCCACGAAACCCACGAGCACTTGGCCGCTGCGGCTGCCCGCGTCGCGCCTGCAGGGCTGCTCTGCGTCCGCGTCAATGCCACAGACTCCGATATCGACAAAGATCACCACCGGGTCGAGGACGACAACGACGGCAGCTTCACTGTCCGCTACCTCGCCGGCCCCAAGGCCGGCCTGAACATCCACTTCTTCACCGGCGGCGAACTGCGCGACGTGATCGGCACGTCCTTCACCGAGGAAGTCGCATTACGCTCTCACCGCACCCCCAGAACCCAACCCGGCTACGGCCAGTGGTCCCAGTGGGAAGCGATCTGGCGACGACGACCACTTCAGGTTGACACCCTCAAGAGGGGCCGGTGACCAGGGCGATGGTGCTGGCCAACGTCATGGAGACAGCCAAGCGGGCCTGCCCGCTGTGACCAGGCGGGCGAGCCCGCGGCCGCAGTTGGACTTCGGCATGCTGTGGACCGCCCGGGCAAAAACGAGCACTCCACGATAGACGGCCGCTTGACCAAGTCCGCCGCCTGGACCGCATTGTGACGACCGCGCCCCCCAGTCGAACCATCGACGCACCGAGGTCCTCAACGACGACCGCCGGTGCGTCCAGAAACAGTTCCAGCAGTGCCCGCGCATGCGGCGGGACAGCAGCCCATGCTTGCAGCAGCGCGGTTGAGGGAGTCGCGAAAGTCATCCCAGCTCGACCGCAGCCACCAAAAACGCCCGCCCGTACACGGAGCGGTCGGTGGCGATATCCACGATGGCAGAAGAGGTCAGAACCCTGCCGCTCACGATGCCTGCGGATGCTGCTCGACGTCGCCGAGCAGGGCACGACGGGCATAGGCCAACGCCTCAGGATCGACGTCCCCAGCCGCGGCACGCCAGCGGGCCAGCCACTGCTCCCGGACCATCCGGGCGTCCAATGCGCCTTAGACATACTCCGACACGCTGGCGGCTCCGGCGCGTTCGGCGGCGGCCTTCAGCTCCGCAGCGACGCTGGGATCCAGGCTCACGGTGATCCGTTCCTTCTTGCCGCTCATACGGTGAGCCTACAACGCTCATACGTTGCCGAGAAATCTGGCGCGTCAGCGAACGGCACACTCAGGCGGGGCGATCTTGGAAGGAGCTTTCCCTGCTTAACAGGGCTTTGGCTGTTTCACGTCGTTGGCTCGGCCTGGCACGTCCTGCCCGACAGCTGTGCCGCACCGAATACCGCGTGCTGCGGGGCCATGCGGGGCAGGGACCGGAGCGCCACGTAGCGCGCTGGCCGGGCGCGGTGCAGGCCGTGACTCCGGACGTCCTGGTGGGTCTACTTGCCGAGCCCGAGCGGCTGCGCGTCGTGGCGGCGCTGGTGCTCGGTGCACGCACCCCGTCGCAACTGATCGACGCCACCGGGTTGGACCAACGCACCGTCGGCCGGGCGCTGCAACGGCTCCAGACCGGTGGCTTGATCTCTACGGAACACGACGGCTTCACCGTGCATATCGAGCTGTTCAAGGAGGTCGCGCGCACCCGTCGCGCCACCACCCAAGATCGAGGACCACGGATACGTCGACGAGCGCACCGAATCGGCGATGCGCAGATTCATCCAGGATGGGCGGCTGATGCGCCTGCCCGCACAACTGTCCCGCCGCGTGGCGCTACTCGAGCACCTCGCGCAGTCGTTCCAGCCAGGGTTGCGCTACTCCGAAAAGGAGGTGGACGGGGTCCTACGCGAATGGTGCGCCGGTGGTGAGGTCGACTATGTCAGCCTTCGTCGGTACCTCGTCGATGAGGGTCTGCTCTCGCGGGATAGCGGTGCGTACTGGCGCTCCGACGGCTGGGTTGACGTGCTGAGTCCTTAGCGAGGCGAGACGCCCGATGGCCGCGCTGACGCCGACCGCTGCCGTGGCGCTACGTGTCGCCCCCACCAGTGCGGGCCGTCTAAGGTCGCTCTCAGGCTGGGGGTCCACACTGGCCGCATGCGCATCCTCGTGGTCGATGATGACCGGGCGGTTCGAGAATCGTTGCGCCGGTCGTTGCAGTTCAACGGCTACACCGTGCAGCTGGCGGGCGACGGCCAGCAGGCCATGGACGTGCTCGCCATGCAGCGCCCGGACGCCATGGTGCTCGACGTGATGATGCCGAGGGTGGACGGTCTGGAGGTGTGCCGGCGGCTCCGCGGCGGCGGAGACGACCTGCCCATTCTGGTGCTCACCGCGCGGGACGCGGTCTCCGATCGGGTCGCCGGGCTGGACGCCGGTGCCGATGACTACCTGCCCAAGCCGTTCGCGCTGGAGGAGCTGCTCGCTCGGTTGCGCGCGCTGCTGCGCAGGTCACCGCCCGACAATGTGACCGGGGTCAGCCCGACACTGTTCTTCGCCGACCTCGCCCTCGACCAGGGCACCCGTGAGGTCACCCGCAGTGAGCGCCGGATCAGCCTGACCCGTACCGAGTTCAGCCTGCTGGAGCTGTTCATGCGCCACCCCCGGCAGGTCCTCACCCGCGGGCGCATCCTGGAGGACGTCTGGGGCTACGATTTTCCCACCTCCGGCAACGCCCTGGAGGTCTACGTCGGATACCTGCGGCGCAAGACCGAGGCCGCTGGTGAGCCGAGACTGATCCACACTGTGCGGGGGGTGGGTTACGCGTTGCGGGAGACGCCCCCGTGACCCAAGCGGTGACCAACGCAGTGACTACATCAGCCGACCCGAACTTCGGGAATCGGCGGATGTCGCTGCGCACCAGGGTCACCGCGTTCACTGCGCTCTGCGTCGGCAGTGCCGTCGCCCTGGTGTCACTCGCGGGATTCTTCACCGTCCGCACCAGCCTCTATGACCAGCTCGACGCCACACTGTTGCAGCGCGCCGATTCGCTGCGCAGCACCCTGGCCACTGCCGAGCAGCTCGGTGGCATACCGGAAAGTTTCTTCAGCGCCGCCGACATCAGGGTCGGCCTGCTCGAACGCAGTGGCCGTGGCGTGGTGGGCGGCAACCTGGCGCTGGGTCCCGATGAACTCGCTGTAGCGCGAGGGGAACAGCCCCAATCGCTGCGTACCGACCAGGCGCGCGATTTGCGGGTCGCCGCCGTGCCGGCGGGTTCGGGCGCCGCGCTGATCGTGGCTCAGGGGCTGGACACCACACGGGACACGCTGTCTCGGCTCGGTCTGGTCTTCATCCTGGTCGGGGGAGCTGGCGTGCTGCTGGCTGCGGCCGCGGGCACCGCGGTGGCCCAGGCCGGGCTGCGCCCGGTTCAGCGGCTGACCGAAGCGACCGAGCGGGTCGCTCGTACCGGCGACCTGAAACCCATCGCCATCTCCGGCGACGATGAGCTCGCCCGACTCACGGCCAGCTTCAACAGCATGCTCGGCGCGCTGGCGGAGTCCCAGGAACGCCAGCGCAGGCTGGTCGCCGACGCCGGGCATGAGCTGCGCACCCCGCTGACCTCATTGCGCACCAACTTGGAACTGCTGGCCGCCTCCGACCGCCCCGACGCTCCTTCGCTGTCCGATCAGGACCGCAAAGAGATCTCCGGCGACGTACGTGCCCAGGTGGAGGAGCTGTCGACGCTGGTCGGGGACATCGTCGAGCTGGCCCGCGAGGACGCCCCCCAGGTGGTGCAGGAGCCGTTGGAGCTGCCGGACGTAGTGGAGCGGGCGCTGGCCAGGGCGGGCCGCCGGGCACCCGATGTCCGCTTCGACGTCGACCTCATGCCGTGGAGCATGCTCGGTGACGCCAACGCGTTGGAGCGCGCCGTGCTCAATTTGCTCGACAACGCTGCCAAGTGGAGTCCCAGCGACGCGACGGTGACCGTGCGGCTGGCTCCGACGAGCTACGGCACGGCGGCACTGAACGTGGCCGACGCCGGGCCGGGGATCGCCGAGGTCGATCTTCCCTACATCTTCGAGCGGTTCTACCGCTCGCCAGCCGCCCGCACCCTGCCCGGCTCGGGGCTGGGATTGGCCATCGTGGCGCAGGTCGCCGCGCGCCACGGCGGTAAGGTGCGGGCTGGCCGAAGCTCGACGGGCGGTGCGCTGATGACCCTCGAAGTGCCCGGTCGATCATCCACATAACACCCCCAGGGGCCTCACATGGACATCTCAGAAAACCAGTCCACCCTAGAGACATGACCGACGAGACGCCGCGATCGGCGCGGCCTGGCGATTCCCCTGACCCCTCCTGGCCGGGTCCCGGTCAACCGGGACCGTCCTGGCAGCCGGGGCAAAGCTCGGCATCGGGTTGGAGCAGACCCTACGGAGCCCCGCCCTACGACAGCGCTCCCACGGAGGCTTGGGCCGCCCAGCCCGGCGGTATGGCACCACCCACCGCCCCGATCGGCATGCCGCCAGGTTCTCCCGGTCCGCGCCGCGGCGGGCTCGTCAAGGGCGCCGTGGTGCTGGCGTTGATGGTGGGGCTGGCCGCGGGAGGCGTCGGCGGCGTCGTCGGCTACCAGTTGGCCGGCACTGGATCCGGTGTGATCAATGCGCTGGATCAGCCCGCGGTGGGAGCCTTGCCAGCCGCGAACCTGCCGGGCGGGTCGGTCGAGCAGGTGGCGCAGAAGGTGACACCCAGCGTGGTCCAGCTCCGGATCCGCGGCCCTCAAGTAGACGGCGACGGTAGCGGAATCGTGCTCAGCACCGACGGCCTGCTCCTTACCAACACCCATGTCGTGGCGCCGGCCGTGGCCGGTGGCGAGCTCGTCGCCGTCTTGCAGGACGGCCGCTCCGCGCCGGTCGAGATCGTCGGTCGGGCGCCCTCTTTCGACGTTGCGGTGGTGCGGGCGAAGGGCCTGGACGGCCTGGTCCCGGCTCAGTTGGGGAGCTCCCGCGACGTCCGGGTCGGCCAGGAAGTGGTGGCAATCGGCTCGCCATTGGGCTTGTCCGGCACTGTGACCAGCGGCATCGTCAGCGCTCTTGACCGGCCGGTACGGGCCGGCGGTGAGGGCAGTGGTCAGGACACCGTGCTCGACGCGATCCAGACCGACGCCGCGATCAACCCTGGCAACTCAGGTGGACCGCTGACCGACATGCAGGGTCGCGTGATCGGCATCAACACCGCCATCGCCTCGCTGGGGGTCGGTAACGGGCAGGCCGGCTCGATCGGGCTGGGCTTCGCGATCCCGATTGACCAGGCCAGGCGAATCGCCAACGAGCTCGCCCGCACCGGTCAGGCAACCCACGCCATCCTCGGAGTGAGCGTTCCTGCCGGACGGCCGGAGGACGGTGCGGCGGTGATCCAGCAGGTGGTACCCGGCGGTGCCGCCGCCGGTGCCGGGATTCAGCCCGGCGAGCTGATCACCAAAGTCAACGAGCGGGTGATCGGTAGCGGCGACGCGCTGGTCGCGGCGATCCGCTCGCATGCCCCGGGTTCCCAAGTCGACATCACCGTCAAGAACGCGGCCGGAGCGACCCGGCAGGTTCAGGTCACGCTCGGCAGCCAGCAGGTCGAAGCCCGTTGATCGGCAGCGACGGACCTGGTTCTCGGCCCGGATGGCGCCCGGCTACGGTGCTCGTCATGGAACACAGCGTGCGCAACTTGGGGCGGGCTCTCGTCGTGATCGTCGACGACCGAGTGGCGCACGGTGAGCATGAGGACGCCACTGGTCCGCTGGTCACAGAGCTGCTCGAGGAGGCCGGCTTCGTCGTCGATGGTTCGGTGGCAGTGGCCGGCGAATCGGTGGACATTCGCAACGCCCTGAATACCGCGGTGATCGGCGGCGTGGACCTGGTGGTGACTGTCGGCGGTACCGGGGTGTCTCCACGGGACGTCACCCCGGACGCCACGGCGGGTGTGCTCGATCGGCCGGTCCCGGGTATCGCCGAGGCAATCCGCGCCTCCGGGCTCGCTGCTGGCGCCGTGGACGCGGGCCTTTCTCGCGGGATGGCTGGGGTGTCGGGCAGCACCCTGGTGGTCAACCTGGCGCCATCGCGTGCGGCGGTCCGCGACGGGATGGCCACCCTCACACCGCTGGTCGGACGGGTGATCGATGAGCTCTCCTGGCCGGACGCGGACTGAGTAGCGCACCCACCGCGGCGGGCCCGAACGGGGCGCCGTTGCGGGCCCGCCGGGTGGGGTCGTGTTCAGGGCCTGCCGTTCACCCTGCCGTTTCGGTTCAGTGCATCCTCCACCATCTGGCTCACGTTTCCGATCCGGTCGTGGTAACGCCCGCCGGTAGCCTTGTCCACGGTGGAGACTGCGGCCTCGACGCCCTTCACGGCGTAGGGGGCTGCTTTCTCGACGTAGGGGGCGGCCTTCTCCCTGGCCTGCTCGACGATCGGGCCGGCCCTTTCGGCGACCATTTCGGCGTACGGGCCGGCCTTGTTGATGGCTTGCTCGACCATCGGACCCGCCTTCTCCTTGGCCTGCTCGAGGTAGGGGCCGGCCTTCTCCTTGGCCTGCTCGACGTAGGGGGCAGCCTTTTCCTTGGCCTGCTCGACGAGAGGAGCGGCTTTCTCGATGGCCTGCGCCAAGACAGGGCCGGCCTTTTCGACGGCCTGACCCACCATGTCCTTGATCTTGTTTCCTAAAGTCATGTTCGGCGCCCTTCGCTCGTGGTGAGGAACCTATCCTGGCACTGGGATGGAGTAGCGGGAAGTGATCGGCGCCGGGCTATTCTGTGCGACCATGCGGTCGGGAGGGATGTCGACGTGAAAGAAGCACCGACCGGCCACGCGCGGAGGCTGCATCGTGTGTTCGGGAACGTCCTTCCCGACAGCACCACCGACGACCGGCCCAATGATCGAGACGATGAGGAGTCCCACGAGCGGGACCGATGGCTGCGGGACAACCGCCCCCCGCACCACGATCCCGCACCATGATCTTCAGTGCAGGGTGACGGTCAGGGTCTGAGACAGCGAGACTGCCGCAACCCGAGTCGCCGCCACCGGGTCGAGCGCGACCAGCACCAGCCTGCCGTCGCGCTCCCCGCTGCGTGTGCCGGCTTCCAGCACCGCCAGCACTCGGGCGCTGCGGGCCAGCACCACCGGCTCGTCTTGCCGCTCGCCTACGGTGACCACATCTACCGCGGCACCGGGTTGCAGCAATGCGGCGACGTCCGGGTCCGCAAGCCGCAACGGGACGCTCACCGCGTCCGGCTGCGCAGAGACCGTTCGGGCCAGAGCTGGGCCGGTCAGCCGCACATCAGTGAGCGGCTCACCACGCCGGACCGGTGCCGCCAGCGTCCGGCCCAGCACAGCATCCAGGGTCCGGGCGGCACCGTCGGGCACCACCTGAGCGGGTGCCCCGCGCATCGTCACCTCGGTTGTCCCCAGCACGGTGCCTGGAGCCAGGTCCTGCGTAGCGACCACCACCGCGACGGCGGATCCCTTCCCGGGAGCCAGCGCCAGCACCGCGGCGACCACGACGAGCGCTGCGGCGGCGGCCCGGCGCAGCAGCAGGGTGCGACCGAAGCCGGACCCACGCCACAGCACATCCCACCGCTCCCGCAGTAGCGGCGCCAACGTGCGCGGTCCACTGTGGTGTCGCCATCCCCCCATTTCCGCCTCCCAGCTCTGTCCAGCACGGCTCTGTCCAGCACGGCTCTGTCCAGCACGGCGCTGTCCAGCACGGCTATGGCGGCGACGCTAGACAAGATCCCGGCTGGAGCCGGGGTTCACCACGGGCAGGCTGTGGAAAAGCGGGTGGGTGGGGACAACTTCCCGATCAGGAAGCGGCGGTGGTCGCCGAACCTGATGATGAGGACGATGCCGAGCCGGACTTGGACGTCGAGTCGGTAGTGGACTTGGGTTCGGATCCCGGCTTGGGTTTGCCGTTCGAACCGGATTCGGACTTCTCTTTCGAACCCGACTCGGACTTGTCCTTCGAGCCCGCCTCAGCCCCGTTGCTGGAACGGCTGTCATTGCGATAGAAACCGCTGCCCTTGAAGACGATGCCCACCGAGGAGAACAGCTTGCGCAGCCGACCGGAGCACTCCGGGCAGTCGGTCAACGACGGATCGGTGAACTTCTGCACGGTGTCGAAGTGGTGCTCACACGCGGTACACGCGTAGGAGTAGGTCGGCACGTCTCGCCTCCACGTACTGGCACTCTGCACACGAGAGTGCCAGTACGATGATGCGCCAGCCCGGTACTGCTACGCAAATGTGCACGTCAGAACCGTGCGAGCGGGAGCAAACCTTTCCCTGGGGTCAGTGCCGCGCTGACCGGAACATCGTGCGGCTGCACCGGTAGCGAGGCGACCACCTCGTCGTCACGAACGATGGCCACCACAGGGGTGCCCGGAGCCGCTAGCGGAAGCGTCCGATCGTAATACCCACCGCCACGGCCCAACCGAACCCCGTGCTGGTCGACGGCCAGCGCAGGCACCAGCACCAGCATTGCGGTGGCGATCGCCGCGCAACCCAGCCGTGGCCCGATGGGCTCGTACAGCCCGAACCGCCCGACCCGAAGCGACCCCATGCCGGTGTACTCAGCCCAGTCCAGCGGGTCTGGCTCGCTTCGAGCCGACCCGGCAGCGACACCAGCCCCGGGGCTACCGACTACTGGCAGTAGCACCCGGCAACCGCGGCTCACCAGCCCGTCGAGTAGAGCCGACGAATCCGGTTCGGCGCCGACCGGCCAGTACGCGCAGACCGTGCCGGGCAGCCTCAGTGGTAGCCGGGCTACAGCCAGTGCGGCCGCCTCCGCCTCCCGCACCGCTGCCGGTACCGCCCGCCGGGCCGCGTTCACCCGCCGCCGCCACTCCCACTTGCCCACCTCGTCCACGTAACCGCCCGACATGGAGACTTATCGTGGCTATGGACGCCCCGATAACCACGATAAGTCTCCATGTCGGCCCGGGGTGGACGCCAACGCGTGCTGCGCTACGGGTCGATAAGGTCGTGCGTCATGAGCTCCCCGATTCGTGCTACACCCGGGCACCGTGCGTTTCGCACTGCCGTGGTGCCGGCCGCAGGGCTCGGTACCCGGTTCTTACCGGCGACCAAGACCGTGCCCAAGGAGCTGTTGCCGGTGGTGGAAACCCCGGCGATCGAGTACATCGCGGCTGAGGCGGCGCAGGCCGGTGCCGATCGGCTCGTGCTCGTCGTGTCACCGGGCAAGGAGTCGGTGGCCGCGCACTTCGACTCCAGCCCGGACCTGGAGGCCGAACTGCGCGGACGTGACAAGGACGCGTTGCTGGCCAAGGTGCGCCGGGCGCCGTCGCTGATCCGGGCCGAGGTCGCATTGCAGCACAAGCCGCTGGGCCTTGGGCATGCGGTGGGTTGCGCCGAGCCGTTGCTGACCGAGTCCGACGACGCCGTGGCCGTCTTGCTGCCCGACGATTTTGTGCTACCCACCGGTGTCCTGGCCAAGATGGCAGCGGTCCGCCAGCGCTACGGCGGCAGTGTGCTCTGCGCCTTCCAGGTCCCCCTTGAGCAGATCTCCGCGTACGGGGTGTTTGACGTCGATGACGTACACGACCTTGATGACGCTGACGTCAAACGGCTGCGCGGCATGGTGGAGAAACCGTCGCCGGATCAGGCGCCGTCCACGTTGGCTGCCGCCGGTCGCTACCTGCTGGACCGGGCGGTGTTCGACGCGCTGCGCCGGATCGCGCCCGGCGCTGGTGGCGAGCTACAGCTCACCGACGCCGTCGCTTTGCTGATCGATGAGGGTCACCCGGTGCACGTCGTGGTGCACCGCGGCGAGCGCCACGACCTGGGCAACCCGGCAGGATTGCTCAAGGCGTCGGTGGGCTTCGCGCTGGAGGATCCCGATATCGGTCCGGATCTGCGGAGCTGGTTGCGCGATAGGTTGGAGCAGGAGAGCGCGTGAGGTCGCTGGACGAGCAACTCGGGCGGGTACTGGACGCCGCGGTGCGTCCAGCACCGGTGCGGGTGGCGATCTCCGAGGCACAGGGGATGCTGTGTGCCGAGGAAATCGTGGCGCAGCGCGCGCTCCCAGGCTTCGACCAGGCGGCGGTCGACGGGTACGCAGTGCGCAGCGTGGACGTGACGGAGGTACCGACCACCCTGCCGGTGGTCGGCGAGATCGCAGCGGGCTCGCGGCAGCCGATGCGGCTACAGCC
>JBOHGX010000297.1:0-10092 GCA_050700255.1 Pseudonocardiaceae bacterium
ACTCCCGGCAGGTCACCGAGACCGCCCGGCTGGTCGCCGCGGCAGCCGGGGTGGATCGCTACGACGTGGTGTGGCAGTCTCGCTCGGGGCCCCCTGGAGTGCCCTGGCTCGAGCCGGACGTGACCGACCACCTCGACGTGCTGCGCGCCGACGGGGTCCCCGGCGTCGTGGTGGCGCCGATCGGTTTCATCTCCGATCACCTCGAGGTGCAGTGGGACCTCGACCACGAGGTTCGCCAACGGACCGCCACTCTCGGGATGGACTTCGCCAGGGCCGCCACCGCGGGCACCGACCCACGATTCGCCGAGATGGTCGTCGAGCTCGTCGCCGAGCAGATGCGCGGCGCTCCTGCCCGCCGGTGCTCGCAGGTCCCGGCGGCCGGCCCGGGCATCAACGGGACGCCCTGCGCAACGGACTGCTGCCGCCGTTATGGAGACATATCGGGGTAAAGGAGCTCCAAATAGCCCGGTATGTCTCCATGTCGGCTTGGCGGTGGGTCGGCTTGGCGGTGGGTCGGCTTGGAGTGGTCGATCAGCGCCGGCCGGCTCGCGGGGTTAGGGCTCGGACCGCCTCCGCGACCGCCGAGCGCCGGGCCTCCCGCACCGCGGTGGACAGCGGCCGTAGCGCCGCCGAGCGGGCGGTCGCCACCTTGGCGGACAGCGCACCGCCGAGGTGATCGGTCTCCGCGGCGCCGAGGATCGCCTCCACCTCGTCGGCCTGCTCCAGCACCCGCAGCGCGCGGCCGGGGGTGCCCTCGGGCCACGGCGGCCGGACCCGGCGTTCCAGCGCTTCGGCGATCTCGGCGCGAACCCCGGGTCGGTGCCGGGCGACGTCGAGTTCCACCAGTGTCGTGGCCGCCTGGCGCACCGCACCACGCAAACCGTGCTCGGCGTCGGACAGCGCGGGTTCTGGCGCCGGGGGTAGCGGGCCAGCGGCGAACACCGTCCAGCGCAACACACCGTCGGCGACCGCATGGGGCACCACGGCCAGTTCCGGGCCGGCGAGCACGGCGACTTCACCACTGTCCAGCGCCGCCGCAGCCAGCGATGGATCGGGCGGCAGCCCGCGCACATCACCGGGCACCGGCAACAACAGGCGGCCACCGCCTGCACCGGCCCGGCGGGCGGTGGCCAGCAGGCCCACCACAGAGGTCGGAGCTTCACCGGGGCCCGGTAGGTCGAGCTGGCTTGCGGTGGCCTCGTCGGCGGCCACCACCTGATGCAGACCTGCCCAGGTATGCAGGCCGTCGATCACAGCGTCAGGGGCGGCGCAGCCGTGCAGCCAGGCCGAGGCCCACACAGTCAATGTCGCACTGGGACATGGCACGGAGTAGGAGGGTAGAACGCCGACGAACAACGCGCACACGCGGCGCGGCTGCACCGTTGGATTCACCCATCGGGTTACCTTCGGCGCCATGCTCCCTGACGAACTAAAGCGGTCACACCGGCGGGCTGAGGTGCCGCAACTGATGGTTGACGTCGGCTTGGTGGTGGAGGACGCCGCGAGCGGGTTCTGCGGCGCGGTGCGCAGCTGCGAGCGCGACACGGTGGCCCTGGAAGACGCTCAGGGGCGGGTGCGGACATTTCCGCTGCTGTGGGCGGCGTTTCTGGTCGACGGTGATCCGGTCACCCTGGTTCGTCGGGCGCAGCCGCCGGATCTGGGTGGAGGGCCGGCACGACGCCGAACTCGTGGAACGGGTCTGGGGCCACGATCTGCGGGTGGACG
This sequence comes from Pseudonocardiaceae bacterium, assembly GCA_050700255.1. GTDB lineage: Bacteria > Actinomycetota > Actinomycetes > Mycobacteriales > Pseudonocardiaceae. The sequence goes on from JBOHGX010000297.1 coordinate 1,726, forward strand.
GCGTGGTCGTGGAGCCGCTCGACGGCGTGGACGGTCGGAGCACGTCTTGGTGGCGGGCACCCCTATGTCGACATTTGGCAGGCTGTGCGCCCAGCCGCATTGGGCATCCCTGGCTGGCCGGACGTGCCGCGCGGGGTGCCCTGGAAGCAGGGGGTGTGCCAGGGGCTGGGCTGGGTGGATCGAAGCGGGATCGCGGATCCGGCGCAGGGCTGGTGTCGAGTACTCGGTGCCGTACGTGGCTTTCGTGATCTTGAGCCGACTCTGCTGGGCGCCGTCGATCGACTTCGTCACCGCCGGCCAAATAAACCAGTGACGATCACCGCAGAATCCCGCTCCCAGATCTGCCACTATGGGCACATGGCCGCTGTCGTGTGGCTGGTCGCCGGACTGCTGTTGATCGCTGCAGAGGTGCTGTCGAGTGACTTCGTGCTGATCATGCTTGGGGTCGGAGCTCTGGTGGCCGCCGGATCCGCGGCATTGGGCGCGTCGATCTGGGTGGAGGTTGCCGCCTTCGCCGGCGCCTCGCTGGCCCTGATCACCGTGGCCAGGCCGATGCTCAAGCGCCGGTTGCACCCGGCCGCGGTGCCGACCAACACCGAAGCTTTGGTCGGCTATAAGGCGGTTGTGGTCAGCACCGTCGACGCGGGCGGCGGCAAGGTCAAGTTGCGCGGAGAGTTGTGGTCGGCCCGTGCTTTCGATGAAACCGAGGTCCTCGAGCCCGGTCAGACCGTTACGGTGATGAACATCTCCGGTGCCACCGCCATCGTCTTGGGAGAGCGTTGATGAGTGTTGCCCTGTTCGTGACTGTTGCGGTGCTGCTGCTGGTGATCGTTGTCACCGTGGTCAAGGCCGTGGTGGTGATCCCGCAGGCCACCGCCGCGGTCGTCGAGCGGCTTGGCCGCTACCGCAGCACGTTCACCCCGGGTTTGAACTTCCTGGTGCCCTTCATCGATCGGATTCGGGCCCGGATTGACCTGCGTGAGCAGGTGGTGTCCTTCCCGCCGCAGCCCGTGATCACCAAGGACAACCTGACCGTCTCCATCGACACTGTCGTGTACTTCCAGGTCACCAACCCGAAGGATGCGGTGTATGAGATCTCCAACTACATCGCCGCAGTCGAGCAACTGACCACCACCACGTTACGTAACGTAGTGGGCGGAATGAGCCTGGAGGACACCCTGACCTCCCGGGACTTCATCAACGGTCAACTCTCCGGGGTGCTCGACGAAGCGACCGGACGGTGGGGCATCCGGGTGGGCCGCGTTGAGCTCAAAGCAATCGACCCGCCGCACTCGATTCAGGACTCGATGGAAAAGCAGATGCGCGCCGACCGGGAGAAGCGCGCCACTATCCTCACCGCCGAGGGCCAGCGTGAGTCGGCGATCAAGACTGCGGAGGGTCAAAAACAGGCCGCGATCCTGTCCGCGGAGGGCGCAAAGCAGGCTGCGATCCTCGGCGCCGAGGCCGAGCGGCAGTCCCGCATCCTGCGTGCACAGGGCGAACGGGCAGCACGTTATCTGCAGGCGCAGGGCCAGGCCAAAGCGATCGAGAAGGTGTTCGCCGCGATCAAAGCGGGCCGGCCGACTCCTGAGCTGCTGGCCTATCAGTACCTGCAGACGCTGCCGCAGATGGCCCAGGGCGACGCGAACAAGGTGTGGCTAGTGCCCAGCGACTTCGGCAAGGCTCTCGAAGGATTCAGCAAGATGCTCGGCGCGCCAGGGGACGATGGGGTGTTCCGGTTCGAACCCAGCCGGGACTACGTGTCTTCCAGCCGGCCTGAGGACGACGACGACGCCGTCGCGGGGTGGTTCGACACGACCACAGACCCGCAGATAGCCGCTGAACTACGGGCGGCAGAAGAGGTGGCCCGCAGGGAGGTGCCCGGCCCGGAGGTCGGGCTGACGCCGTCGCTGGGCGGCCCCACTGATAGTGCGGATTCGGGCGGCTCGTCGACGAGGCAGCAGGCCCCACCCCCGGAATCGACTGAGACCACGGCACCGCAGCAGCCGGTGTCGACGGCGGATCAGCCGGCGAACTCGTCGCACCCACCGGATGACGAGAACAAATCAGCCCAGAAGAAGTCGACCGAGCCGCCCGACCGCAACGGCGGCTGAGGGATCAGGCGACGCTGAAGCCGAACGGTAGCTCCAGGCGGTGCCGGCTCAGCAGGTCGCCATCGGCGAGCAGGTCTCGGGTCGGAGCGTCTGCGACCAGCCGGCCGCCGTCGAGCACCACGCTTCGCGGGCACAATTGCAGGGCGTAGGGCAGGTCGTGAGTCACCATCAACATCGTCCGGTCCAGCTCCAGCAACACCTCAGCCAGTTCCCGGCGAGCTACCGGGTCCAGGTTCGAAGACGGCTCGTCGAGCACCAGGATCTCCGGATCGCAGGACAACACGGTGGCCAGCGCAGCACGCCGGCGCTGCCCACCGGACAGATGCAGCGGTGAACGTTGCGCGTGTTCGCCCATCCCGACAGCGGCCAGGGCCGCGCGCACCCGAGCCTGCAGCTCGGCACCGCGCAACCCGAAGTTCGCCGGTCCGAACGCCACGTCCTCCGCCACAGTGGGCATGAACAGCTGGTCGTCAGGGTCTTGGAACACGATCCCCACTCGGCGTCGGATCTCCCGCAGGTGCTCCCTGATTACGGGCAGTTCGCCCACCTGAACGCAGCCGGTAGCCGGCTGGAGAACGCCGTTGAGGTGCAGGACGAGGGTGGTCTTACCGGCACCGTTGGGACCCAGTAGTGCGACCCGTTCACCGGGCGCCACGGTGAGGTCGATGCCCTCCAGCGCGCGGCGACCGTCGGGATAGGCGAAGCTCAACCCGGTCACCCGCAGCGACGGGGCGGTCACCCAAACCACCATGCCCCGGATGCGAGCAGGGTCGCCGCCGCCACCGGAGCCAGCCCGAGCAGCCATTCTCGGCGACTGGTGAGCTGTTCGTGCAGAACCGGCATCGTCCCATTCCAGCCTCGCGTCAGCATGGCGAGATGTACCCGTTCGCCGCGCTCATAGGAACGCAGGAACAGGCTGCCCACGCTGCGGGCGGTGGCACCCGCCTGCCAGAGCAGCCGCGGGTCGTGGCCCCGGGAGATCCGGGCGATCCGCATCCGGCGAGCCTCACCGACGATCACTTCGATGTATCGCAACATCAAGGTGGCGATCGTGGTGATGGTGTTGGGCATCCGCAGGCGTTGCAGTCCGATCAGCAGATCGCGCGGCACGGTCGTCGCAGCCAGCGTCAGCGAGGTAAGCACCCCGAGGGTGCCCTTGATCACGATATTCCAGCCGGCCAGCAGCCCAGCCACCGAAAGTGACACACCCGCGAACTGCACCCGCTGCCCACCCTCGGCAAAGGGCAGCAGCACGGCGAGCACGACGAACGGTGCCTCGATGAGGGCGCGGCGCGCGATCCAACCCAGCGGGATCGCCGCCACTACCCACACCCCGGCCAGCACCAGGAGATAACCGCCGAATGCCCAGAACACCTCCCGCGGCGTGGCGACCACACAGCACACGAACAGGAGTGCGGCGAGCACCTTGACTTCGGGTGGCAGCCGGTGCACCTGCGAATCGCCCGGCAGGAACAGGGGGTGCGCGTGGCCGGCTCCCACAGCGGGTCAGGCCTTGCCGGCCCTGGTCTGGGTGGAGCGCCTCTGGCGAGGGCGAACCAACCAGAACAGACCGCCCGCGAGGGCGAGGGTCACCACCACCCCGATCACGCCGGCCAGGCCGACCAGGCCGTCGTTGCCGCCCAGGGTGTAGTCGGCAAGCGGGCTGTCCGCCATGGCATGATCGCGGGCGTTCTGGGCGATGCACTCGCCGGTCAACTCTTCGGCGCCGCCCACCTCGGTGATCTCGCAGCCATTGAGAGTGACGGTGTCCAGGCCGTCAGGTTTGCTCGAGGCCAGGTAGGACAGCAGCCCGGCGATCAGCAGCGCGATGACGCCGAAACCGACGAAGAACGCCACGGAGCCACGCCGGCGGTGCGGGGTGGTCATGACGCACTTCCCTCGGCGGTAGCAGGGGCTGTGGTCGTTCCCCGGGTCCGCGCGGGCGATCGCCGCAACAGATATACGAGGTCCGGGCGAGAGGAGGCGACAGCACCGACGGTGAGCGCGGTGATGATGCCCTCGCCGATACCGATCAGGATGTGCACCCCGATGATGGCCACCGCGACGGTACCGAGCGAGGAACCGCCAGCCCCGCCGATCGCGTATTCCATGACGAATCCCAGGGACGCGAGCACGGTGTTGACCAAGGCGGAGATGAAGGCGACGGTGATCAGCCCCCCACGGCTGCGGGTAACGAGCCTGCGCAGGGCTAGGGCGACCGCGAAACCGGTGAAGGTGCCGATCAGCGCCATGTTTGTGATGTTGGTGCCCAGCGCGGTGAGGCCGCCGTCGGCGAACAGCAGCGCCTGCACGACCAGCACGATGCCGACGCACAGGGCGCCGAGCCAGGGGCCCACCAGGATGGCGGCGAGTGCCCCGCCCAGCAGGTGCCCGCTGACCCCGGGCAGCACTGGGAAGTTAATCATCTGTACGGCGAAGATGAAGGCCGCGACCAGGCCCGCCATCGGCGCGGTGCGGTCGTCGTCTGCGCGCAGGTCGGAGCGGGCACGGGCCAGCGAGTAGCCGAGCCCAGCGACCGCGACGAGGCCGAACAGCGCAGAAACGGGGGCGTTGACGATGCCGTCGCTCATATGCATGGCGACCGTGTCAGTAGTCATCGTGCCGTCCTCGAGAGCGCTTGTGGGGGTCACCCATCAGAGTAAAGGCATTGGCAGTGTTACTGCTAGACCTAGGCGAAAGCCTAAGGTTGGCCTGTAGCGGACGGGTTCCGAAGCGATGCGTAACGTGGTCTATATGTCGTCGCCGAGCTCCCGGATTCCTGCTCGATGCGCTCGCGGATGCTCGCTGGGGAGCTCTACATCGCCGACGATCCGGAGCTTGAGGAGCAGAGCAGCGGCGCTTTGGAGCTCATGGAGGCATACAATGTCACCTCCGTGCGTGCCCGGGACGAGCGGCGGCGCCTGCTGGAGGAGCTGCTTGGCTCAGTGGGGGAAGGCACCGAAATCCAGCCGCCGCTCTACGTGGATTACGGCTCGCTTATCACCATCGGCGCCAGGTGCTTCGCCAACTTCGGGCTGGTAGCGCTGGACGTCGCCAAGATCGTTATCGGGAACGATGTGCAGATCGGTCCGAACGTGCAGCTGCTGACGCCGACGCACCCCGTCGAGCCGGAGCCGCGACGTGCCAAGTTGGAGGCCGCCCAGCCGATCACGATCGGCGACAACGTCTGGCTCGGCGGTGGAACCATCGTGCTGCCAGGCGTCAGCATTGGGCGCAACACAGTGGTCGGCGCCGGGACTGTGGTGGTCCGCGACCTGCCGGCCAACGTCGTAGCGATAGGCAACCCCGCTCGGATCGTGCGTCGCCTCGACTCCAGGGCTGCAGGGCACCTCGGTGCCGACGGTGCTGACGGTGCTGATCACGGAGAATGACCTTCCGGACGCGGCCACTGCCGATGTCACGGTGCAAGGTCGATGGCTGCCCTTCAGCACCAGGTGCTCACCGGCCGTGTTGCGCGCAGGCGCCACCCAGGAGGCAACTCCGCCAGGCTGGAACGGTCGGCCAAGATCGAGCGACCACCGCCGGGACAGGTCGTCGACGATGAGCGGCAACTCGGCAATCCAGGCGCGACGCGCCGAACCGGAGTCATCGTGCGCCTGCATCTCCTGCACAAGGTTGCGCGGCAGCTCGAACTGGGACGCATCGGCATCCTGCCTGGAAAGCGGACACACCGTGCAGGGGCGGCCGACACACTGGGCACGGGAGGCCGATACACCGTGCAGGGAGAGCTGACACGCCGGGCACGGGGAGTGATGGGTGCGCGCTGCTGGAGTGTGGCATCCCCCAGATGGTGGCTACTGCATCAGTTTGGCAATGACTTACCGTCGCGGCATGAAGTGGCGCCTGTTCGTCCTGTTCGTGCTGTTCGCTGCCGGGCTGCCGGCGTGTAGCACGCCGGCAGCATCCGACTCGTCGACGGAGACGATCGTGGTCGGTGAGGGTTACGAGTGGGAGGCGCTGAACCCGTTGCTGGGTTTCGGCACCGAGGGCGCTTCGAAGCTGTTCGATGGCTTGATCAGGCACGATGCGTCGCTGAAGGTGGTCCCGGCATTGGCCGCCGAGGAGCCTGCGGTCACCCCTGACGGGCGGTCGTGGACCGTGAAGCTGCGCCAGGGGATCAGCTTTCACGATGGGTCGGCCTTTGACGCCGATGACGTGGTGACCACCTACCGTGCCGTGCTGGATCCAGCCTTCGCCTCCACCGTCCGTTCGGACTACCCGATGCTCACCGGCGCCGAAAAGATCGACCCATCCACTGTCCGGTTCGACTTGGCTTACCCGTACGCACCGTTTATCAACCGGCTCAATTTGGGGATCATGCCGGCCGAGGCGCTGACGACACCGGCGCCGCTGGAAAGCTCCCCCTTCAACTCCGCGCCGATCGGCACCGGGCCCTACAAGTTCGTCGAGTGGCGCAAGGGCGCCACGATGACCATGGCCGCCAACGAGGAGTACTTCGATGGCGCGCCATCAATCAAGAAGATCACGATCGTGTTCGCCGAGGACGACAACACCCGCGCACAACAGATGCGCGCCGGTGATCTCGACGCGACCGTGCTGCCTCCCGCGCTCGCGCGCACCTTCGAGGGCGGCGAGTTCGCGGTGATGCATCACCGCAGTGCCGACTACCGCACGGTCACCATGCCCTCGAGCCACCCGGTGACCGGTGATCCGGCTGTCCGTAAAGCACTGAACCTTGCCGTCAACCGGCAGGGCATGATCGACGCCCTGCTCGCCGGCAAGGGTGTACCCGCGTCCACTCCGGTGCCCGCGGTGCTCGACTCCTATGTGGAACCCGCCGCCCAGTTCCGGTACGAGCCCGCCGAGGCGGGCCGCATCCTCGACGACGCCGGCTGGGTCCTCGGTGCCGATGGCATCCGGGCCCGCGATGGGCAACCAGCCCGCTTCACGCTGATGTACCCGGCGACGGACACCGTGCGCAAGGACCTCGCGCAGGCGGTGGTGTCCGACGCCAAGGCGGTCGGGATCAGCGTGGTGCTGGAAGGCCTCGGGTGGGAGGCGATCGAGCCGCGGATGGCCGACGACTCCCTGGTGATGGGCGGTGGCAGCCAACTCGACCCCGACCAGGTGATCTACCCGCTGCTGCACTCCAGCTTCGGCGGGGACGGTTTCAACAATCCCGGCTTCTACCGCAACGTCGAGGTGGACGCCGGTCTGGACGCTGCCCGGCGAGCCACCGACCCAGCCGAGCAGATTGCGGCGGTCAAGAGCTGGCAGCGCCCCTACGCCGCCGACCCGGGCTTCGTGTTCCTGGTCTTTCTGGACCACTCCTATGTCATGCGCCAGAAGTGGAACGGCTACACCCCGGTGGTCGATCCGCACGCACATGGCGTGCTGACCTGGGGGGCGCTGTGGAACCTCGGCGACTGGACATCGAAGCGTTGACCCGGCCAACCGCGCTGGCCAGGGGGGCAGCCAGGAATCGGTGGCAGGCGGTGGGGTGGCTCGTGGCGCGCCGGTTGGGGTTCGTGGCGCCCGTGCTGGTGGTGGTCGCGGTGGGGATCTTCCTGCTCGGCGCGGCGTCGCCGTTCGACCCGATCTACCAGTACTACGGGCTGGACATCTTCACCGCCACCGCTGAGGACGTCGCCCGGGTACGAGCTCAGCTCGGGCTCGATGACGGGGTACTCGTTCAGCTCTGGCGCTGGCTGGCCGGGATCTTCTCCGGAGAGCTGGGCACCTCCCGGGCGTTTCGCCAACCGGTTGCCGACGTGATCACCCAGCGGCTGCCCTGGACACTGCTGCTGGTCTCGGTCGGTCTGGTCATCATGATCGTGATCGCCCTGGTGGTCGGGGTGCTCGCCGCCTGCCGCCAAGGTGGGCTCCTTGACCGGTCGGTGACCGCGATGGCCCACGGTCTGGAGGGCATCCCGTCGTTCGTGCTCGGTCTGGGCGCGATCGCGCTGTTCGCGCTGAGCCTGCGCTGGGTGCCGGTGGCCGGACTGACCAGCCCTGGCGCCCCCGCCAGCGTCGGCGAGGTCACTCACCATCTGATCATGCCCGCGCTGGTGCTCGGCGTGTCACAGACCCCGTGGCTGATCCTGCACCTGCGGGCCTCCCTGCTCACCGCTCTGGCCGAGGACCACGTCGCCGGCGCGCGGGCCCGTGGCCTACCGGAGTGGCGGGTGGTGCTGCGCCACGCGCTGCCCACCGCGCTGTTGCCGTTCGTCACACTGCTCGGAGCCCGGGTGCCCGAGCTGGTCACCGGCGC